>NZ_CP059599.1:954371-1272494 GCF_022369455.1 Campylobacter sp. RM5004 | reverse complement strand
TATAATGAAACAAAAAGTATAAAAATAGAATTAGAAAACGCACAAAGCTTTCAAAATAAATTCTCAAAAGAAATGGGACTTAAAGCAAAATCAGGCGAAGATATAAGCGAACTTAAAAAATCTTTAGAAGAAAATAAGAAAAAAATCGCAGAATTAAGCGAAAAAGTAAGCATAAGCGAAACAAAATTAAATGAAATCGCAGCAAATATTCCAAACTTAATAGCTGATTGTGTGCCTATTGGAAATGATGAAGATGAGAATGTGGAAATTAAAAGAGTTTTAACCCCTCCAACATTTAATTTCACTCCAAAAGATCATCACGATTTAGGTGTAGCACTTGGTTGGCTTGACTTTGAGCGTGGGGTTAAAGTTGCTAAAAGTCGTTTTGTAGCTTTGCGTGGCGAAGGTGCAAGACTTGAGAGAGCTTTGTATAATTATATGATAGATTTTAACCGCTCAAGAGGATTTGAGTTCGTAAATACTCCTTATATAGTAAATGCTAATACTATGTTTGGCACAGGACAATTGCCTAAATTTAAAGAAGATTTATTTAAGATTGAAGATGAAGAATTATATTTAATTCCTACAAGTGAAGTTAGCGTAACAAACTTATATAATGATGAAATAATACCTTTAAATGAATTACCTATAAAAATGACTTGCTATTCTCCTTGCTTTAGAAAAGAAGCAGGAAGTGCAGGGCGTGATACAAGAGGAATTATCCGCCAACATCAATTCGGAAAAGTTGAACTTGTAAGCATTAGTACTCAAGAAGATAGTGATAAGGTTTTTGAAGATATGCTTAGTTGCGCTAGTGATTTATTAACAAGTTTAGGTTTAGCTCATAGACATTTAATGCTTTGTAGTGGGGATTTAGGCTTTAGTGCAGGAAAAACCGTTGATTTAGAAGTATGGCTTCCAGCTCAAGGAAAATATAGAGAAATTAGCTCGGTTAGTAATTGCTATGATTTTCAAGCACGCAGAGCAAAAATAAGATATAAAGATGAAAATGGTAAAAACAAATTAGCTCATACGCTAAATGGCTCAAGCTTAGCAGTTGGAAGAACTTTAGTAGCTATTATGGAAAATTATCAAAGAGAAGACGGAAGCATAGCAATTCCTGAAGTTTTACAAAAATATATGTAAGATAGATTATGGCTAACGAGCAAGTAATAGTAATAGAAGAAGAAAACACTCTTCCAGTTAAGCAAAGTAAGTTCAGTAAAAAAAGCATAATATTAATTGCTGGACTTGTTTTGCTGATTATTATATTACTTGCTGTTTTATTGTTTTTAATTTTTACAAAAGATGATACACAAGAAATTAAAGTAGAGCAAAATGAATTAATAGAGCCAAAAATAAGCATACAACAATTTAAAAGCCAAAAATTAGATTTAATGGTAGCAAAAGCTAATGCTTTATATGAAAATGGCAATAAAAACGAAGCTTTAAAAATATATGAAAACATAGCTAAATACAACGAAAGTTTTTCTCATTATAATTTAGGTGTTTCTAGAATGAAACAATTAAATTATAAAGAGGCTTTAGAGAGTTTTCAAAAAGCTTTAGAAAATAACGAAAATAACACAGTAGCAGCATTAAATGCAGCTGTTTGTGCTTTAAAATTAGAAAAAACAAAAGAGTTTAATTATTATATAGATTTAGCATATTCTTATTTAAGTAGCGAAAAAAACTCAAGCCTTTATTATTATTATCTTGGCTTAGTAAATTATTATAAAGGTTTTTATCCTGAAGCTTTACAAGCTTTAGATAAACAAATTCATCCTTTATATCAAAATGATGCAAAATATTTAAGAGCAAAAATTTTAAGCTCATTTAATAAAAGTTCAGAAGCTATAAAAGAATTAAATTTTCAAGATTCTTATGATAAAAATTTATCTTTAGGCTTATTACATGCAAGAAATGCAGAATATAACAAAGCTAGATTTTATTTAAAAAATGCCTTAGAAAAAAGAATAAAGCCAAAAGAAACTAAACTAGCTTTAGCTTTAGTTGATATAAAATTAGCTGAATACCAAGAAGCAGCAAAACTATTAAAAGAATTAGAAAAAAGCGATGCTGAATGGCTTAAGTCAAGCTATAATTTAAAAACTACTATTGATGATAGAATATTTGATATTAACTACGCGCAAAATACTTATGAAAAAAAGTTTATAGATTCAAAAAAACAAAAATATGATTTGATTTTTTATTTTTCACCTTTTAAGGTTTTTGATGCAAGTAGTGCAACGAAAATGATAAATAAAGCAAATGTAAATATTTATTTAGATGATTTAGGCAAAAGCTCAACATATCTTAAAAATAGCCAAACATTATCAAGAATAAATATAAAAATCACAAAGGCTTTAAATTATGCCTTTAATTATGATGTAAAAAGTGCAAGTGAGCTATTAAGTGAATTAGTAAAAGAATATCCACAGCATAGCATTTTGCAATATGATTTAGGATTAGCTTATGCACTTTTAGGAAAATATGACTTAGCAAAAAAACACTTTTTGGCAAGTTATCATCTTGATCCAAAGAATTTAAGAGCTGGGATTTACGCTTTATTTTGTTCTGATTTGCTATATGATGATGTAGTAAAGTTTGAGCAAGACTTGCAATATAATTTAAATTATATTGAAGATGAAAAAGACAAAAATTATTATCTAGCACTTTTATCACTTAAAAGAAGAGATTATGTAAACATGCAAGCTTTTTTAAAGCAAGATAATGTAAATAATATAAGCAATATTAGCCTTGAAATTTTAGGATATTATATTCAAGGTGAGTATGAAAAAATGATTGATAGATCAAAGCTTTTAATAGATTTGAGTAATGATGATATAATCGCTAATATACTTTATTTCTCGCTTAAAAATAATCAAAAAGATGTTAAAGCTTATGCAAAAGATGTTCAAATGTATTTTTTAAATAAAAAGCTTGATTATCGCTCACTTTTTGGCGGTGCAAAAATCGTAGGATATAACTATGTAAAATTAATGCAAATCTCAGGTCTTTTACAGCAAGAAAGAGAAAAATTAAAAAAATACCTAAAAACTAACGAAGATTTAGGAGCATTAAAAGCTTTAGCTTATATTGATATTTACGCAAATGAATTTGAAGAAAGTTTCGCACTTTACAATAGTCTTATAGATGATTATGATATTAATGATTCGGATACTTTATTTTTAGCAAGTGTTGCAGCTATTGGTGCAGGTCATAATAATTCAGCCATTGCTTTACTTGAATTATCTCGTGTAAATAACCCTAATAATCTTGAATCAAGATTGGCTTTAGCTCTTTTATATCATGAAGCGAAAAATTACGAATCAGCCATAGCACAATATGAAAAAATGAATGATGAATATACTTCAGAGTTCTTTACATTTCAGATTTTTAGATAAGAATTTGAATTAGGAATTTGGGTTAAAAATGGGGCAAGCAAATGGCTTTTAAAAATGCAATTATTGATGATAGATTAGATAAAAAATATTCTTTTGTAGATATTTGTATTAGATATTCTAATGATTGGTATCTCAGACAATATCGTAAATTTCCTTTTGAAGAACGCATTGTAATAGATGAAGAATTAGACTGCTGGTTTATGAATTGTATGTATTTTGATGACCCTGAGCTAGACTATGCTAAACTTGATAAGTCATTGTGGGTATTGTATTACAAAGGCGAAGTAATAAAAATTATTTTAGACCGAGATTTTCGTATAAAAATAAATGGAACTTTATATGATATAGTTTGGAAAATACTATCTATAAAAAACAATAAAATATTAAATGAAAAAGAAATCATAGAATTGCTAAGAGATATTTTAAAAGTCTATGGAGTTAATGGATTTTGGACTGAAAAAGAAGAATGCACAATTTATGTAAGAGAAGAAATACTTGAAGAGCTTTTGTAGTGTAAAGATTATATTTTAAAGCTAATTCCTATTTCAAATTCCGCAAATTTTTAAAGGAATTTGAAATAGGAATTTGATTAAAGAATATTTATAATAAAGGATAGTTATGAAGATTTTTTTAAATTGGCTAATAAGTGAGATTAAATCAAATGAAAAATCTTTCATAGCTTTTTCTTTTTCTATTAAAAAATTAAATATTTATTATTATTTATTTTTTGCTTTATACTTGCTTATAAAACCTGATAATATCACTAAAATGTTTCGTGTATTTATAGATGAAAAAGCAGTCTATGATGATATATTTTTATTAATTCCTTTTGCAGGAATTCAAATTATTTTTTTAGTGGTATTTATTCCATCTTTTATAGTGGTTTTATTTAACTTATTAATTGATAAAGATAAAATCAATCTTGCTTGTGAATTAGAAGACTTTTTCAAAGCTTTGTTTTATGCGTTTATATTTGTATTTTGCATATTTTTTGCTTTAAGTTTTGTTAGTCAATCTAATGAACTTTTCTTTATTTGTTTAATAGCGTTTGTTTTTATATCTATATTGTTATTTGTAATTGCTAAAGAAAATATGCATTATTTTTTTAGCATTATTTTATATCTTACTTGCTCGTTACTTCTTTATGAATTGATAGATATTTTTTATATTTTAGTTTCTTTTTTGATTTTACTTATAATTTCAGTTTGCATAAGGCTTAGAAGTATTTATTTGCTTTTATTGTCAATGCCTTTGATATTTCATTATTTTATAGAGTTTGCACATAGTTATTTTGCAAGTAGCGAAGGTGTTATAAAGCCTTTAAGCGAACTATTTACTTCTTTAGGTATTTTGCTATTAATAATAATTTATGATAGAAGAAAAAGTCCTATTTATAAAAGATAGGACATTAGCTATATTGATGGTTATATTGTTTTTTGCGAGTGAATAAAAATTTTTTATAAAAGTTTTTAAAATATCTTTTAATCATATTTTTTTTGCTTGTTCTTATGCTATTAAATATCATATCAAGCTCAATTCTTTCCTTTTCAGTTATCACCTTTAATCCTTTATTTGTTTTCTTATACGAGACATTAAAAACAATAGCTCATCATCATCTAATTCACAAAGCATAGTAAATACAGCCTTTACTGCTTGCGGTTTAGAATTGCCTAAACGCCAATCCTGATATGTTCGCATAGGTAATCCTAAACGCTGCGACATTGCTTGTAATGAGATTTTTTTCCCATTTTCTTTACTTTCAATCGCATTATGTAATAAATTAAATATATCGTTCGTCTCTAACATTTATAAATTATACGATATGAAAAATTAAACTTCGCTAAAACGAAGTTAATATTTGAGAAAAAATATAAAAAATACTAAAAATATTTTTAATAATACTTAAAATTATCTTTTTAATACAAAATAATGTATAAAATATACAATAATTTTTACTATAAATAATTTTATTTAAGAAAGTTGAGTGTAAGTGGCTAAATGGTTACTTGATAGTTAACAACTCAAGTGATATAATTCGCTTATCAATTTTAAGGCAAGAGTGACAATGAGTAAGAAAACTGATTATATACTAGAGCAAATGATTAAAGCTTACTTAAACGAGCAAAATCCTATCGGCTCTATGTTATTGCAAGATAGTTTGAATGTTCCTGCTAGCACTATTAGGGTTTATTTTAAACAACTTGATAGTGATGGTTATATTTCTAAACTTCATGCAAGCGGTGGAAGAATTCCTACTCAAAAAGCTATGAAGTATTATTGGCATCAGTTTTTTAACTATACTTTTAATACTGAGCTAGAAATTAATTCAAGTTTAGAGCTTTTAAAAGTTGCTAGTGAAAATGATTTATTTTGTCTTGTGGTTGATAATAATAAAGTGTTTTTAAATGAAGTTTTGAATATTGATAATAGATTTATTATTTTAGACTTTAGCCAAAAGCAAGTTTTAATTAATTTTAATGATGAGTTAAATGTTTTATTTAACCAAATAAAAGGATATGAAATTAATGATATTAAAACTATTTTATATAGGCTAAATCTTTTAAATATTTTAGATGAAATAGAAAATGCTTTTAAAAACAAAATTAAATTTATTTGTGGAGAAAAGATTTTTGCAAGTATTGTAAAACTTTCTTCATTTAGCTCTATTATGAATGCGAAATTGCTTGATTATTTTACAAGTAGTTTAATTTATGATGAGTTATTTTTACCTGAATATATGGGAGTTAAAATTGATTGTAATTTTAAACAAAATAAAAGCACTCTTGTATTAGCAGGTAGTATTTTTACAGATTATGAAAATGTTTTAAATCAGTTAAGGGAGGCAATATGAGCGAAAAAGCCACGCAAGAAGAAATTGTAGAAAATAACGAAGAAGTTTGCGAATGCAATGAAGATTGTGCTTGCGAACAAAACGAATTAAGCAATGAAGAAATTGCTTTAAAAGCAGAGCTTGATAAGGCAAATGAAGAAGTTGCGAAATTAAAAGACGCTTATCTTAGAGCAAATGCGGATTTTGATAATTATAAAAAACGCTTAGAAAAAGATAAGCAAAGTGCTGTGCTTTATGCACAAGAAGGATTATTAAAGGATTTAATTCCTGTTTTAGATGCTTTAGAAAATGCTTGCAATTTTGAAGCAGATGATGAGTTTTCAAAGCAACTTAAGCAAGGTATTGAAAATACTTTAAGTTTGTTTAAAAACATTTTAGCAAAACATGGAATTGCTGAAATCGTAGCTAATGTTGGAGATGAATTTAACCCAAATTATCACGAAGCAATGATGCATGTAGAATCTGATTTAGAGCCAAATTGCGTTGCAGCTATGTTTCAAAAAGGCTATATATTAAACGAAAGAATTATAAGAGCTAGCAAAGTTAGCGTATCAAAATAAAAGGAGAATATTATGGGAAAAGCAATAGGTATAGATTTAGGAACAACAAACTCATGTGTGGCAGTTTTTGAGCGTGGAGAAAAGAAAGTAATTCCAAACAAAGAAGGAAAAAACACAACTCCATCAATTGTTGCATTTACAGATAAAGGTGAAATTTTAGTTGGAGATAGTGCTAAGCGTCAAGCAGTAGCAAACCCAGAAAAGACAATTTATTCAATCAAAAGAATTATGGGTCTTATGATGAATGAAGAAAATGCAAAAGAAGCAGCAAAGCATTTACCTTATAAAATAGTTGATAGAAATGGTGCTTGCGCTATTGAGATTGCAGGTAATGTTTATACTCCACAAGAAATTTCTTCAAAAGTTTTAATGAAACTTAAAGAAGATGCTGAAAGTTATTTAGGAACACCTGTAACTGATGCAGTTATTACTGTTCCTGCATATTTTAACGACGCTCAAAGAAAAGCGACTAAAGAAGCAGGACAAATCGCAGGTCTTAATGTATTAAGAATTATAAACGAGCCAACAGCAGCAGCTCTAGCTTATGGTCTTGATAAAGTAAGTGCTGAAAAAATCGCAGTATATGACCTAGGTGGTGGAACATTTGACGTTACAATTCTTGAGACTGGTGATGGCGTAGTTGAGGTTCTTGCAACTGGTGGTAATGCTTTCTTAGGTGGAGATGATTTTGATAATAAATTAATTGATTATCTTGCAACTGAGTTTAAAAACGAGCAAGGTATTGATTTAAGAAACGACAAAATGGCTTTACAAAGATTAAAAGAAGCTGCAGAAAATGCTAAAAAAGAGCTTTCAAGCACAAACCAAACTGAAGTGAATTTACCATTCATTACAGCAGATGCAACAGGTCCAAAACACCTTGTAAAAACTATTACAAAAGCTCAATTTGAAGGAATGATTGATTCGCTTGTGGCTGAAACTATCAAAAAAATTAATGAAGTTATAAGTGAAGCAGGAATTAGCAAAAACGAAATTAAAGAAGTTGTAATGGTAGGTGGTTCAACTCGTGTTCCTTTAGTTCAAGAAGAAGTTAAAAAAGTATTCGGAAAAGAACTAAATAAGAGCGTAAATCCTGATGAAGTTGTTGCAATGGGAGCTGCTACTCAAGCAGGAATTATTCAAGGTGATGTAAAAGATGTGCTTTTACTTGATGTTACACCACTTAGCCTTGGAATTGAGACTTTAGGTGGAGTTATGAGTAAAATTATTGAAAAGGGTGCGACAATTCCAACTAAGAAAAGTCAAACTTTCTCAACTGCAGAAGATAATCAAAGTGCAGTTACAATCAATGTTTTACAAGGTGAGCGTGAGTTTAGCCGTGATAATAAATCACTTGGTAATTTCAACCTTGAAGGAATTCCAGCAGCTCCAAGAGGTGTGCCACAAATTGAAGTAACATTTGATATTGATGCGAATGGTATTTTAACAGTAAGTGCTTTAGATAAAGCAAGTGGTAAAGCTCAAAACATTACAATCACAGGTTCAAGCGGATTAAGTGATGAAGAAATTAAAAATATGATAAATGAAGCTGAGAAAAACAAAGAAGCTGATAAACAAAGAAGAGAAGTAGTAGATGCTAAAAACCAAGCTCAAAGCTTAGTTCATCAAGTTCAAAAGAGCTTAGGAGAATTAGGTGATAAAGTAGAAGCTGCTACTAAACAAGAGATTGAAGGCGCTATAAATGAGCTAAATGATGTGATTAATAACGAAAACGCAACTAAAGCTCAAATTGATGAAAAAATGAAAAAGTTAAGTGATGCAAGTCATAAATTAGCTGAAAATCTTTACAAAAAAGATGAAAATAAAGACGCTAAAAAGAGCGAAAAAGACGACGCAGTAGATGCTGAAGTAGAGTAAAAAACAAACAAACTAGTCTAATTAGGATTTAATCCTTACTTTTTAGGAATTTCTTAATTGAAATTCCTAAATCTTCTTAAAACAAATCACACAACCTACATAAAAACTTAAAAATTAAAAGCCAAATTCCTATTTCAAATTCTTTAAAATTTTCGTGGAATTTGAAATAGGAATTTAAAAAATATTTTTAAAAACTTTTATATGGACAGAATTTTGATATTCAATGTGTTATAATCAAGAAAAATTAAGAAAGGAGAATAAATGAAAGCTATATTTCTCTTATGGGGGGGGGTATAACTCTTTAGAATATACTCAAAAACCTTCATCTATTTTTAAAGGAACTTAGAAAGCATTTTTTATCTAATCATAAATATTTAAAAATTAAAAATAAAAAAATAAAAAGGATAAAAAATGGAAATCAAAAGAATATTAAAAGAATTCACAGAACTAGAAGATAGTAAAAGAAAGATATTAAAAGAAAATATTTTAAATTTTGTTAAAGAAAAAAAGCAAACCAACAATTTTTGCTAATTTCATGTATTCTACATGCCCTAAGGAATATTTAGACATTTTATTAAAAGATTTAGATTTTGATTTAGAAAACAGAATGAAATTAGCTGCTTTAATTGAAGAAATATATCATATCAGCTTTAAATCAAAAGATATTTTAAACTATCAAAAACCAACTTCAACAGCATTAATACCTGATATGTCTAATATAACAGAAGTTATGAAATACTATAAAGAACAAGAAGAATCTAAAGAAGAGTATGCAGAATTAGATGAGTTGTTAAACAAATCAGATTTAGATGAAGAAGATAAAAATAAGCTAAAGCTAAATATCAAAAAACTAGCAAACACAAAGCTAAATATATTAATTACAGGCGGAACAGGAGTTGGCAAAAGCTCTACTATTAATTCGCTTTTTAATATGGGTGATGAATACAAACAAGAATTTAGCGAAATCGGCACTACTAGCAAACCACAAACAATGGAGATTAAAAAATACGAAATAGGAAGAAACCTTGTTTTATGGGATAGTCCAGGCTTAGGAGATGGGATAAAAGATAGTGAGCATATTGCAAAAATCAATAAAAAGCTTCACGAAAAAGATAGTAAAGGAAATGCTTTAATAGATTTAGTTTTAGTTATTGTAGATGCAAAAACTCGTGATTTAGGCACTACTTATCATCTAATTACTAATGTAATAATCCCTGCCTTAGGAGAAAACGCAAAAGATAGAATATTAATAGCACTTAATAAGTGTGATCAAGCTTTAGAAGGAGATTTTTGGGTGAAGGGTGATAGTCCTTATCCAGAAGAAGAGCTTATAAAATATCTTGATGAAAGTGTAAAAATAATTAGTGATAGGATATATGAGACAACTAGCGTAAGGATTGAGCCTATATATTATTCATCAGGCAAGAGCAGAAATGGCATTCAAGAAAACCCATATAATTTAGGAAAATTACTTAACTTCATCGTTGATTATACTCCCAGCAAAAAAAGAGCAGTATTTAAAGGTAAGATAAACGAAAATAAAAACAACTGGAAAAGCAACGAAAAAGTAAAGCCTAATACAAATAATTTTAATTCATCAAGAAATCAAACAAATAATCAGACTTATAATCAAACAGATAACACCACAAAAGATTACAAAGCTTTAGCTGATGAAAAGATAGAAAAAAGCTTTTGGGATAACTTATGCGATGGTGTTGGAAAAGCAGTTGATTTTGTTGTTGAAAACGGCGTGAAGATAATAAATGTTATTGATGCTGGCATAGCTATGGTTGATAAATTCAAGAAAGCCTTTTTTGATTCTAAGAAAAAATAAAAAACAAAAAGAATTTGAAATAGGAATTTCAAATTCTTTAAAGGAGAAATTATGCCAATAGCACCGAAGCCAAGCAAGTTTATTTGTAAAGATTGTGGGTATTCAGTGGTGATAATTCATAAAAGCGATTGTCTAAGTGCAAATGATTTACCACCATCTAAATGTCCTAAATGTAAAAATAGTGTTTGTTATGATAGAAAAAGAGCTAATGCATTTGATATAGCTTTAGCAAAATTAAAGGAGATTTTATGAAAAAATATAAGCCTACCACAAAAGAAGAATTACAAGAGTTAGTAAAAAATAAGACTATTTATCTAGGTGATATTGATACGAGTTTAATTACTGATATGAGTGAGCTTTTTTATTTAACTAAACGAAAAGATTTTAGTGGGATAAACGAATGGGATACAAGTAATGTAACTAATATGAGCCATATGTTTGAATGGTGTGAATATTTTAATGAAGCTTTGAGCTTTGATACTTCAAGTGTAACTAATATGAGCCATATGTTTGAAAATTGCTACGATTTTAATCAACCATTAAATATTGATACTTCAAAAGTAACCGATATGAGCTATATGTTTAGTCATTGTCGTAGTTTCAACCAACCATTAAACTTCGATACTTCAAAAGTTACAAATATGAGCTTTATGTTTGAAAGTTGTTCTAGCTTTAATCAACCATTAAGTTTTAATACTTTGAATGTAACTAATATGTGTAATATGTTTGAAGGTTGTTATTACTTCAATCAATCATTAAACTTTGATACTTCAAATGTAATTGATATGAGTGCTATGTTTAAAGAATGTAGTCGTTTTAATAAACTATTAAACTTTGATACTTCAAATGTTAAATATATGAGTCGTATGTTTTTTGAATGTGAAGTATTTAATCAACCATTAAATTTTAATACTTCAAATGTAATTGATATGAGTGCTATGTTTAAAGAATGTAGTCGTTTTAATAAACTATTAAACTTTGATACTTCACAAGTTACAGATATGAGTAGTATGTTTAAATATTGTTTTAACTTCAATCAACCATTAAGCTTTGATACTACAAACGTAATTGATATGAGTCATATGTTTCAAGATTGTGTTAATTTTAATCAAGCTTTAAAATTTAATACTTCAAAAGTAACTAATATGAGTTATATGTTCAATGGTTGTGAAAAATTTAATCAAGATTTTGATTTTGATACTTCAAGTTTAATTAATATAACTGGAATGTTTGAAGCGCCTGATTTTTATGATGAAGATGATGAATAGGTAATGAAATTTGTAAAATTAAGCAAAAGAATTTGAAATAGGAATTTCAAATTCTTTTTGCATGGATATGATTAAGACTTTGTTTTTTTGCTAAGACAGGAAAAACTTAAATATTAGTTTATGTATGGTTTTTAGCTTTTGATTTTTATAGGGCTTATTATGCTTGCAATTGTTGGGAAAATTTTTGAATTAATATTTAAAGATTAAAAGCTACAAATTATAACAAAATTGAAATTCCTATTTCATAATTTTTTGGAATTTGAAATAGGAATTATAAAAATTAGCAAGAATAAGTTGTCTTAAACTCATAAGCAGTAGGGCGTTGTTCTACTGGCCAAACTTGATTTTTAAACTTCATATGTTGATAATCTTGTATGCAAACATCAGTAAATGCAGGTTTTAAGTAAGCATTATCACGAATAAGGCTTTCTAAAGCACCCCTTAAAGTGTGTGGTAATTGCTCTATGCCTTTTTCTCTAATCTCATCAAGGCTTAGTTTAAATAAGTTTTCATCCATAGGACCTGCTGCTGTAAGCTCATTTTTAATCCCATCAAGACCAGCTAAAAGCATTGATGAAAATGCCAAATATACATTGCTAGAGCTATCAGGGAAACGCATTTCAACTCTTGCGCTTTTTTCATTAATTCCATAAGGAACCCTACAACTTGCAGAGCGATTTTGACAAGAGTAGGTTAGAATTGATGGAGCTTCAAAGCCTGGTATTAATCTCTTATAAGAATTTGTAGTAGGATTTGTAAATGCTGTTACACTTCTTGCATGTCTTAAAACTCCGCCTATATAATGGATTGCAGTTTTGCTAAGTCCCGCATAGCCGCTTTTATCATAAAATAAGTTTTTGCCATTTTTAAACAAACTCATATGAACATGCATTCCGCTACCATTATCAAGATGAAGTGGTTTTGGCATAAACGTAGCTGTTTTACCATTTAGATGAGCTACCATTTTTACAACATATTTATAGATTTGTACATTATCAGCAGCTTCTACTAAGGTATTAAACTTAACTCCGATTTCGCCTTGACCTTGTGCGTTTTCGTGATGATGAACGAAGCATTCAAGCCCAACTCTTTCTAATACTTGAACCATCTCAGCTCTTAAATCTTGCATACTATCTACTGGTGGCACTGGAGTATAACCGCCTTTTCTTCTAGGGCGATGACCTGTATTATACGCATCATCGTAGTGTTTTGCGTCGTTCCATTCGCCTTCTTCTGTATCTATTAAATACATAGAATGATTCATAGTATCAACAATCTTTACATCATCAAAGATGAAAAACTCATTCTCAGCTCCAAAATAAGCTTTATCAGCGATACCGCTTTCATCTAGCATTTTTAGTGTTCTTTTTGCTATTGTTCTAGGGCATTTTTCATAAAAATCATTTTTATAAACATCAAAAATATCACAAATTACAATAACAGTATTATCACTTGTAAATGGGTCGATAAAAGTTGTTGTAACATCAGGAATTAGTATCATATCACTTTTTTCAATAGGCTGCCAACCTTTATATGAACTTGCATCAAAAGGTATTCCGTTTTTAAGAACATCTTCATCTACGCTTTTCATTGTATAGGTATGATGATTCCAAGTGCCATCAAGAGAAGTAAATCTAAAATCTACAAACTTAATTTCATTGCTTATACAAAAATCAAAGAATTCGGTAACATTATTTACAAATTTAGCCATTTTTTTAACCTTAAGTTAGATTTGTTAGGCTATGATTTTAACTAATATTTTTTAATTAAGTATTATTTTAAGGAAGAAAATAATGACGCAAGAAGAATTAGACGCTTTAATGGCGGGGGGTCTTGATGATTTTGATGATGAAATCATTGATGAACCAAAAGCTAATGAAATCCAAGAAGAAGTAAAGATAGAAGATGAAGATTTAGCTTTAGAAGAAGAATATAAATCATATAGACCAGATTCAAGAAAATCATGGCCGCCACCACCACCAACAGAAGATCACAAAGTTGTAAATCAATTAGATGATGTTACTCGTGATAGCGAAGTAAAAGCTACTGAGCTACTTGAAAAAATTGAAACAATGATGGATTATTTTGCAACTGCTGAAAAAATTATAAAAACATTTAAAAAGTCAGTTCAAAATCAAGTTGATTTATTTACTACTTTAAATGAGAAGTTTCCTAATGTTAATAAATTTAGCGAAGCTTTAGAAGATTGTAAAAATCAATTATCAAGCATTGATGAAGCGTTAGATAATTTAGCTATGGGTCAAGATGAAGCTATGATGGCAATGGATGCTATGCAATATCAAGATATTCATAGACAAAAGATCGAGCGTGTTATAAATGTTATGAGAGCATTGTCTAAATATATGAATAGCTTGTTTGAAGGTAGAATTGATGATGAGAAGAGAGTTAGCAGTGCTGTTCATATTGAAGGTGATAGTACGGCTGATTTAGTAACAAACGATGATATTGAAGCATTAATTGCATCGTTAGGTAAAAAATAATGATAAGACCACAAATAATTGCTCCAGCAGGTAATTTAAAAAAATTAAAAATTGCTGTAAATTATGGTGCTGATGCTGTTTATGCAGGGCTTTCATCATTTTCTTTGCGTTCTCGTGCTGCTAAAGAATTTGATGAAACTAGCTTTGCAGAAGGTATTAAGTATGCTCATGATAGGGGTGTGCAAGTTTATGCAACTGTGAATGGTTTTCATGTAAGTGCACAAATTGAAGGGCTAAAAAGACATTTAGCATTGCTTGCTGAATTAAAGCCAGATGCTTTAATAATTGCTAGTATAGGTGCGATGAAATTAGCAAGAGAAATTGCACCAAATATTCCTATACATGTAAGCACTCAAGCAAATATTTTAAACTATGAAGATGCTTTAGTTTATAAAGAATTAGGAGCAAAAAGAGTTGTAATTGCTAGAGAATTAGGCTTAAAAGATGCTTGTGATATAGCAAAAAATGCAGATATTGAAATAGAAGCTTTTGTTCATGGCTCTATGTGTTTTGCTTATAGTGGGAGATGTTTAATCTCAGCAGTTCAAAGTGGCAGACGCTCAAATCTAGGAGCTTGTGCGAATGATTGTAGATTTCCTTATGAATTGTATGCAAAAAACCCAGAAAATAATGCTTTATTTAGAGTCGTAGAAGATGATTTAGGAACTCATATTTTTAATTCAAAAGATTTAAAATTAGCTAATTATATAGATAAAATTATGGAAAAAAATGCCATAAATGCTTTTAAAATTGAAGGAAGAACTAAAAGTGAGTATTATGTAGCATGTGCTACTAGAACTTATAAACAAGCAGTTCTTGATACTTTAAATAATCAATTTGATGCTAAAAAATATGATGATGAATTAAATACCTTAAAATCTCGTGGTTTTACAGATGGATATTTAATGGCAAGACCTTATGAAAAAGAAGATACCCAAAATCATGAAACTTCTATAATGCAAGGAACAATGCAAGTTCATGGATTTAGCGAAAATGGTAAGAGCATTGCTAGTAAAGGTGTTATTAAAACAGGTTTTGAGTATGAAATTTTTGCACCTTTAAATGCAAAAATTGAGTTTGTTAGCAATGAAATAGGCGAAATTTATAAGCGTGATGATAAATATTTTTGTAAGTTTAAAAAACTTATAAATGAAAATAAAAAAGAATTTATTGAATTACACAGCGGTAATGTAAATGAGATTTTAAGTCCATCTTTATTACCAGAGTTTAGTTTTTTAAGAGCATAAAGGATAAAAATGCAAACATATCTTGAACTTAGTGAATTTTGTAAATTAGTTCATTTAAATGAAGAAGTTGTAATGGCTATGGTTAAAAGTGGTTCTTTAAAACATAAATATGAAAACGATAGACTTTTAATTGAAGCAAATGCAGGAACTTTTGCTATTGTTCCTGTTAAGGATAAAAACATTGAAGTTCAAGATATTGCAAATACGCCAGCCGGTAATTTTATAGAAAAAACTATCGGAACTATTTTAAATCTTCACGAAAAAGTATTAGATGCAAAAGATGAAACGCTAGATGTTTTAAGGGGAGAAAATGCTTTTTTAAAAGAAGCACTTTATTCTATGCAAGAACTTTATGATGAAGATAGAAAAATAATTGATACTTTAAATGCTGAATTAAAAGACGCTAGAGAAGAGATAGAGTATTTAAAGCGTAAATATAAGCTAATGTGGAATAAAGCTGTAGAAAATTATCAAAAGGATAATAAAGAATAATTAAGTTAATTTTAGCTTAATGTTTTTATTATTTATACTATTTAATAGAATATCAAAAAGAATTTGAAATAGGAATTTGAAAAATAAATTCTATAAAAACTTATATAAATTTGTTAAAAAATACCTTTTTTTATTACAATCTACATTATTATCAAAGGAGAATTAATGAAAGTACTATTAATTAAAGATGTAAAAGGCTTAGGAAAAGCTGGAGAAGTAAAAGAAGTAAAAGATGGATATGGACAAAATTTCTTAATCGGTAAAGGTTTTGCAAAAGTTGCTAGCACAGAAGTTTTAAGAAAACATGCAAGCGATGTAAAGAAAAAAGAAGAGCAAGACAGATACGAACTTGAATTAATGAATAAATTAAAAGAGAGTTTAGCTGATAAAAAAGTAATCGTTAAAAAACAATTAGGAGCTAATGGAGCATTGTTTGGTGGAGTTACAAAAGATGAAATTTCACAAGCTATTAAAGAGCAATATAATCTAGAGCTTGATAAAAAAAGCATACAAGATTATTCAATAAAAGCAGAAGGCGAATATAAAGTTAGTGCGAAATTAGGTCATGGCATTGTTGCTGAATTTGTTGTAGTAGTTAAAGGTGCTTAATGTTTCACGCTACAACGATATTAGCTTATAAAGGCAAAGAGGCTTCAGTTATTGGTGGAGATGGACAAGTTACCTTTGGTAACACCGTTTTAAAAGGTAATGCTGTAAAACTTAGAAAGCTTTATGAAGGAAAAGTATTAGCAGGATTTGCAGGAAGCACTGCTGATGCTTTTACTTTATTTGATATGTTTGAAAAAATGCTTGAAAGCAAAAAAGGTGATTTAGAAAGAGCTGTTATTGAGTTTTCTAAAGAATGGAGAAAAGATAAATATTTAAGAAAACTTGAAGCTATGATGATAGTTTTAAATAGAAAACAAATATTTTTATTAAGTGGGACAGGTGATGTTGTTGTTCCGCAAGATGAATGTATTTGTGCTATCGGAAGTGGCGGAGCTTATGCGCTTAGTGCTGCAAGAGCATTACACAATCATGCAAATCTTGATGAATTAAGTCTAGTTAAAGAAAGTCTTAAAATAGCAGGAGAGATTTGTATTTATACAAATACTAATATAACTACTTATGAATTAAGGGATTAATGATGCAGATGTTACCTAAAGAAATAGTTGAATTTTTAGATGAATATGTAATAGGTCAAGAAAAAGCTAAAAAAATTATAGCAATTGCTTTAAGGAATAGATATAGAAGATTAAAGCTTGATGAAGCTATGCAAGATGATGTTGTTCCTAAAAATATTTTAATGATAGGAAGCACAGGTGTTGGTAAAACAGAAATTGCAAGAAGAATTGCGAAATTAATGGGCTTACCTTTTATTAAAGTAGAGGCTAGTAAATATACAGAAGTTGGCTTTGTTGGTCGTGATGTTGAAAGTATGGTAAGAGATCTTGCAAATGCAGCTTTAAGCTTGGTAAAAAACGAACATTTAGAAAAAAACAAAACAAAATTAAGCGAATTAGTAGAAAATAAAATTTTAGAAAAATTATTACCACCTTTACCAAAAGGCGTGAGTGAAGAAAAACAAGCTGAATATGAAACAAGCTTAGAGAAAATGAAAGAGCGTTTAAGGAATAAAGAATTTGAAGATAGAGTTATAGAGATTTTTGTAACTCAACGTTCACTTGAAACAAATCCAAATTTACCACCAGAGCTTGCTAGTATGCAAGAAATGGTAAAAGTTATCGGTATTGCTGATAAAAAAATCAAAAAAGAACTAAAAATAAAAGATGCTAGAAAAGTTTTAGAAAGTGAATTAACCGATAGCGTATTAGATAATGAAAGTATTAAAGATGAAGCTTTAAGAAGAGTGCAAAATGAAGGCATTATTTTCATTGATGAGATTGATAAAGTTGCAGTAAGTAGTGGTAGCTCAAATAGACAAGATCCAAGCAAAGAAGGTGTTCAAAGAGACTTATTACCTATTGTAGAAGGTAGTGTTGTAAATACAAAATTAGGTAATGTAAAAACCGATCATATATTATTTATTGCAGCAGGTGCATTTCATTTAAGTAAGCCAAGTGATTTAATCCCTGAATTACAAGGAAGATTTCCATTAAGAGTAGAACTTGATAGTTTAGGAGCTGATGAATTATATGAGATTTTAACAAGACCAAAAAATTCACTCTTAAAACAATATAAAGCATTATTAGGAACCGAAGGTGTTAATTTAGTATTTGAAGATGATGCTATTAAAAAAATCGCTAAAATTGCAGCTCAAGCTAATGAGAGCATGGAAGATATAGGTGCAAGACGCTTACATACTGTTATTGAAAAATTAGTTGAAGATATTTCATACGAGTGTGATAAATATCAAGGTAAAGATTGCGTAATTGATACCAAATTAGTTGATGAAAAATTAGGCAGTATCATAGAAAATCAAGATATAGCAAGATACATCTTATGAAAAGTGGTTTTGTAAGTGTAATTGGCAGAACAAATGCCGGAAAAAGCACTATGGTTAATTCATTACTAGGCGAAAATCTTTGCCTAGTATCACATAAAGAAAACGCTACAAGAAGAAAAATGAATGTAGTCATAATGCATAAAGAAAATCAAATTGTATTGGTAGATACCCCAGGCCTTCATGAAAGTAATAAAAGCTTTAATCAGTTGCTAATTGAGGCAGCAAAAAAAAGTATAGATGAATGCGATTTGATTTTATTTGTTATGAGTGTTTTTGATAAAATTGATGAGTATAAAAAATTTTTAGAATTAAAGCCTAAAGTAGAGCATTTAGTGGTTTTAAATAAGGTTGATTTAATAGAACCAGAAAAACTATTAGCAAAATTAAGCGAGTTTAATGCTTTAGAAAAAGTTCCAAATATTATTCCTTATACTTCAAAAAATAAATTTTATAAAACTAAATTATTAGATGAGATTATCAAGTATTTGCCAGAACACCCATATTTTTTTGATCCTGAATATACAACAGATAAAAATACTAAAGATGTTATTAAGGAATTAATCATAGAAAGTATTTATCAAAATTTAAGTGATGAATTACCATATTGTTGTGAAGTTTTGATTAGTAAAGTTATAGAAAAGGATAGTTCTTTAACAATTTATGCAGATATTGTTACAGATTCAGAAAATCATAAAGCAATGTTAATAGGCCGTGATGCTAATACTATTAAGCGTATAGGAATAGTTGCAAGAAAGAGAATTTCTGAATTATTTTTATTAAAAACCAATTTAAAGCTTATTGTAAAAGTTCAAAAAAAATGGTATGATAATGAGAACTTTTTGAAAAAAGTAGGCTTAAAACAATAAATTTTTAGAGGTATTTATATGGCTAAAACAGCGAAAAAAAGAGAAATAGTTGCTTACGATTCAAGCACCAAAAAACTCTATAAACTTGCTGATAATGTCCTTAGTGAAATAACAGTTAAAGAAAGAGCTAGCTCAGCTTATAATATCACTTATATGCCTGGTGATAATGTAAAGTATGTTTCTGTTGAAGTTCCTAATGGTTCTGAAGAGGATGAAATCAGTATAATTACAAATAAAACTTATGAGTTACTTGAATTGGATATAGAAAAGGAATATAAGATTTCTTATAGTATTTCTAATGCAAGTATGGGAATAAATACGGTTTATAATGTATTTGTTGTAGAAAATGAAAAAATTGAATCAGAATTTAAAGAGGTTGCAAACAAATTACAATATATTGATTATATTGATATGGAACCTCTTATGTATCAAAATTATTATACAAGTAAAATAATTGAAGGTGATGGAGTTCAAGTATTCATATATTTTCATAAAACTTATGCTACGCTTACTGTTTATAAAGATGGAGAATTAATTAATTATAAAATACTTAGCAAATTAAGTATCGATATGCTACATAGTAGTTTTTCTCATGATTTAGGAGAAAGAATTCCTGAGCATATGTTCTTAAATGAATTATCTAAGTATGGATTTGATCATATTGATGATGCTAAAAGAGTTTCTTTAAACAAGATTTTAGGTGATGCATTTAAATTTTTAACTTCAAATTTAGCAATTATTCTAAAAACTGCCCAGTTAGACAAAGCTACAATAAGTAAAGTTTTTGTTGGAACGGATATAGGATTAAGTCAAAATTTCTTAAAAAAAGTAGAAGTATTATTTGCTAATTTTAAAAACATAAATGATGATGAAATTCTTGAAATGCTTTTAAATAATAAAGTTGTAGTTGGAATTAATAGTTTAGAAGTTACAGAATTTGTTAATATCCATAAAATTAAATATGATTTATTTAAAAATATTAGAAATTTTACCGTAGAAGTTAATTCGCCTTCAGAATTTACTAGTACTCCAGAAAAGGAAGGTGGAGAATTAAGGATTAATCCTTTTGTATTATTAAGCTTTTTAAGAGCTAATGAACAATTAAAATTACCTAATGATGTATTTAATATATCAATGTTTTTAAGACCACCGCCTTTTGCTAAAAGGTATTCAGGAAAATTAATCTTATCTATTCTTGCAATAGTTATTTTAGCTAGTATTTATCCTGTTTATAATTATGTAATAGGTCAATTATTAGAAATTGAAACAAAAGAGATAACAGAAAAAATACCACCAAGACAAAATGAATATGAAAGAATTGATAATGAGATTAAGAGCTTACAAGCACAATTAAATGACTTAAGAGATAGGACTAATGAGGCAGAAAGAACTCTTTCATTTAGATACGAGCTTTTAAATAATATACATGATAAAAAGGTTAATTATTTATCAAAAGCAAATGCTTCAGTAAAATTAGCTAATATTTTAAACTCAAGCCATATTAAAGTTACAAATATTACTTTTAACGATAAAATTATTAACTTAAGATTAAAAGGAACAACTAGCGGTGTAACTGCGTTTTTAAAAGAAATAGGAGCTGATGATACTTATACAATAGAGTCTAGAGATGTGTTAATTAAGTTCTTAAATTCAGAAGATAAAGAAAAAGAATATGAAAGCAATATCGTAATAAGGATATTAAAATGAAACAAGCAAGTTTATTTGATAAAATAGATAGCTACTATGAGAAACAACCAAATAGTAATGTATTTTATATGACTATTTTTTTATTTCTTATGCTGTTTGGATATTTAATTTATGATTATACTTATGAATCATCTGAAGAATATGTAGCTACCGAAACACAAAAGTTAGATAATGCAAAAGCAGAATTGCAAAAACTTGATGATTTTATTGAGCGTGAAAGACAAAATTCACAAATTCAAAGATTAACACAAGAAATAATGAGTGTTGATAAAAGAAAGAAAGAAGTTGATGCAGAGAATTTATATTTTGATGAAAAATTAAGAGATGCTTCAAGACTTCTTTATAATCAAAAAAATTGGTCTGAATTTATGGCTAAAATTGATGATATTTCAAGAAAATACAATGTAGTTTTAGGTGATGTAAATAGCAGTGTTAATGATTTAGTAAGCCAAAAAGTTGAAGAAGTGTTTAATGTTAATTTCTCAATTGTAGGTAAATTCCAAAATATTTTACAGTTTGTAAATAGTTTAGAGCAATCAATCGATGTTGTTGATGTTAATATGCTAAAGCTTGATAAAATTAATATTAACAATGAATCAAATGAACAAACAAATAATTCTGAAGTAAAATATACTAGTGATATTAAAGCAGATATTAAAATCTCAATATGGGGGATTAAATACTAATGAAAAAAATATTTTTTATACTTATTTGCTTTCAAGCTTTATTTGCTATGACAAGAGCTGAAATAGATAAGAAGTTTAGCGAATTAGTGGAAATTAGAGATACTATTGAGTATAGTGAAATAGTTAGAACTAATGACCCGTTTTATAAAGATAAGATTAAATCAGATGAAGTTATTACTTTTACTTTACATGCAATAGTTGATAAAAGAGTGAAAATAAATCAAAAGTGGTATGGATTAAACAATGTAATTGCAGCAGGTTACAGAGTTGTAAGTATCAATAAAGAAAGAGTAGGACTTTCTAATTCAATTAATTATATAGAACTTAATTTAAAGGATAATCAGTATGTTAAAATCAATGTTAAATAAGACAGTTTTATCTATAAGCACAGCATTAATATTATCAAGTTCTTTGAATGCAGCAGATTGTTCAAAAAGAGCTTTTGATATAAAGGTTAATAAAGAAGATACATCAGCATATGAAATTATAAATCAATTATCAAAAGTTTGTGATTTTAGTGTTGTTTATAAGGATTCTTATTCTAAGAATATTTTAAATACAAGACAAGATGGAATAAGTATTAAAAATATGCATATTAATAATGTTTTTGATTTACTTATAAAAGAACAAGGTTTAGATTATGAATTTGCAAATAATATTTTAAAAATTCAAGGTCTTCAAACAAAAACTTTTAAATTAGATTATATTACCTCAGTTCGTAAAGGTAGTGCAATTACTAAGGCAAATGTTGAATCTCAAGCTTCAAGTAGTGATAGTAGTAGTTCAAATTCTAGTTCAAGTTCTGATAGCGATAATATGATTGAGACTAAAGAAGAGTTTGATTTTTGGAAAAATATAGGTAAAGAGATATCAGATATTGTTCAAAACTCAGGACAGAATATTCCTATCGTTCCGCCTACGATTAACTCAAATGCAGGTTTAATAACTGTTACTTCAAGTAATGAAATATTAGATAGAATTGAAACATATTTAAATCAAGTTCAAGAATCACTTAAAAAACAAGTAATAATTGATGTTTCAATTATTGAAGTAAGCCTAAATAAATCACATAAAACCGGTATAGATTGGACTCAGTTTAATTTAGGTTTTGATACGACAGGATTATTACCGGGTCAAGGAATTTCAAGCATAATTCCAAATGATGTTATCTTTGGTGGAACTGGTAGCATAAGAGATAAAAGTGCTAATTTTACTGGCGTTACTTTTGGAAAAACTCATAATGGAAGATGGAATGGAAAAGAAAATATAGCTTTAAACATGGGTGTTAATTTAACAGGTATGATAAATTTTCTTAAAGAAAGCGGAGATGTTAAAGTTGTATCAAGTCCAAAAATAGCTACTTTAAATAACCAACAAGCATTAATTACAGTAGGTAATACTTATAATTATAAACTTAAAGGAAGTAGTACAACAACTGATAGCGGTAGTACCGGTGATGCAGATGAAGAAAAATCAATATTTGTAGGTATTTTATTAAATATCTTACCTGAAATATCAGATGATAATAAGATTATGTTAAGAATTAACCCAAGCATTAGTGAATTATTACGCCCAGAAGATTCTAGGGTAAATAGTGCTAAAGGTTATAGAGAAGTTGCACCTGATACAAGACAAAAGAAATTATCAACAGTTGTTCAAGTAAGAGATGGCGAAACTATTGTTTTAGGTGGTTTAATAACTGATTCAGATACATTCAAAAAGAATGGAATTCCTGTTTTACAAGATATTCCTTTAGTAGGTAAATTATTTGGTTCAAAAGAAAAATCTAAAGATAAAGCAGAGCTTGTATTTGTTATAACTCCACATATAGTTGATTTTACTAAAGATAAAGAAGATATTAAAAAATCTTTAGAAGATTTAGGATATACTTTAGCGATTGATTATAAAGAAGATTTAAAACCAACTGCAACTAAAAATGTATTTAAACAAAAAGCAGAAGAATTTGATTCAGTAAATGAAGCTGAATAAAGGCTTGTTTTGAATAAATATACATTAGCAAAAGAATTATTTATAGATAATTTAGAAAGTCTTAGATTTATTAATCTTGATAAATCTAAGATTGCTTATCATAAGATTATCACTTCATTAGAAAAACCATTAAAATTAGTATTATTTTATGGAAAACCAGGTTGTGGCAAAACATTTTTATTGCATAAAATTGAAAAAGACTTGAAAGAAAAAAATAAAAAAATTATATTATTAGAGCAGCCATTTTACTCAGAATCAGGATTTTATACGGAACTACACAAAAAAATTTTTAATGAATATATTGAAATTGAAAAATATGAAGATTTTTTAAATATATTTAAATCAAAAATAACTCAAACCCCAGAAGAATTAAAATACGATGGCTATATGATAATGCTTGATGAAGCTCAAATGTATCCTAATATTTTATTAGAAAAGATTAGATTATTATCAGATACTAGGATGTTTAAATTTTTATTTACAGTTCATAAGACAATAGCAGATGAAGACATATTAGCGCAAGAGCACTTTACAACTAGAATTTGGGAAAGTATTGAGCTTAGCGAATCTAGTGAAGATGAAATTAAGACATATATAGACAAAAAATTAGAAACTTTAAAAAATGGTTTAGATAAAGGATTTTTTAATAGCAAAAATTATAAGTTCATTTATCAAATTACAAAAGGTAATCTAAGAACTGTAAATATGTTATTATATAAAGCTTTTGAAATATATGAATTTTATGAGCAAGAAAGATTTAGTGAATTTAATAACCCTAGAATTAATGAAAAAGTTTTAGAAATGGCTGCAATTGATAAAGGTTTATTACATGCTTAATTTACACGAAGTTATAGAGCTTGAAAATAAATGGCTTGCATATACAAACAAAAAAAAGAAAAAGAAATATTTTATTTTGTATGTATTGTTGGCAATTTTCTTTGTATTGATTCTTTTATCTATTATTTTTTATGCATATTCAAAAGGTGCTAGTGAACTTGAAATGAATGTTAAAAAAAGTAATCAAGAGATTAAAAGACAAATAGATGAAAAAAAAGTAAAGATTGAAAAAGAGAAAATACTTGAAAGTAAAACAAAAATTGAAAATAAAATAATAGAACCTATAAAAGAAGAAAAGCTTGTGGTTAAAGAAAATAAAATTACTAATGATAATAGTGATGAAATTTTAACCTTAAGCATTATGAATATCAATGTTAAGAATTCAACTTTAAAAAAATCTCAAGAAACACCACAAAAGCAGATAATAAAAGCAATACCTAAAACAGTAAATACAGGTAATATTGTAATTACTGATTTGAATACAAAAACATTAGATGCTAAAGAAGAATTAAATGATTTAGAATACTTAAAACTTAAATTTGCAGAGACAAATAGCATTTATTTTGCATTAGATATTGCAAATACATATTATTCTAAGGCTAAGTATAAGGATGCAAGAGATTGGGCTTTAACAGCAAATAAAATTAATCCTAAAAATGATGATAGCTGGATATTATTTGCTAAATCAAGTTACAAGTTAGGTTTTAAAGAACAAGCTATTAATTCTTTAAATAATTATTTAAAAAATAGTAATTCTAAAAAAATAAAAGATGCTTTAGATTTAATTAAAAAAGGTCAATTATGAAAAAATTTTTATTCTTAATAATAGCTATTCAAAGCTTTGCTATTAATATTGCTGATATTAATAAAGCAATTGCAAATAAAGAATATTCAAAAGTATGTAATAATTCAATTTATGATATAGCTATAAAAAATAAAGATGATGGTTTATTAAATTTATATGCCATTGCTTGTTTAAAGTCTGATTATATAAATAAATTATCAGCAGTAATTATAGCTTTAAGAAATTCTAAAGAAGCAAGAGCTAATGCTGTGTATTATTCTACAATTTTATATAAGAAAAAATTATTACATTCTGCCTTGGTAGATGGTTTAAATATAAATGCTATTAAATTACCTAAATGTGATTATATTTTATCAGATATTTACGATGATTATATTAGTCAAAATTATACTAAACAAGATGATAAATATATTTTTAGCTATAATGATAAAATATATGAACTAAGTTTAAAAGAAGATAAGCCATTTACAAAAATGGTTGTTAAAATAAAAAGTTTAAATAATGAAATTTTAGATGTGAAAGAGTACTGGTAATGGAATTTGTAGATCGTTTAGGAGTTTTAGTTTATAGAAGAAAGATGGAATTAAAGGATACTATTTCATCTTATGAAAATCCAGAAGAAAAATTACAATATTTAAAAAGTATATTAGATGAGAGCACCTTAGAATCTTTATTGATGGATTTATATAGGTCAAATGGAATAAGTTTAGATGATATTGCTATGTATTTTGAGATTAGCAATAGAGATTTTTTAGAAAAAGTAGCTCAAAAATTAAGATTTGAATATATAGATTTAGATTCAGTAGATATAAACTATAAGATTTCTGAGAAAATTCAATATTCAGTATTATCAAATTTTGGTTTTTTACCTTTCAAAGAAGATGAGATAAATCTTTATGTAGCGTATAAAGAGCCGTTTAATTTAGAAGCGCAAGATAAAGTCCAACATTTATTTAATAGAAAATTAGTTAAAAATTATGTTGCAAATCCAGCTCAAATAGAGAGATATTTAAGTAAAATTCAATTAAACGAAAGTATAAAAGATATAATTAATGATATCAGAAAAGAACTAAGCTCTGATCCTACAATGGCTTCTGGAGGAGATCAGGATAGTTCGGGTATTTTAAAACTAATTGAAGTAATTCTTAGAACTTGTATAGTAAATCGTTCAAGCGATATTCACATAGAACCAACTGAAACTAACTGCATTGTTCGTGGAAGAATTGATGGTATGTTAACTGAGATTTTTATATTTGATAAAGATATTTATCCACCGATGGTTTCAAGAATGAAACTATTATCAAATATGGATATTGCAGAAAAAAGAAAACCACAAGATGGTAGATTTTCAGCAAGGGTTTTAGATAAGGAATATGATTTTCGTATTTCAACACTACCTATAATTAATGGTGAAAGTATAGTTTTAAGGATTCTTGATAAATCAAAAATTTTAATTAGTTTGGGTAATCTTGGTATGCACCCAACAAACCTTGAAAGATTTCAAGCTGCAATGCATGCTCCTTACGGCATTATACTTGTAACCGGTCCAACAGGAAGTGGTAAGACAACAACACTTTATGCAGCACTTAATGATATGAAAAGCGTAGAAACTAAGATTATTACAGTTGAAGACCCTGTTGAATATCAACTTAATTTAATTCAACAAGTTCATGTTAATGAAAAAGCAGGACTTACATTTGCTGCGGCGCTTAGATCTATTCTAAGACAAGACCCTGATATTATCATGATAGGTGAGATTAGGGATGCTGAAACTCTTACTATTGCTATACAAGCAGCACTTACAGGGCACTTAGTGTTTTCAACCCTTCACACAAACGATGCTGTATCAGCTGTGACTAGAATTGTTGATATGGGGGTTGAGCCTTACATGGTAAGTGGTGCATTAACTGCTATTGAAGCACAAAGACTTGTAAGAAAACTTTGTCCTGCTTGTAAGCAAGTTACTAAAATACCTGATAATTTTTATTCAAGAATAGAAAAGTATTTACACGAAGTAGAAAGCCCACAATTTTATAAGCCTGTTGGCTGTCCTAAATGCTCTCAGACTGGTTATACAGGTCGTGAAATGATTAGTGAAATTCTTCCTATAAGTGATAGAATATCATCTATGGTTGCTGCTGGCGCATCTAAAGAAGAAATTAGAAAAGTAGCGTATGAAGAAGGTTTTGTTGATATGTTTCACGATGGCATTGTAAGAGCTGCTAAAGGCGTTACTAGTGTTGATGAAGTATTAAGAGTTGCGAAAGAGTAATAAATGAAGAAATTTCAAGTTGAATATATAAGTAAAGGACAAAAGAAAGTTTTAACTCTAACAGCACAAAATAAAGCAAGTGCGGTAGAGCAAGCTAAAAATAGAAATTTAGGTCGTATTGTAAAAGCTGGCGAAGTTCAAACCGTTTCTCTTATAGGAGCAGTTGATAGGTTAAAAAATCTATCTTTTTTTAAACCTACAATAAAACTACCGGATTTAATAGCTTCTATAAACCAATTAGGAGTTATGGCAGGTGCTGGTATTTCTATCCATGATAGTGTAAGAGAAGTTGCAAATTCTAGTGCTAACAAAAGAGTAAAAGAAATATTTTCTAAAGTTTATGAAGACTTAAACGCAGGTCTTAGTATAAGTTTATCTTTAGAGCCTTTTCAGGCTGAATTAGGAGATATTACTCTAGCTATGGTAAAACTTGGTGAGAGTACTGGTAAATTAGGTGAGAGCTTAAAAAAACTTGCAGAAATTTTACAAGAATTATATGACAATCAACAAAAGTTTAAAAAAGCTTTAAGATATCCTATTATAGTTGTTACAGCAATTGCAATTGCATTTACTATATTAATGCTTGTTGTTGTTCCGCAATTTAAAGAAATATTTGAACAATTAGGTGCTAATCTACCACCTGCAACTAAGGCATTATTATTTATAGAACATACTTTAAGAAATTATGGTTTATATGTTTTAGCTGTTTTAATAGGTGGTATATTTGCAAGTAGAAGATTTTATAGAATTAACGATAATTATAAGGCTTTAGTTGATAAATATGCACTTAAGACCTATTTGATAGGTAAGATTATTTTATTTGCAACTATGAGTAGATTTAATCTAATTTTTACAGAATTAGTAAGAGCAGGTATTCCTATTGCAGATGCTCTAGATACTTCTCTTAGAACGATAGCGAATACAACTATGAAAAATAAATTAAATGCAACCAAGGTTTCAATTTCAAGAGGTCTTAGTTTAACAGAAGCTTTTAAAGAAACTGAATTGTATGAAAATATGCTAATTCAAATGATTAAAGCAGGAGAAGCCAGCGGTCAGCTAGATGCAATGCTTGAAAAGGTAACTGCATATTACAAAGAAAGATTTAATAATATTATTGATAACTTATCAAGCTATATTGAGCCTATTCTTATGCTTTTTATTGCAGGTATGGTTTTATTCCTTGCTTTAGGTATTTTTATGCCTATGTGGGATTTAGGAAGCGCAGTTAAGAGCTAATTTTGATTTTTAACCATATTTATATATGGTTAAAAACTTTTTAAATTTACAATAATTTAACTAAGTTCTATACAATCTATATTTTAGAAATTAATTATTAAAATTACTCGGAATTTGAAATAGGAATTTGAGAATATAAATTATTGTAATTTCTAACAAAGTAATTCTTTAAAGGAGCAAAAATGACTAAAATATTAATGATAGAAGATGATTTAGAATTAGCAGAGATTTTAAAAGAGTATTTAGAACAATACGATATGAAAGTTGATGTAGCAGATGAACCTTATATAGGATTATCTAAATTAAATCTTACTACCTATGATTTAATTATTTTAGATTTGACTTTACCTGGTATGGATGGTCTTGAAGTGTGTAAAGAGATTAGAAAAAAACATACAAGTCCTATAATAGTTTCATCAGCAAGACATGATATAAACGACAAAGTAGAAGCTTTAGAATTAGGGGCTGATGATTATTTACCAAAGCCTTATGATCCAAAAGAATTAAAAGCAAGAATTACTTCTCATTTAAGAAGATTTGAGCAAATTCAAATAAGTGCAAATGAACATTCAAATAAGACTTTAGAATATGATGAGTTTAAGCATGCTATCTATTTTAAAGGTAAAGAATTAGTATTAACAAATGCAGAGTTTGATATATTAAGCTATTTGATTAAAAAAGAAGGTGGAGTTGTAAGCCGTGAAGAGCTTATATATAATTGCTCATCAATTAATGAAGAGAGTTCAAATAAAAGTATAGATGTAATTATTTCAAGAATTCGTCAAAAAATAAGCGATGATAGCAAAACTCCAACTCATATTCACGCAATTAGAGGAATTGGCTATAAGCTTACACAATGAAATCTAGTATTTTTTATGTAATAACATTTATTTTTATACTAGCAAGTTCTACGATAGGAGTAGCGTTTATTTGGCTTATTAATTATGATAAGATTAATTATTCAAATGAGCTAAATGCAAAATACTCTTATCTAGCAAACTTAAAACTTCAAGAATTAAACGATTCAATAACAAAAGAAGAATTTGATAATAAACAAAAGCAATTTAAATTAAAGCTAATTAGCAAAGATAATAAAAGAAACATAATTAGCGATTCAATTATACTTGCAGAAGATAGCAATAACCTAGGAACTAGTAAAATTCTTACAAATAATGGAAAGAATTACTTGTATATAATGGCAAATGATAAAGAATTTTTATATGAAGATACTAATTTTAATTCATATAGATATATGAGTATTCAAATTATTTTATGTATTGTTATTTTGGTTTTACTAATTAGTTATATATTCGTTATAGGAAAATTAAGACCTATTAGAAGACTAAAAAGACAAATTACAAAATTTGCAAATAATGATTTAGATAATATAGAAAATATTAGTAAAGGTAGCGATGAGATTTCTCAAGTTTCTGATGCCTTTTATCAAGCTATTAAAAAAATTAAAGATTTAAATACTTCAAGGCAATTTTTTTTAAGAAATATAATGCACGAATTAAAAACTCCTATTACAAAAGGTAGAATTACTGCTGAAATGCTTGAAGACACGAAATTTAAGCAAAGATTAATAAATGTATTTGATAGAATGGTTATATTAATTGACGAGTTAGCAGCAGTAGAGCAAATCACAAGTGGAGTAGCAAAAAACCCAAAAAAAATCTCTATAACTCATATTTTTAACGAAGCTAAGGAAATGCTTTTATTAGAAAATGAAAAAATAAATATAATTATAGATAATACTTTTTTAGTTTATGTAGATTTTAAGCTATTTACAACTGCTGTAAAAAATTTATTAGATAATGCAATTAAATATTCAGATGATAACGCTGTAAAGGTTATAATTTGTCAAGAGAGTATAAAATTTTATAACAAAGGTAAGAAATTAGAAAAAAATATAGAATATTATCTTGAGCCCTTTACACAAGGTGGAACTAAAGCTTCAAATTCATTCGGTTTAGGGCTTTATGTTGTAAATACAATCTTAGAAGCTCATAAATTAAAATTAAATTATAGCCATGATAATGGATATAATATTTTTTCAATAACTAATCTTACAAGCATTATAAAAGAAGAAAAATAATAAAATAACTCTATATTTACTTTTAAATAGTTAAAATAACAGCTTATTTCACACACACCAATCCTTATTTGTTGCAACTTTAGTTGTATTTGGGTGTGGAGGTAAAAACAATTTTTTAAGGAGAAACCTATGGTTACAATGAGAGATTTATTAGAATGTGGTGTGCACTTCGGGCATCAAACAAGACGCTGGAATCCTAAAATGAAAAAATTCATTTTTGGTGAGAGAAAAGGTATTTATGTAATTGATTTACAAAAAACAATTAGATATTTTAGATATACATACAATATCGTTCGTGATGCAGCAGCTGAAGGTAAAATAATTTTATTTGTTGGAACAAAAAAACAAGCTACTGATGCTATTAAAGAATACGCTATTAAATGTGGAATGCCGTATGTAAATCACAGATGGTTAGGCGGTATGATGACAAACTTCGAAACTATTCGCCAATCAATCAGAAAACTTGAAGTTATTGAAAGTATGCAAGAAGATGGAAGCATTAATCTTTTAACTAAAAAAGAAGCATTAATGTTAAACAGAAAAAAAGAAAAATTACTAGACTATTTAGGTGGTATTAGAGATCTTAAAACTCGCCCTGATATGATTTTTGTAATTGATACAGTAAAAGAAAGAATTGCGGTTGCAGAAGCAAATAGATTAAAAATCCCAGTAGTTGCACCGATTGATACTAACTGTGATCCTGATGTTGTAGATTTTCCTATCCCAGGTAATGATGATGCTATTCGCTCAGTTCAATTATTCTGCCAAGAAATGTGCGAAGCTATTCTAGAAGGTAAAGCTTTAAGAGAGCAAGATGGTGAAGTAGTTGAAAAAGCTGAAATTAGCGAAGATGAAAAACAAGAAGTTCTTGAAGAAGCTATGATGGAAGGAGAAGAATAATGGCAGAAATTACAGCAGCTATGGTAAAAGACCTGCGCGAAAGCACAGGTGCTGGAATGATGGATTGCAAAAACGCTCTTAAAGAGTGTGGTGGAGATATGCAAAAAGCTGTTGAATACTTAAGAGAAAAAGGCTTAAGTAAAGCAGCTAAAAAAGCAGATAGATTAGCAGCTGAAGGATTAGTAGGCGTTAAAATTAGTGCTAATCTAGCTAGTTTAGTAGAAATAAACTCAGAAACAGATTTCGTTGCTAAAAACGATAAATTTGTGGATTTAGTAAATAAAACAGTAGAACAAGTTCAAGTAAGTGGCGTTAGCGATGTTGAAGGCTTATTAAATAGTTCTATTGATGGTGCTAAATTTGAAGATTATTTAAAAAATCAAATTGCAACAATAGGAGAAAACCTAGTTGTAAGAAGATTTGCTACTTTAAAAGCTAGTGGAAATGAAGCTTTAAGTGGATATTTACACACAAATGGTCGTGTAGGTGTTATCGTAAAAGCTAAATTTAATAACGCAGCAAATAAAGAAAAAGTAGAAGAATTTTTAAAACAACTTTGCATGCATATTGCTGCAATGAAACCAAGTGTTTTAAGCTATAAAGAATTAGATAAAGATTTCGTAGAATCAGAATATAGAGCTTTATGTGCTGAACTTGAAAAAGAAAATGAAGAATTAGTTCGCCTTAAAAAGCCACTTCATAAAATTCCACAATTTGCAAGTAGATTACAAATCACTGATGTAGTTTTAAAGCAAGCTGAAGAAGATATTAAAGCTGAATTAAAAGCTCAAAATAAACCTGAGCAAATTTGGGATAAAATCATTCCTGGTCAAATGGCTAGATTTATAGCTGATAACTCTATACTTGATTCTCGCCTTACATTAATGGGACAATTTTATGTAATGGATGATAAAAAAACTGTAGAGCAAGTAATTGCTGATAAATCAGCTGAATTAAAAGATGAATTAGTAATTGAAAGCTTTGTTAAATACGAAGTAGGCGAAGGCTTAGAGAAGAAAAACGAAGATTTTGCAGCAGAAGTTGCAGCTCAAATGGGTAATTAATGTTACAAGCAAACGGCATTTATAAAAAATATGATGCCGTTTTGTTTGATAATTTAAATTTAACTTTAAAGCCACAACAAACTTTAGCGGTTTTAGGCAGAAGTGGTTGTGGTAAATCTACTTTATTACATATTTTATCAACACTTTTAGAACCAGATAAAGGCGAAGTTTTTTATAAAGGTAATAATATTTATAAAATAAGCGAAGACGAAAGATTAAAAATAAGAAGAAATGATTTTGGAATTATCTTTCAGCAACATTATCTTTTTAAAGGATTTTTAGCTTACGAGAACATTGAGTTAGCAAGTGTTTTATCAAATCAAAAAATAGATGAAAATATTATTGATTTTTTGGGAATTAGAAGTATTTTAAACAAAAAAGCAAATGAATTAAGTGGTGGAGAACAGCAAAGAATTAGCATTGCAAGGGTTCTTTGTAAAAAACCTAAAATTATTTTTGCAGATGAGCCAACGGGAAATCTTGATCCAAATAATGCAAAAATAGCTATGAAGTTGCTAATTGATTATGTTAAAAATAATAATTCAGCATTATTTTTAATCACACATGATGAAAGTTTAGCATTAATGTGTGATGATATCCTAAGGATTAGCAATGGGTAAATTAGTGTTTTTAAGTGGAGCAGGGCTTAGTGCTCCATCGGGCTTAAGCACATTTAGAGATAATAATGGTCTTTGGGAGCAGTATGATTTAGATGTGGTTTGTAATTATGAAACTTGGCTTAAAAATTATGATTTAGTTCATGAGTTTTACAATAAAAGAAGGCTAGAGTTAAAAAAAGTAAAACCTAATAAAATGCATGAAAAAATAGCTGAATTATCAAATAGATTTGAAGTTATTAATTTTACTCAAAATGTTGATGATTTATTAGAGCGTGCAGGTTGTAAAAACGTTATTCATTTGCATGGAAAATTATTAGAATTGCATTGTGTTAATTGTGGTGATGAAATTAGATTAAATCTTGAAGATGATTTGGAATTTGAATTCGGAAATTGTAAAAAATGTCAAAGTAAGATGATGAAGCCAAGCGTTGTATTTTTTGGAGAACATGCACCATTTTATGCTGAATTATATTCAACTTTTTATAATCTTAAAGAAGATGATTTGGCTATTATCATAGGAACAAGCGGAGCAGTTATAAACATTAATTCCTTACTAAGATTTGCAAAATCAAAAAATATTTTAATAAATTTAGAAAAAAATAAATATATAGATGAATGTTTATTTTCTAATGTAATCTACAAATCTTGTGATGAATGTATTGACGAATTAGAGCAAATTATTCAAGAATGGAACTCGTAAGATTATTTAGCGAACAAAATATAGTTTTGTTTATGTTGCTATTAGCAAGAATGAGTGGTCTTTGCTTATTTTTTCCTTTTTATTCACATTTGCAAATTCCTGTGATTATTAAAACTAGTTTTATTATAATTTTAGTTTTCTTTTTTTATCCATTAGCACATACAAACATAACTCCTAATTTAATAACCTATGCAATTGTTATGGAGCTAATCTTTGGTTTAATTGCAGGATTATGTTTGCAGCTTACATTTGCGATTTTGCAAATGTGTGGAGAGCATATTAGTTTTATTATGGGTTTTTCTATGGCAAGTGTGCTTGACCCAAATACTGGTGCAAATACACCTATCATAGGACATTTTATTTCACTTTTAGCGTTATTATTATTTTTAGCTTATGATGGACATCATTTAGTTTTAATGTTTTGGGCTAAGAGTTTAGATAGTGTTTTATTAGGTGATTTTATGTTAAGTAATGTTTGGTTTAATCAAATTATGCTTGAGGTAAAAGATATATATTTAATAGGGCTTAGTTTGGCATTTCCTATTATTGCTATATCTATGCTTAGTGATTTTGTATTTGGCTTACTTATGAAAACTATGCCACAATTTAACCTTTTAGTGGTAGGCTACCCTATAAAAATAACTGTCGCATTTATTGTTTTGATGACAATTTTAGCTACAATTTTATTTTATTTTAAAGAATTAGTATTGAAAGTGTTTAAACAACTTGAATTATTTATTAGTTAGGAAGGTGAAATGAAAGCTATATTAATAAACAAAAATCCAGCAATTTCAAGATTGATTAGTCTTAGTTTGCAAAAATTAAATATTGTTTATAAAGAAATAGATAGTGTTGAAGGTCTTGAAGAGTGCGATATTATAATAGCTGATAGTGAGTGTGATATTGATATTAATAAATGCAAAGAGATATCAAAAAAACTTATATTATTATTACCTAAAAACGAAACAAGTGATGAAGCTTTAGTGATTCATAAGCCATTTTTACCTACTGATTTTATAGATTTAATAAATAGTTTTAAAGATGAACTTAAAGAAGAAAAATTAAATATACATGATGAATTAGAAAATATTGATTTATTAAATGATACTATTGATTTAGAAGATTTTAAAGTTGATGACATTAACGATGAATTAGATATTTCATTTTTAGATGAGAATAAATTAGAAAATGATTTAGATTTTGAATTTAATGATTTAGATACTTTAGAAGAAATTGAAGAAAAATTAGAAAATAATTTTGAAGAAGACCCAATAAATTTAGATGATTTAGAAAATGATTCTTTAGAAGATATTGAAGATATTTTAAATGATAAAGAAGAAGCAGAAGATAATTCTTTAGAATTAAATGAAGAGAATTTAGATAAGCCTTTAGATGATAATTTAGACTTTTTAGAAGAAGATTTAAATAATAATGAGTTAGAAGAAAATATTTTAGAAAATGATTTGGGTGTTTCTAACGATGAAGAATTAGCTTTAGATAATGAATTTGATAATTTAGAAGAAAACGAATTAAGCAATGAAGAATTATCAAACGAATTAGATGAATTACATAATTTAGATGATTTTTCAATGCCAGAAAGCTTTGAAGAATTAAGAAGAGATTATGAAGATTTATTGCAAGATGATGATAAATTAGAAGAAACAATTTTAAGCGATGATCTAGAAACAAATTTAGATTTAAATGAAGATTTGCTTGAAAACAATAATAATTTAGACTTAAGCGAAGATTTAGAAATAAAAGATGATTTAATAAATAATGATTTTAATTTAGATGAAGATTTAAGTTTAGATGATTTAGATGTTAATCAAGATATGAAATTATCAAATTTAGAAGATGAACTTAATTTAGATGAAGAAGTATTAAATGAAGATTTAGTAAATAGCGAATTTGATTTAGCTGAAGATTTTGATAATTTAAGCGAAGAATTACTAGAAGATGAAAGTAATTTAGAATTAAGCGAAGAATTAGATTTCAATGAAGATTTAGCTAATATTGATGAAGAAAATGCAAACAATGAAGGCTTTGAAAATTTAAATGATTTTGATAGCGAATTAAAAGAATTTGAAGATGATAATAATATTGAAGAAAAAATTATAGCTAATGATTTAGATATTCAAGAAAGTGATTTAATTAGCGATGAGATAAAATTAGAAGATTTAAAAGAAAAAAATGAAATAGGAGAAGAGCAAGTGAGCGATTTTGATGAATTAGACGAAATTGAAATTAAAAAAGCTTTAGGTGAAGAAATATCTTCAGATGAACCTATAATAAGCAAAGAAGAAGCTAAGCAAAATGAAATAATGAATAATATTGAAGTTAGTTCAGATGATGATATAAGCGAAGTTAGCGAGAATGTAACAAAGGCAGTAAATCAAGCTATTATAAATAGCACTAAGAGTACTAAAAATCGTATAAAAGATATAAATATATCAATTAACATAAGTTTTAAAGATTAATTATGGCAGGAATTTTATTAATATCAGGCCCAAGTGGTGCGGGCAAAAGCACCCTATTAGAGCGTTTAGCACAAGATTATAATGACTTTTATTTTTCTATATCAGCTACTACTAGAGCTCCTAGAGTAGGCGAGAAAGAAGGTGTAAATTATTATTATTTAACCCATGAAGAATTTGAATTAGGAATTAAGAATGATGAGTTTTTAGAATATGCAAATGTTCATGGTAATTATTATGGAACACCATTAAAACCAATATATGATGCTTTAGAAAATGGTAAAAATGTTATTTTAGATATTGATGTTCAAGGTTTTAGAATTGTTAAAGATAAATTAGGTAAAGACTTTTTATCAGTTTTCATAAGTCCTGAGAATGAAAAAGTATTAAAAGAGCGTTTGGTTTGTCGTGGGACAGAAAGTGAAGATGTAATATCAAAAAGACTTCATAATGCAACAGCAGAAGTTCAAGCTATCGGAAGATATGACTTTTTTATAATTAATGATGATTTAGATAAAGCTTATAAAGAACTTAAATTGCTTTACCAAGCAGCAAACTTAAAAGTGTTAAATAAAGATATCAAAAAATTTATTTCAGAATGGAAAAAAGGAGAATAAAATGGGAATAGGTAGTGGATGGCACTGGATTATAGTTTTACTTGTAATAGTGTTATTATTTGGCGGTAAGAAATTACCTGAACTTGCAAAAGGCTTAGGAAAAGGAATTAAAACTTTCAAAAAAGAAATGGCTGATGATACTCCAGCAAAAAGTATTAATGAAGTTGATGAATTAGCTGATAATACAAAAAAAACAGAGGCTAATGAAATAAAAAGTGAGCAAAAAGCCTAATGCTAAAGGATAGTGTTAAAGAATATTTAAGTAAAGAATTAGATTGTAACTTTAGTTTAGAAAGTCCAAAAGACAGAAGTTTAGCTCATTTTGCAATGCCGTGTTTTAGCTTTGCAAAAGAGCTTAGAAAATCTCCAAATCAAATAGCTCAAGATTTTGCAAACAAGCTTAAAAATTGTGATATTTTTAGTAGTGTTGAAGCTGTTAATGCTTATGTTAATTTCAAATTATCAAATGAATTTTTAGATAAATTATGTAAAAACGCTTTAAATAATCCTAAAGATTTTGCAAAAAGTCCTAAGAAAGATTATAAAATACTACTTGAATATGTAAGCGCAAACCCAACAGGACCACTTCATATAGGTCATGCAAGGGGTGCTATATATGGAGATAGTTTAAATAGAATTGCAAAACATTTAGGCTATACATTTGATACTGAGTATTATGTAAATGACGCAGGAAATCAAATAGATTTATTAGGAACTAGCGTAATTTTAGCTATAAGAGATTTTGTTTTAAAAGAAAAGGTTGAATATCCAGAAAGCTTTTATGGTGGCGAATATATGCAAGAGCTTGCTTTTAAATTTTATGAAGAATTTAAAAACGATTACGAGAGTAAAAAAGCCGAAATTGCTAACTTAGCAAAAGATGAAGTTTTAAAAGAAATAAAGCAAACATTAGCAAATGCAAGAATTAAAATTGATAATTATGTAAGCGAAACTTCTTATTATTCTAAGTTAGATGAAACTCTAAATAAGCTTAAAAATGCTAATGCAACTTATGAAAAAGAAGGTAAATTATTCTTAGCATCTACTAAATACGGCGATGATTTAGATAGAGTAATTGTGCGTGAAGACGGAAGAGGCACTTATCTTGCAGCTGATATTGTTTATCACGATGATAAATTAAGTAGAGGCTATGATAAGGTAATTAATATTTGGGGAGCAGATCATCATGGATATATTGCTCGTGTAAAAGCTGCAATGAGCGCTTTAGGTCATGATGCAAACAATCTTGAAGTAATACTTGCTCAAATGGTTAATTTATTAAAAAATGGTCAGCCTTATAAAATGAGTAAAAGAAAAGGTAATGTAATTTTATTTAGCGATGTTTTAGAAGATATTGGAGCAGACGCTTTGCGTTATATTTTTATAAGCAAGCGTTGTGATAGCCCGCTTGAGTTTGATGTTGATGAGTTTAAAAAACAAGATAGCTCAAACCCAGTATTTTATATAAACTACGCACACGCTAGAATTCATCAAATTTTTGCAAAAGCAAATAAGAGCTTTGATGATGTAGTTAATGTTGATTTAAGTAGTTTTAATGATGAAAATGCACTTAATTTATTGTTTGATTCTTTAACTTTAAATGATGTTTTAGAAGATGCTTTTAATAGCAGAACTCTTTCTAAAGTTTGTGATTATTTAAAACAAATTGCAAGCTCATTCCATAAAATCTATAATGAAACTAGAGTAGTAGGTCATGAAAATGAAGAGCAATATTTAAAGATTTTTGCTCAAGTGGCATTAAGTATTAAAACAGGTTTTGATTTAATAGGAATTAATGCACTAACAAGAATGGAAAAAGAATGAGCCATAAAAAACACAATAAATCCCCAGAGCAAGTAGCTTTGGGGATTAATAAAATTTATAAAAGTAAAAAAATAGAAAGTTATGTAGTTTTAATAGTCTTAGCATTTTGTTCTTATGCCATAGGAGAGCTTAGTTTTTTTAAGAAATTTGGAATATCAGCTTTAATAATCGCAGTTGTTTTGGGAGCTGTTATTGGAAATTTCGCACATCATAATGTAAGCTTACTTAAAAAAACAGGAGCTTTAGGGGTTTGTACTAAGCAAGTTTTAAGACTTGGAATTATTTTATATGGCTTTAGAATATCTTTAAGTGATATTGAGAGCATAGGCTTAAGTGGAGTAGGGCTTGCTGCTTTTATTGTATTTTCTACATTCTTTTTTGGTTTATTGATTGGAAAAATTTTAAAAATAGACTTTTTACAATCAGCATTAATTGCGAGTGGTTCTAGTATTTGTGGAGCTGCTGCAGTTTTAGCAAGCGAAAGTGTGCTTAAAGGTGGTTCTGCTAGAGTTGGGGTTGCGGTTTGCACTGTTGTTGTTTTTGGCAGTTTAGGAATGTTTCTTTTGCCTTTAACACAAAGTTTTTTTGCTTTAGATGAAAGACTTTTTGGCTTTTTAGTAGGTGGGACTTTACATGAAGTCGCACATGTAGTTGGAGCTGGTTCAAGCATAGGTGTTGAAGGTGCTACTAGTAGTATTGTTGTAAAAATGGTAAGAGTTTTAATGCTTGTTCCGTTTTTGATAATGCTTAGTTTTGGTTTTAAAAAAGAAGAAAAAAACGGCAGTTTCCTAAATCAAATTCCTTGGTTTGCTATATGGTTTTTAATAGCTTGTGGTGTATCTAGTATGCCTATTTTAAATACTGATTTTGCATTAAGCGTAATAAAACCAAATATAGCCGTATTTGATACATTTTTACTAAGTCTTAGTATGGTTGCACTTGGAGTAAATATAAGAAAGGATATGTTAAGCAAAGCTGGTCTTAAACCATTCATTATGGCTATTATTTTATGCGTTTGGCTAATAGTTTCAGCTTATGCTTATATAAAGGTGTTTTGTTAATGAGAGCAGAATGGCAAAAATGTGAATATATTTTACTTGCGTTACCGCACAAAAATAGTGATTGGTCGCCTTATTTAGAAGAGATTTTAAGCTCTTATTTGGATTTTGCAAAGGCAATTTCTAAACATTGTAAGGTGTTATTAGTTCATCACGAAAGTGCTGATTTAACTGAGTTTAAAAAGCTTGATAATATTGAGTTTTATTGTTTTAATACAAATGATACTTGGATAAGAGATTTTGGTCCTATTGATAATAATTTGGATTTTATCTTTAATGCGTGGGGTAATAAATTTAGCTCAAATCTTGATAATGCTTTTAATGAAAGTTTGTTTAAAAACTATCTTAAAAAAGATTTAAAGAAGATTGATTTTATTCTTGAAGGTGGCAGTATTGATACAAATGGCAAGGTATTGCTAACTACAAGCGAGTGTTTATTAAACGATAATCGTAACAAACTTAGCAAAGAAGAAATTGAAAATACCTTAAAAGAGCATTTAAAGGTTAGCGAAGTTTTATGGCTTGAAAATGGTGTTATTATAGGAGATGATACGGATTCTCATGTGGATACTTTAGCAAGATTTATTGATGAAAACACCATAGCTTATAGTTCTTGCGAAGATTTAAACGATGAAAATTACGCAAGTTTAAAAGCAATGGAAGATGAGCTTAAGAAAACAAAATATAATTTAATTTCTTTACCAATTCCTAGTAAAAAGTATTATGAAGGAAAAAGATTAGGCTGCACTTATGCTAATTTCGTTTTTGTAAATAATGCTTTAATAATTCCTTGTTATGATGATAAAAATGATGAAATCGTAAAAGAAAAATTACAAGCTGCATTACCAAATCACGAAATTATCATGGTAAATGCACTTGTATTTGTAAGACAAAATGGCTCACTTCATTGTTCTTGTATGAATATTTTTAAGGATTGATTATGTTAAAAATCGGACTTGTATCTCAAAAATATAGTGAAAATATGAGAGAAATCACTAAAGAAAAAATAAAAAATGTAGCAAACAAAGGAGCAAAATTAGTAATTTTGCAAGAATTACACCAAAATGCTTATTTTTGCCAAGTTCAAAATACAAATAATTTTGACCTAGCAGCAAATTATGAAGATGATTTAAAGTTTTGGAGTGAAGTTGCAAAGCAAAATAAAGTGGTTTTAGTAACTTCTTTATATGAAAAACGCTTAGAAGGTTTATATCATAATACAGCAGTGGTTTTTGAAAGTGATGGCTCTATTGCAGGAAAATATCGTAAAATGCACATACCAGATGATCCACACTTTTATGAGAAATTTTATTTTACCCCAGGAGATTTAGGCTTTAAAGCGATAGATACAAGTGTAGGTCGCTTAGGCGTGCTTGTTTGCTGGGATCAGTGGTATCCTGAAGCTGCAAGACTTATGGCACTTGATGGCGCACAAATTTTAATATATCCTACGGCTATTGGTTGGCTTTATGAAAACGGCGTTAGTGATGATAGCGAAACCATGCAAGATCAATTAAATGCTTGGTTAGGGGTTCAAAGAGGTCATGCGATAGCAAATTGCTTGCCAGTAGTTGGGGTTAATCGTGTGGGCTTTGAAGATGTAGCTTTAAGTGGAGAAAGTAGCATTACTCAAGATGAAGCAACTCACACCAAACAAAGCAAAGAAAACTCTAAAAATGGAATTGATTTTTGGGGTAATAGCTTTATTTATGACGCTCAAGGCAAAGAAATCTTTAGAAGTAATACAAGTGATGAACTAGAAATTGTGATTGAAATTGACATGAAAAAATGCGAGCAAATAAGACGCTGGTGGCCATTCTTAAGAGATAGAAGAATAGAACATTATAATGACTTAACCAAAAGAGCTATAAAAGATTAAAACACTTTAAACCAACTTCTAATTCCTAATTCAAATTCCATTAAAATTCAAGGAATTTGAAATAGGAATTTCATATTTACAAAAAGTAGCAAATAATTAAATTTGATAAAGATTTTTAATACTTTATTAAATAAATGCTATGATATGAAAAACATTTAAGGTTATAGTATGAAAAACACATTAGAATTCTTAAAAATACTTTTTAAGATTTTTATAATAATTGAAATAGTGATTGTTATTTTTTCGGTTATTAGTGGGGCTTTTTATATTAGTTTTGGCTTAGAAGTGTTTGCTGTAATCATGGTTATTTTTATAAACATAAATAATATTATTTTTGAAAAATTAAGTCAAATAATAATTTTAGTATATAACTCATTTTTATTTTCTCCTTTAGTGTATTTTCAAATTTTTATAATTATGTTTTTCGCAATACTTTTCTTTATTTTGAAAAAGAAAATTAATAATATGCTAGCTTTTAGTTGCAGCATAATTCCTATGATAATAATATTATCTACCTTAAGTAGTTATTACTTAAGAACCATACCTGATTACTCAAGTAAAACTAATGAAAGAATAGTAACTCTAAGTGATTATAAAAAATATCAGCAAGGCTATTGCTTAAAAGAAGATAGGATATTACCTAAAGATGAGCTTTATAAAAGAGTGGTGATTGATGTTTTTACAAAGCAATTAATACATAAAGATATTGTTGATAAAAGGGTTTATAATAGAATTGCAAATTACAAATATAAGATACATAAAGATATTAGTCTAGATAATTACAAAGATTACTTAAGAAAAAATGCTTATTCTAAAGGATATGTTAATTACGATGAATTAGAATTAGTTGATTATACTAAATATCTAGTAGTTAAAAATAATACAGCTGGATTTACCAAACCTATTATTCTTGTGAGTGATAGCTCAATTTCAATTACATTTTATACTGACATAGCCTTTGAATTTAAAGATAATATATATAGAACCTATAGTTTTTATCTTCTTGATGAATTTGATGAGCGTGAAGATAAAGAAAAAGAGTATAAATATAGACTTAGAGTTTTTAATCATGAGTTTTTATCATACGAAGCTGATATAAAGAAAAAACGTAGTTATAGACGTAAATTTGATAATTGTGGTTATTCAAACCTAAACCCAGAAAAACAAGCAAAAGAAAGCTTAGAAGAAATAAACTTTAAATAAAAGGAGAAAACATGGCAAATTTTAGATTAGATTTAAATGGTGATTTTATAAATATTAGAATTATATAAACAAAATAAATCTCATAACAAAGTAAATATAAAACTTCTAATTCCTATTTCAAATTCCTTGAAAAATTATGAGAATTTGAAATAGGAATTAGAAATATTTTAATAAGCATAAAATTATTTTAAATTGATAATTGATATAATCAATAAATTTTAAAATTAAGGAGAAACAATGGCTTTTAAGAACGCAGTAGTTACAAAAGAACTTAATGAAAAATATAAAATGACAGATATTTTTTGCAATTATACAGATAGCTTATATTATAAACAAAATCGTATGTTGCCTGATGAAAAAAGAATAGTGATAGATGAAGAATTAGATTGTTTTATGATGCAAGCTTATAATTTTTTAGACCCTGAATTAGAGCGAGCAAGACTTAGCAAAGGTTTGTGGGTTTTATATTATAAAGGTAATTTGATTGAAGTTATACTTGATTATGATTTTGATATAACAATAGATGGTGTTTTATATGATAAAGTTTGGAGTATTTTTGATATTAAAAACAATGAATTATTAAGCGAAAAAGAAGTTATAAATCTTCTTAAAGAAATATTAGATGTTTATAATCTTTCTGGTGCTTGGGAAACAATTGACGGCTATAAAGTATATGTAATAGATGAATTGATAAAGGAATAATCATTTAATATATGCAAAGAGATTACGATAAAGAGCCGGTAATTATCAAGGATATTAATACATTTTTTGATTTTTTACCTGCTTTTGTTTGTATGATAATAAGTTATATTGCATATTTTCTAACAGATAATCCTAGCACTTCACTTCATAGAAATGTTTTTATAATTATGCCATTTTTAGCACTACCTTACATAAGACCTTTTGTAAAGTGTAAAAGAGAAATCATAATTACTAAAAATACCATTAATTATCTAAATAATGGCGAAGTACTAGAAAGTATTGATTTAAATAAGCCTTTTAAGATATACAAAAGCTTTTCGGTAGTTCATCACAAATCGCAAAAACCCCATGAAGTAATTCAAATTTTATGGCTTTTTTTATTGCCTGCTACTATCTTACAATACTTTATAAATTTTATTCTTAAATTATTTTATTATATATTTACGCTTAAACTAAAACACTATAAGGTAATGGACTCGGTAATGTTATTGCAAGATGAAAAGATTATAAATATCTTAAGCATTGAAAAATATCACGAGCTTGAAAAGTATTTTAAAGATAATCATAATATCAATATAAAAGAGCTTAAAATTTATTTTCATAAATATGGTTATATTTATGAAAAACTTTAATTTCAAATTCCTATTTCAAATTCTTTTTGTTTTATTTATTTTTTGTAAAATTGTAATATCTTTGTAATAAATTTTCTAAATTTCCCCAATTTTTCACAAAAAATTCACATAGGTTTTTTAAGATTTAATAAATCAATTTAAGGAGAAGTTATGAAAACAAAATTAAGTTTTATACTTTTATTATCATCAGCTGTATTTGCAATTGACCCAAGTGTAGCAAAGATAAAATCAGCCACCGGACAAGAGCCAAAAGTAGTTCCTTGGGTAGTGCCAAGTGCTATGGATGATGATGGATATTTAGATGAGAGCAAATTGCCAAAGGGTTCAAAATACATTGAAGCTGTAATCTTAGGTAATAAAATAATGAATGAAACTTCGTATTACATAGGACCAAAAGCAAAAGATGAGAGCAAAAGATATGCAGGAAACAACCTATCTTGCAGTAGTTGTCATGCAGCAGGCGGAACCGTGCCTTATGAAGCTGGATATGTAGGCATTTATGCTAGATTTCCACAATATTTAGCAAGAGGCGATCAAATCGCAACCATTGAAAATAGAATAAATGGCTGTATGGAACGCTCTATGAATGGTAAGCCACTACCTATTAATTCGCCTGAGATGAAAGCAATGGTAACTTATATGCACTATTTAAGCCAAGGTGTTCCTATTGGTGCTAAGGTTGAAGGGCAAGGACTTACTAAAATAAAATTATTAAATAGAGCAGCAGACCCTAAAAAAGGTAAAGCTATCTATGAAGACAAATGCTCAGCCTGTCATGGTGAAAACGGAGAAGGCGTTGTAAATGATGAACAAAGGGGTGGATATTATGTATATCCTGCACTTTGGGGAGATGATAGCTATAATACTGGTGCTGGTATGTATAGATTAATAAAAGCTGCTCAGTATATTAAAGGCAATATGCCAAAAGGCGATGCAACTTTAAGCGATGAAGAAGCCTTTGATGTAGCATCGTATATTAATTCAAAACAAAGACCTATAAAGGCTAATCGTGAAGCTGATTTTCCTGATAGAAGAACAAAGCCACTTGATATGGATGTGCCACCTTATGATGATGATTTTGATGTAAATGAGCATAGATTTGGACCATATATTGAAATGGGTAAGGTAAGTAAAGCGAAATGATATTAAAGGAATTTCTTCATTGAAATTCCTTAAAACTGCAAAGAATTTGAATTCGGAAATTAATTTTCTAAATTACTTTTCAAAAATTGATGAAAATCAAAATTAATTTTTAAAACTTTTTTTACAATGCAAAATAAAAAAGGAGAAAAAATGTTTGATTTTAAATCTTGGAAAAAAGTAAGTTTAGCAAATGCTACTGTTGATTTTTATGAAAATGATGAATATTTAGCATTTGATAGTAGTAAATGTATGCCACCTGAGCCTATGATAAATGCAAGAGTAGGGCTTAATAGCCTAAAGCCAAATCAAAAATTAATCATGCTAAATCACAAAAATCCATTAGGATTACTTCCTAGCGTTAAACCTTATTATGAGATTGAAACTACGCAAAAAGATGGCTTATTTTGGTTAGTTTTTACAAAAATTAAAGAGCATGATAATTTTGATGAAGCTTGTAAAGATCATCCTTAAGGATTAATTATGTTGAACGCTTTTGCTCCACCATTTAAAGTGGTGGCGATTTATTTTATAATGGCATTTTGCTATTTGTTTGCTTTAATATTTTTGTTTTCTTATGCGAGTGATGATTTTTATTCTTATTCATTTAAGGCATTTTTGCATTGTTTTTTCGCTGGATTTAGTTTAAATATAATAATAGGAAGCTTGTATCAGCTAAGCTCAGTAATTTATGAAAAAGCATTTATCGGTATAAAGGGCGTATTTATGATAGCCTTAGCAACAAATATAAGCTTAGCTTGTATGATTTATGCTTTTATTACTTTAAATTATGAATTATTAAAAGTATGCGTAATTTTAGTAGCTTTATGTGTTTTTTATTTTATTATTTTATTTAAATTATCATTTTTTGATTTTAAAAATATAGCCAAAAGTGCTTTGTTTTTAGGTGTTTTGTTTTTAGCTTTAGGTTTAATTTGTGCGGTTTTTTTAGTATTTATTATAAATGGCTCAATCGCTTTAGAATATGAATTGTTTTTAAATTTGCATATTTATTTTATGCTTGGCTTTGTTTTGTTTATTTGCATTGGAGCTGCTAATGTTCTTTTGCCTATGTTTGCGCTAACTCATAAGCATAAAAATTATTTATTATGGCTTAGTTTTATTTCATATTTTTTTGCATTTTTTAATAAATTTATAGCTGTTTTTTCATTTTTAGCCTTTGTTTTGTGGTGCTTGTATATTTTGTATTTAAGGACTAGAAAGGCTAGGGATTATTGGAATTTAAATATAGTTTTTGCAAGTGTTGGGGCAATTTTGGCTTCGTATGAATTTGTTTTAAATGATTTTACAATGGCTTTAAGATTATTAATATTTTCTTGTATTTTGCCATTTATTATCGCTCATGTTTATAAGATTTTGCCCTTTTTGATTTGGTATCACTTTATTTCAAAGCTAATTGGCAAATGCAAAGTCCCTTTATTAAGCGATATGGTTTTAGGCAAGGTAGCGTATTTTACTATGTTTATTAATATTGCTTTGGTTTTTAGTCTTTATTTTAAGCCTTTAGTTTATTTATATATAGCTTTATTAATAGGGCTTTTTATTAATGTGATTAATTTTTTTACTTATATAAGGAGATTTAAATGAAAAAGCAAATAATTGATGCAATCAGCAGTGTAATTGATCCTGAAGTTGGCTTTGATATTTTGGCTTTAGGGCTTATTTATGATATAAAATTAAGTGATAATAAATGCGAAATTACAATGACTTTATCAACTAAATCATGCCCTATGCATGATTTATTAATAACTTGGGTTAAAAACGCAGTTAGTAAAGTAGTAGAAAATGTAGAAATCAATCTAGTTTTTGAGCCTGCTTGGAGTATTGAAATGGCTAGCGATGAGGTTAAAAAGGCTTTAAGTTTTTAATATAAATTACAAAGAATTTGAATTCGGAATTAGACTTTTAATTCCTATTTTAAATTCTTGTGTTTTTGCTTAAATATTTGTGCTTTTATATTTTTGTTCGTGCTTATTTAAAAATTCTTTCATATTTGAGACTTCGCAAGTAAATCTTCCTAAGCTAGCATCAGAGCGAATTACTCTATGGCAAGGTAGAATGATTAAATAAGGATTTTTTGATAAGGCAGTTCCAACTGCTCTATAAGCTTTAGAATCTATTCTAAAGGCTAATTCTTTATAGCTTATTGTTGTTGCATAAGGTATGTTTTTTAATTCATTTAATACATTTTGACTAAATGCTGAGAATTTACTTAAATCTAGCTTGATATTTGAAAAATCATATTTTTTACCATTAAAATAATTTTGCAATTCATCTTTTGCTAGCTTAGTAATATGATTTGGTTTATCTTTTAGGCTTTTTAGATTTGTAATATCAATAGATATCAAGCATTCATCATTAGCTTTTATCAATATTACAAAATCTTTTAATTTTAGTGTTTGAATATACATTAAGAGCCAAAGCCACTACTTTTAGTAGAGCTACTACTTCCGCTGTTTTTGAAAAATCCACTACTTTTATTAGCACTAGTTGCTGTTGTGCTTTTAAAGCTATTTACGCTTCTTTGATAAGCACTTGGGTTTTGATAATGAGTAGCTTTGTTTGCATTAAAATGCGAATTGCCAAATAATTTATTTCCTATCCAAGAGCCTATGATTGCACCTGCAACAGAGCTAAGTAAAACTTCTCCTAATGAATGATTTGAACTTATACTTTCATTTGTTAGTGAGCTTTGTCCGGCTTCAATTTTAGCATTTTCAGCTTTTATTAGCTCATCCATTTCAGCCTTAGTTAAAACTCTTTCATTTCCATTAAGCTCTTTTAAAACAACTCTTGTTTCATCGCTTGGGAATTCATCTTTAATTCTATATTGTTTAGGCGCATATTCTTCTATGATTAAAAACGAACCTTGAGCCTTGTTTTGACTTTGCTCTTCACCGCCACAAGCACTAAGTAATGCACCAGCACTAATTGCTGCAAAGGTTGCTTTATAGCTTAGATTACTTAAATTCTTAAACATATATCCTCCTAAATCTTTGATAGTTTTTTGTTTCTTATGAAAACTTGATTATTTTCTAGTTTTATTCTTTTACTCTTAAAAAGTCTTGATATTAAATATTTTTTGATTTTTTCACGCTTTTTTTTCTTAAATTTTAATAAATATTCATCTATTAAAATCCATTTTGCTTTTATAATTACTGGTAGATTAACTTTATTTTTTAATTCTTCGTTTTCTTTTCTTAATTCTTCGTTGCTAATTTTTAAAATTCTAATTTGCTCTAACAACTCATCTTTAATAGCTAGGCTATTTTGTTCTTGTTCTATTATTACATAAGTTTTGTTATCTTCTTTGATTGATTTTAATGAGCCTCTTCTAATTCTATTATAAATGGCTTCTTTGCTTATATTTAGATATTTTGCAGCGTCTTTTACTAAAAGTTTCATTACTAACCTTTAAAAAGGGGCGAACCCCTTTTTATTAAAGCTTTGCTTCGTAGTGTCTTAACATATATAGGCGTTTTAGCATTTTCTTTCTAGCTGAAATTTTTTGCTTTTTGCGAATTTCAGTCATAGGTTCAAAAAAGCGTCTTGCTCTAACTTCTGTTACGATTAGGTTACGATCAGTTTGCTTTTTAAATCTGCGATAAGCCTCGTCAAAAGATTCGTTATTATGAACTTTAATCCCTGGCACGGCAATCACTTCCTTTCGTTGTAAAATTAAAAAATGCTAATTTATAAAAAAATTGTAAATAAACAAAATTATTTTTAATTTAATATTCTTAACTTTAAAAGACTAGAATTATCTTAAACTTACAAATTAAGTTAAATTTAAGGAGAGATTATGCTAAGAATTACTAATTATTTTAAAAAACGCGTAGTTTTTTATGCTATTTTAACCTGTATTATCTTCATTACTCCTTTTATAAGGATTAATGGTAATCACCTTTTTTTATTAAGTTTTGATAAGAAAATGCTTAATTTGTTCTTTGTATCTTTTAATACAAATGAACTTTATTTAATGCCTTTTTTACTTATTATGATGTTTGTTTTTATATTTTTTATTACAAATCTTTTAGGTAGAGTTTGGTGTGCTTGGAGCTGTCCTCAAACAATATTTAGAGTAATTTTTAGAGATTTAATACAAACAAAAATATTTAAACTCTATGGTGGAAGAAAAAATAAGCAAAATAATGCAAGGGATAAAATATTTGCTAAGATTTTTAGTGTTGCATTGTTTTATCCTATTAGTATAATTGCAGCTAGTAACTTCTTATGGTATTTTATACCACCTGAAGATTTCTTTGCTTATATAAAAGAGCCAAGCGAACACTTAATATTAATCGGAATTTTATTCTTTTTATCTTTATTTATTACTTTTGATATTACTTATATTAAAGAGAATTTTTGTGCTTATATTTGCCCTTATGCAAGAATTCAAAGTGTAATGTTTGACAATGATACAAAAAGCGTTATATATGATGAAAGTCGTGGTGGAATAATCTATAAAGATGGCTTAAAAGTTAGCAAAAAACCTGTGGGTGGAGAGTGTATAGGTTGTGAAGCTTGTGTTAAAGTATGCCCAACTCATATTGATATTAGAAAAGGAATGCAACTTGATTGTATTAATTGTCTTGAGTGTGCTGATGCATGTTCTAGCGTTCAAGCTAGATTTAATCGCCCTTCATTAATATCATGGTCTAGCACAAAAGAGATTAAGACTAAAGAAAAATATAATTTCTTAAGACCTAGAACTATTATTTATGTTGTAGTGTTAATCGCTATGTTTATTGGTTTAGTATATAAAGCAGAACATAAAGAAACAATGCTTTTAAATATAAATAGAACAACAGAGCTTTATAGTTTAGAAGATGATGGAAAAATTGTAAATAATGCTTATTTAGTTTTATTTCATAATACTAGTGATAAAGACCATAGATTTTATATCCAATCACTTGATGATGATATAAAAGTAATAAAACCAAAGAAAGATTTTAGAGTTAAAGCTGGTGAGAAAGTAAAACAAATAGTTGTTTTAAGTAGCGAAAATAAAAAAGTTAAAAAACACCACAAACATATCAAGCTAAAAGCTTATGCCTTAGATGATGAAAAAGTATTTACTATACAAGATACAATATTTATTTATCCTAAGGAGAAAAAATGGAAGGAAAAGAAGAAGTAATCTTAAAAGTAGCCCTTGAACTATTTTTAGAGAAGGGCTACGAAAATACAAGTTTAAACGATATAGTTAAAATTACTGGCGGCTCACTTGCTACAATTTATAAAAAATTTGAAAATAAAAACAATCTATTTTTAAAAGCTTTAAAATTTAGAGCAGACACAAGGCTTGATAATCTAAAGGATATAATTGCTTCAAAAATACATTTAGATTTACCTGAATTTTTAGAAGTTTTTGGTAATGAGTATTGCAATTTTTTCGTAGGCGAGGATAATGCTAAGTTTTTAAGGCTTGTGCTTGAGAGAACCTATAAAGATGTAATTGTGAAAAGAGAATGTGCAAAGGCTGATAAAGATGTGATTGTTAGATTTTTGTGCATGGTATTTGAGCAAAAAATAGATAAAAAGGTTTTAGAAGAAATTAGTGCTTATGATTTAGCGAATTTGTATTGTTCTATGATTAGAAGCAATAAAATATTTGATTTGATTTTTAACTCAAAAGAAACATTTTCAAAAGCTGAATTAAGTGAGCATGTAAAAAATGTAAATATATTATTTTTACGAGCTATTAGGTAATTTCATTTACTTTAATGTAATTATAATTACATTTTAAATCATAACAAGGAAATTTTATGAAGAAAATTATTAAATTAAGTCTTGTTGCAAGTATGTTATTTTTCGCAGCTTGTGGTGAAAACAAAGAACAAAAAAAGCAAGAAATGCCACCATCAATAGTTGATGTAAAAAAGATAGGTTTAGAGGATGCTAGTATTTACTACGAATACGCAGCAAAACTTGAAGCAAGTAAAGATGTAGTTGTTTTGCCTAAAGTTTCTGGCGAGATTAAAGAAATACTTTTTAAAGATGGTGATTTTGTAAAAAAAGGAACTGTTTTATATAAAATTGATGATGAGCAATATAAAGCAAATTTAGATTTAGCTTTAGCTGATATTAGCGTTGCTCGTGCAAACTATGAGAATGCAAGTGCTGATTTTAATAGAACCAAGGATTTATACAATAAAAAAGCAGTATCTAAAAAGGAATTTGATGCAAAAGAAGCAGCATATAAGAGTGCAAAAGCAAGTTTAAATAAAGCAAACGCATCTTATAAACTAGCTAAATTAAATTATGATTATACAAGCGTAAAAGCTCCTTTTGATGGATATTTACAAGCATCATTGATTGATATAGGAAGTTATGCAGTAGCAAATAATACAAAGCTAGTTCAAATAGTAGATCAAGATAATTTAAAAGCAACATTTTTTATATCAGATACAAATATGGAACAAATCAAAAGAAATAATAACGATTTAAAAAAAGCTAAAGCAAGTTTTATTTTAAATGGTAAAACTTATGAAGGCGAAGTTGAGTTTGTATCAAATTATAATGAATTAGCAAGCACAAAAGCTTATGCGGTATTTAAGAATTTAAATCAGGAATTAAGTGCAGGAACTTTCGTAAGCTTAAAGCTTAGCGAAATTACTCAAGCAAATTCTTTAGTAATTAGTAAAGAAAATTTATTACAAGATATAGATGGTTATTATGTATTTATAAAAGATAAAAATACTGCAAAACAAATTCATGTTAAAACTATTTTTGATGATGAAAAAATAGCAGTAATTGATGCTAGCAATAGTAGTTTAAAAGTTGATGATGAACTTATTTTAAATAACTATAAGAAGATTTATCCAGGTGCAAAAGTTGCTACAAAAGCAGAATTTGGTGCAATGATGCAAAAACAAGCTTCAAAAGAGCCAACTAAGGAATAAAAATGTTTTCTAAATTTTTTATTTATAGACCTGTTTTTGCGATAGTTGTCTCAATTATTATAACTATTGCCGGTATTTTAGGAATGAAAGGCTTGCCTATTGAAGAATATCCTAATGTTACTTCTCCTACAATTAAAGTAAGCGCAAGCTATTCAGGTGTTGATGCAGCTACCTTATCTCAAAATGTAGCAAGTATACTTGAAGATGCAATAAATGGCGTTGAAGATATGATATATATAACTTCAAGTTCAAGCTCAAGTGGTTTGATGCTAATGAACGTATATTTTAAAGTAGGAACAGACCCTTCGCAAGCGTTAATTGATGTAAATAATAGAGTTCAAAGTGTATCAGCAAAAATGCCAGAAGAAGTTAAAAAATTAGGCGTTAATGTTAGCGAATCAAGCTCTAGTATTTTAGCAGTTGTTAGTATTTATTCTCCTGATGAGAGTCGTGATGAGATTTATCTTAGCAATTATGCTACATTAAATATTGCTGATGAATTAAGTAGAATTGATGGTGTTGGCGATGTTAGCGTAGTTGGTTCTAAAGATTATTCAATGAGAATATGGTTAGACTCTCGTAAATTAAATAAATATGACTTAACACCTGCAGCAGTAAGTGCTGCTATAAGAGAGCAAAATTCACAATATCCAACAGGAAGTATGGGTGATTTACCTTTAAAAGAAGTAAGCCCATTTGTGTATTCAATGAGTGCGAAAGGAAAATTAAGCAAAGTTAGTGATTTTGAAAATATCATAATCAAAGCACTTCCTAATGGAAATATTTTATATTTAAAAGATATAGCTAGAGTAGAAATTGGTTCTAAAAACTACGGCTTTACCGGTCTTAATAATGGTAAAAAAATGGTTCCATTAATGATTAATCTAAAATCAGGTGCAAACGCAATTGCAGTAGCACAAGCAGTAAATGATAAATTAAAAGAACTAAGTGCATTCTTTCCTAGTGGTATTGCTTATGATATGCCTTATGATACAACCGAGTTTGTTAAGGATAGTATTAATGAAGTTGTTCAAACCTTCGTTGAAGCAATTTTACTTGTTTTAATAGTTATGTATATGTTCTTAAAAAACCTTCGTGCAACTATTATTCCACTAATTGCAGTTCCTGTTTCATTACTTGGAACTTTTGCGTTTTTATATCTTTTTGGTTTTACAATAAATCTAATTACGCTTTTTGCGTTAGTTCTTGCCATAGGAATTGTTGTTGATGACGCTATTGTTGTTGTTGAAAACGTTGAGCGTGTGTTTAGAAGTGGAATTACTAAAGATGTAAGAGAAGCTACAAAAATAGCAATGGATGAGGTAACTGGACCTGTTATTTCTATTGTTTTGGTTTTAAGTGCTGTATTCATTCCTGTTTCATTTTTAGATGGTTTCGTTGGACAAATCCAAAGACAATTTGCAATTACTCTTGTAATTTCAGTTTGTATTTCAGGTTTTGTTGCATTAACTTTAACTCCTGCTTTATGTGGATTATTACTAAAAGATCATGAAGATAAGCCGTTTTATTTAATTAAAAAATTTAATGACTTTTTTGACTGGAGTACTGGGCTATTTGGAGCAGCAGTGGCAAAAGTTTTACGCCATGTAATTCCTAGCTTAATAGTTGTAGCGATATTCTTTTATGGGATTTTTGCACTACTTAAGATTATTCCAAGTTCGCTTGTTCCTAGTGAAGATAAGGGTGCTATTTTAGTTTTATCACAATTAAAATCAGCAAGTTCGTTAGAAAAAACAATTAATTTCAATAATAAAATTTACAATATGGTTAAGGAAAATCCTGCGGTAGAAAGTATGATTTCTCTTAATGGTTTTGATGTTGAAAGCTCTGCATTATCTACAAGTGCAGGAATTTCATTTATTACTTTAAAAGATTTTAAAGATAGAAAAGACTTAGGTATTAATGGAGATAGTCAAAACTTAGCAAATACTTGGATGAAAAATATGTGGCTTGACCCTGATGGATTTGCGTTTTTCTTAAACCCACCACCGATTATGGGTTTATCACTTACTGGTGGATTTGAAATGTATGTGCAAAATAAATCAGGTAAAAGCTATGAAGAAATTAAAAAGGATATAGATGTTTTACTTGCAGAAGCTTCAAAAAGACCTGAATTAACACAAGCAAGAACAACTCTAAGCACTGATTATCCTGAGTTAAAAGTAAGCGTTGATGAGAAAAAAGCTAAAATTTTAGGCCTTAGTTTAAGTGATATATATACTAACTTAAATCTAATTTTTGGCTCTGTTTATGTTAATGATTTTACAGCTTTAGGTAAGAACTTCCAAGTTAATGTAAGAGGTGATGAAGATTTTAGAAATAAAAAATCAAGCCTTGAAAATATTTATGTAAAAAATAATGAAGGAAATAGTATTTCTTTAGCAAGTGTAGTTGATATTAAGCCTAGTGTTGCACCATTTTCAGTAACTAGATTTAATCTCTTCCCTGCTGTAAAAGTTACAGCAAGTCCAGCTGCAGGCTATACGAGTGGTGATGCAATCGCAGCAATTGTTGATGTATTTAATAAGACTATGAATAAAGATGAATATTCTTATGCTTGGGCAGGAAGTTCTTATGAAGAAGTAAATTCTAGTGGTTCAGGTTCAACTGCTTTTGCTTTAGGAATGGTGTTTGTATTCTTAATTCTTGCAGCTCAATATGAAAGATGGCTAATGCCTTTAGCAGTAATTACTGCAGTTCCTTTTGCTGTATTTGGTTCACTTGCTGCAACTTATTTAAGGGGCATAGATAACGATATATATTTTCAAATAGGTCTATTATTATTAATAGGTCTTAGTGCAAAAAATGCTATATTAATAGTTGAGTTTGCTATGGAAGAAAAATATAAGCATGGTTTAAATACAAAAGATGCAGCTATTAAAGCAGCTAAACTTAGATTTAGACCTATTATTATGACTTCTTTAGCATTTGGTATAGGAATATTGCCTTTAGTATTTAGTGAAGGCTCAGGAAGTGCTGCAAGACACGCACTAAGCACTGGGCTTGTTGGTGGAATTATTGTAGCTTCAAGTGTATCTATTTTATTTGTTCCGTTATTCTTCTATATGCTTGAAAGTTTTAATGATTTCTTGAAGAGAAAAAAAGGAAAAACAAATGAATAAAATTATCTTAAGCAGCTTTGCTGCTTTATTTTTAATATCTTGCTCTAGTGTAAATAATTATGAGTTAAAAACTCCAAATAATTTAGACACTCAAACAAAATTTGAGATAAAAAATTGGAGAGCTTTAGGAAAAGATGATAATTTAAATCGCTTGATAGAAATAGCAATGGAAAATAACGAAGATGTTAAAATGGCTTTAAATAATCTTTTAATCGCTGAATCAAACCTTGTTAGTGCAGGAATTAAAAGAGAGCCTAGTGTTAATTTAAGCTTAAATGCAAATGAAAGAATTGCTAATAATTCAAAACCTATTTACGGGCATACTTTAGGGCTTAATTTATCTTATGAAATTGATTTATTAAATAAGCTTGGTAAAGCAAAAGAAAATGCTTTATTTAGTGCAAATATAAGCGAAATTGATGTAGAAAGCACTTATCAAACAATAGGTTTTAGCATTGCTAATCTTTATTATAAAATAGTTGCAACAAATAAAAAAATTGAGATTTTAGAAGACTTTGTAAAAAGCTATGAAAAGACTTTAAAACTAAAAGAAGAGCAATATAAATTAGGTTTTATTACAAAATCAGTTCTTTTACAAACAAAAGAGCAAGCTAGCTTAAATCAAACAAAATTAAGAAGCTTGAAGCTTGAGCGTGATTTATATGAAAGCTCTTTAAATATTTTAGTTTATGGTCTAAATCAACAAAAAGAAGAAATCAAATACGCAAATGATTTATTAGATGATTTTGTTATGCCAAAATCAGTTCCTAGCTCAGTGATGACAAATCGCCCTGATATTGCAAAAGCAATTTTGAATGTAAAAATAGCTCATAATAATGCAAAAATTGCTTGGGATAATTTCTTTCCTACATTTACAATAGGAGCAGGAATTAGCACAAGTGGAGATACTCATAAGGTATTTTCAGATCCAATAGGCACAATCAGTGCAAATCTTTTACAGCCTTTATTTAATTTAGGCGAAACAGATGAGCAAGTAATTAGAGCTAATTTATCTCAAGATAATGCAGTTTTAACTTATGAAAAGGTTGTAAAAACAGCATTAAAAGAAATTGAAGATGCGATTTTACAATACAACAACGCAGAATTAAAACTAAAAGATTATGACGCAATTATCAAGCTTGAAGAAGAAATTTATGAGTTTAATAAGCTTAAATTTAGCGAAGGAGAAATAAGCTTTTTAGAATTCTTAGATAGCGAAAGAGCCTTACAAAATAGCTTAATGGAGCAAATAGATTTAAGACTAGGCAAAATTACTGCTGGAATTGATGCTTATAAAGCTATTGGAGTAAGAGAGCTTGAGTTTAGGAAATGATTTTTATATGAGCCTAGCCTTAAAAGAGGCTTGGAAATATCAATTTTTAACCTATCCAAATCCTGCCGTAGGATGTCTAGTCTTAGATAAATACGGCAAGATTTTATCTATTAAAGCACATAAAGCTGTTGGTACATTTCACGCTGAAAGGCTGTGTGTTAATGAAATACTTGAAAATTATGGAAAAGACGCATTAAAAGATAGCACTTTTTATGTTACTTTAGAGCCTTGTAGTAAGCAAGGTCGCACTCCGCCTTGTCATGAATTACTTATAAAATATGGTGTTAAAGAAGTTTTTATAGGCTCAAGTGATGAGAGTCAAAACGGAATAAACGAGCTTAGAAAATCAGGTATAAATGTGGTTTTAGGTGTATTAAAAGATGAATGCGATGAGCTTATAAAACCATTTAAATTTTGGCTTAAAAATGAGCCTTTTGTTTTATTTAAACTTGCAATTAATCTTAATTTTAATAATGAAGGCTCAATCAGTAATGAATATTTAAGAGCTTATTTTCATGAAATTCGCTCAAAGCTTGATGCTTTAATAATTTGTGGAAATACTTTAAGGCTTGATAATCCTATGCTTGATGCAAGATTTTCAACTAGCAAAAAAGCTCCTAATTTATTAATATTCTCAAGACATTTTCAAAATCTTAATTCCGAATTCAAATTCCTTAATATTTTTAAAGCAAATAGAAGCATAGAATTTGGCAAAAACCCTTTAAACCTAAAAGAAGAATTAAAAGCAAAAAATATAAAATTTGTAATGATAGAAGGTGGCTTTAATGCCTTAGAGCTTTTTAAAAATCAAATAGATTGGTTATTTTTACAACAAGGAAATTCTACCTATAATAATTCAAGCGATTTTAAGCTAAGTTTAAGCCCTATTTATCAAAGCACTACAAAAGATTTTTATAATAAGCCCCACGAATTTCAGCAATTCGGATTTTATGAAATAAGGAAATAAATGTTAGAAAAGTATTTTGAGAAATTTCTAGTTAATTCTAGATTTATTACAATTTTACCTGTAATTTTTGGTCTTTTAGGTGCTTTTATATTGTTTTTTATAGCTAGTTTTGATGTTTATAAGGTTATAAAAATCGCATATTCTTATTATTTTCAAAAAGCTGATTTAGATATTCACGAAGAAGCTGTTAGTATGATAGTTGGAGCTGTTGATTTATATTTAATGGCTTTGGTATTTTATATATTTTCTTTTGGAATATATGAGCTTTTTATTAGCGATGTTGAAGAGTTTAAGCAATATAAACAAAGTAAAGTTTTAGAAGTGCATAGCTTAGATGAGCTAAAGGACAAGCTTGGTAAGGTTATTGTTATGGTTTTGGTTGTTAATTTCTTCCAACACGCATTAAACCTTAAGTTTAATTCAAGTATTGATATGCTATATCTAGCTATCGGCATTATGTGTATTTGCTTAGGATTATGGGCTTTACACAAGAGCGATCATAAAGAGAACAAAAAAGAGCACTAAGGAGCAAAAATGATTTTTATAGATACTTGTTTTGGTAAAAAAAGTGATGTTATGCCTATATGGATGATGCGTCAAGCAGGCAGATACCTAGCTGAATACAAAGCTACTAGGGCAAAAGCAGGAGATTTTTTAAGCCTTTGTAAAGATTATAAATTAGCAAGCGAAGTTACACTTCAGCCTGTTGATATTTTAGATTTTGATGCGGCTATTATATTTTCAGATATTTTGGTTGTGCCACTTGAAATGGGCTTGCCATTACGCTTTGCTGCGGGTGAAGGTCCTATTTTTGATGAGATTATTACAAATATCGACGATGTAGCAAGACTTGATATAAAAGCAGCCGCTAAGCTTAATTATGTTTATGATGCTATAAAACTAACTCGTGAAAAATTAGCCCCTAATAAGGCTTTAATAGGATTTTGTGGAGCACCTTGGACGCTTGCAACTTATATGATAGAAGGGCAAGGCTCAAAAACTTATGCAAAAAGTAAAAAAATGCTTTATCAAGAACCAGAATTAATGCATAAATTATTAGCAAAAATAACTCATGTTTTAAAAGAATATTGCGAAAATCAAATAAAAGCAGGAGCGAATGCTATTCAGATTTTTGATAGTTGGGCGAATGCGCTTGAACCTAGTGCGTATTTAGAATTTTCTTGGAAATATATAAGCGAATTAGCTGAATATTTAAAGACAAAATACCCACATATAGCAATAATAGCATTCCCTAAAGGTGTAGGTGGATTTATTGAATGTCTTGAGGCAAAAATTGATGTTTTAGGCGTTGATTGGAGCACACCACTTCAAGTAGCTTTAAAAACTCCTTATGTATTGCAAGGTAATCTTGAGCCTTGTAGATTATATAGCAAGCAAGCTATTAAAGATGGTGTAAGTATTATTAAAGAATTAGTAAAAGATAAAGCTCATATATTTAACCTTGGGCATGGAATTTTACCTGATATTCCTGTAGAAAATGTAAGATACCTAATAGAGTGCGTAAGAAATGCTTAGTCTAATTTCACTAGGCGGAACAATTTCTATGCTAAGCAGTGGCGAGGGAGCAATCCCTAGCCTAAATGCAAACGATTTAACAAATTCTTTTAAAGACATAAACGCAATTACATTTAGCAATATTTCAAGTCCAAATATTACTTTTTCTATGCTTTTAGAAGTTTTAGCATTAGCAAAAGAAGAAATTAAAAAAGGCTCTCGTGCAGTAATAATCACACAAGGAACTGATACGCTTGAAGAAAGTGCGTTTTTTTGCAATCTTTTTTGGGATTTAGATGAGCCATTGATTTTTACGGGCGCTATGAAAAATCCTAGCGAATTAGGAAGTGATTATTTAGCAAATATTAATAGTGCAATAATTTTAGCAAATAGCGATTTAGCAAAAGGTTTGGGTGTTTTATGTGTATTAAACGAAAGCGTTCATTCAGCTAATTTTATTCATAAAAGCAATACCTTTAGCTTAGAGACATTTACAAGCTTTAATCGTGGTTTGGTTGGAGAGATTAAAGAAGATAAATTTTATTTATTTAATAATTTTTATAAGCGTCTAAAACTAGAACTTCCAAAAGAAATAAACAAAAAAGTAGCCTTACTAAAAATGTGCCTTGATTATGATGATGATTTGCTTAAATTTGCTAGTGATAATTACGATGGCATAGTGCTTAGTGGTTATGGAGCAGGGCATGTAATGGCTAAAAATATGCCGTGTATAAAAAATATCAAAAAGCCTATAATTATGACAAGTAGATGCGAAAGTGGCAAAACTGGGCTTAAAACCTATGGCTACGCTGGAGCTGAAATAGATTTAGCTAAAAATGGCGTAATTATGAGCGAATATTTAAGCGATGTAAAGGCTAGAATTTTACTTTTAGTAGCACTTAGTTTAGGGTTTAACAAAGACCAAATAAAAGATTTAATAAAACAATTTAATTAAACTAAGAATTTGAATTAACAATTCAAATTCTTAATATCTTACTTAAAGCTTTTTTATAAATGAATAAAGAATTTGAAATAGGAATTTAAAACAATATTTTATATAAATTAAAATCTTAATTCCTATTTCAAATTCTGTTATTTTTATTTATATAAAAGATTAAAATTATCTTAAATTGAATATATCTACAATTAAAATTAAAGATTTAATCAAAATTTGTGTAAATTTTACACATAATTCAGAAAATTTTAAGCTTGGGGGGGTAAAATTAGTATTCAATTTCAAAATTAAAGGAACTCTCAATGAAACTTTCGCACAAAATTTCATTATCTACTGCAAGTTTATTTGTTGTTTTACTTTTAGTATTGTCTTATCTAGAAAGCAATAAAACTGAAAGTATAATTATAAGCAATTATGATTCTTCAATTGCTGGGGATTTAAAGTTAAGAAATGCTTATATTGATGAGTATATTAAAACTCGTATAGAGCAGATTGAAAAAATTGCAAAAACTTTTGAAGACGCTAATGATTTAAGTCCAGAATTTATTCAAAAAATCATTTCAAATGATAATAGAATATTAGATTTTCAAGGACTTTTCATAGGTCTTGCAAATGGTGATGTTTATAAAGCTGAAACAGATTTAAGCTTTAGATTAATTCCTAATTTTGATGGAAGAACTAGAGCATGGTTTAAAGAAGCTAATGAATTAAGAAGAGCAAGTAACTCATCAATTTATAAAGATGTTTCAAGTGGCAAACAAGCTACAACTATTTTTGCTCCTGTATTTAAAAATAATCAAATAATAGCTGTAATTGGCGGAAATATCTTAATTAATGACTTTAGCGATATTATCACAAGTATTAAATCAAATAAAGATATTAGCACTTTAATTCTTGATAAAAACAATGAAATAATTGCTAGTGAAAATACGAAAGAATTAGGCAAGCCAGAGTGGTTAAATGGGTTAAATCAAGAGCTTAATAAGCTTAAATCTAATAGTAATTTAAATCATATTAGATTTATAAAAGATAATCAAGAATATTTGGCTTATTGTATAGTTAATGATTTAAGTGGTTTTAGTATATGCACGATAATTTTAGAAAGTGCTATAACAAAATCGGTTGCAGATGCTAGACATTCTACTTTGATTAGTTTTTTAATATTTTTGATTATTATGGTTGGATTTTTAACATATACTATTAATTTTTATTTAAAACCTTTATCAAAAATAACCTTAGGTTTAAATGAATTTTTTGATTTTTTAAATCATGAAAAAGAGGATGCAAATAAAATTAATTTATATTCTAAAGATGAATTTGGCTCTATGGCTAAAGCAATCAATGAAAACATTGAAAAAACAAAGCAATCATTATTAAAAGATGAAGAAGCAGTAGAACAAAGCGTTCAAACAGCAGCTGCAATTGAAAGCGGTGATTTAAAAGCAAGAATTACTCTAAATCCTGCAAACCCACAATTAATTGAACTAAAGAATGTATTAAATAAAATGCTTGATACTTTAGAAGATAAAGTAGGAGCTAATACAAACTCAATTGAAAAAATCTTTGATGAATATAGCCAGAACGACTTTAGAAACGAAATAAAGAATGCTAGAGGTAAGGTTGAACTTGCTACTAATATGCTAGGTAAGCAAATAAGAGATATGTTAAAAACAAACCTAGAAACTGCAAGAAACCTACAAGAAAAATCAAAAATACTAAAAACAAGTGTTATTGATATAAACGAAGGTGCAAGAAAGCAAGCAGCAAGCTTACAAGAAAGTGCAGCAGCAGTAGAAGAAATGAGTGCATCTATGCATGCAGTAAATCAAAAATCAAACGAAGTGATTAAGAATGGAGAAGATATTAAAAATGTAATCACTATGATAAGAGACATTGCTGAACAAATTAATCTACTTGCACTTAATGCTGCAATTGAAGCTGCTCGTGCAGGTGAGCACGGACGTGGCTTTGCAGTAGTTGCTGATGAAGTAAGAAAACTAGCTGAAAGCACTCAAAAATCTTTAACAGAAATAGAAGCAAGTGTTAATGTATTAACTCAAGGAATAAATGATATGAGCGAAAGCATTAAAGAACAAACTCAAGCTATTACTCAAATAAACGAAGCAATAAGCAGTATAGATGAATTAACACGTGCTAATGTTGTTGTAGCTGATAATACTAATAAGATATCAGATGAAGTAGATTCTATGGCAAGCAGTGCAGTTGAATCTGTAATGAAGAATAAGTTTTAATAAAGACTACATTAAAAAGCTAAAAGAAACTTCTTAAGTGAAGTTTCTTTTATTTAATATAAACTACTTAGATTTAAATCATAATTACTTTTTAAATTATCAAAGCAAATTCTTAATCTTAATTCTTAGTTTGTAATTCTTAATTCGTAATTCCTATTCCTAATTCTTTAATGTTTTTATTAAATTGAAAAAAGAATTACGAAATAGGAATTAGACTTTTTTAGCTTTATAAAGTCTAAATATTGTTTTTAAATTCTTATTTCAAATTCTTTTATTTTTAAATACTTAAATAGTAGTTGAGTTTGGTTGAGTTACGAGCTTATAATGATTATCAATAGTTTTTGCTTAAAATTTCAAAGAATTTGAAATAGGAATTTAAAAATAATATTTAGATTTCATAAAAGAAAAGTATTAATTAGTTTTATATAATTTAAATTAAAAAGCTAACTTTTAAACTTCTTAAAAATATTCTTGTAAGTGCTAAAATAAAGTTTAAAGCAAATATCCCTATTTCAAATTCTTTTATTTGTTTAAATACTTTTATACTTTTTTATTCTTAATCTTTATTTGCTTAGGTTAGGTTGTGTTTTGGGTGCTGTTCCGAGCTTATAAAGATTATCAATAGTTTTTACTTAAAATTTTAAAGAATTTGAAATAGGAATTAGACTTATTTTTATTTATTTTATTGCTAAAAATAGCTGTGATTACGGCTATTATTTTTTAGATTTTATGTAAAAATAAATTAAAATCGTAGATATTAAAGCCATAGCAAGAGTTAAAGTGCTATTATGAATATCTCCTAATTTTAAAAAGCAAAATTTAAAAAAGGCATTTAGAATACTAAATAAGGTAAAATAAAATAAAAAACCTAAATCTTTCTCGCCTTTATAAAAATTAATAATATTTTTACAATAGATTTTAGTCGCAGATATACTAAAATAACTCCATATCATAAGCAACAAAAAACCTAATAAAAAACCACGAGCATAAGCATCATCGTCATCTATAAAAAACCATGGTAATAAATATCTTAAAGGTATTAAAGTAAGTATAAAAGTATCCATATATAACATTAAAAAAGACCAAGAAATTACATATAATAAAACAATAAATATTAAAACTTTAAAGCAAGTTGAAATAAAAACTTTTATTAATTTATTATATATCCATTCTAACATGCTAAATCCATATAATTTTCTTAATCTTTAGATAAAAGCATTTGTTTTATTAGATTGTAAGCTAAGAATAATATTTCTTAGCTTATTTTAAGATATTGTAGTTTTCACAAGCTATGTTATTGCCTAAATCACAAGCTTTTTTGTAATATAACTTAGCCATATTTTTGTCTTTTTCGTGAAATAAAACGCCTAAATTATTGCACGCATAAGCGTCTTTATTATCACAAGCTTGTCCCCAAAGAATAGCAACTTTATCATAATCTTTTAGCTCATAATATACATTTCCTAGATTATAACAAGCATTATAATCCTTTGCCGAGCAAGCAATTGAAAGATATTTGATAGCTAGATTATTATTCTTTTCATTAGCATACAAACTTCCTAAACCATAGCAAGCTTGCATGATGTTTTCATCGCAAGCTTTTTTCCAAAATATTTTTGCATTATCTAAATCTTGGTTATTTTTATAAAACACACCTAGATTATAACAAGCGTCTTTATAATTATTTTCACAAGCTTTGGTTAAAGGCTCTTTTGCTTGATTAAAATCACTAGCGTAAATCCCAGCATAAAAACAAGCTTCATAATTGCCGTTTTCACAAGCTTTATTGTAATACTTATTAGCATTTAGCTTATCGTTATTTTTGCTATAAATAACACCTAAGTTATAACAAGCATTGCTAATATCACCATCGCAAGCCTTTATAAAATACTTAGTCGCTGAATCTAAATCATTTTGATTAAATAAAGCCACGCCTTGATTATAACAAGCTGCAGCGATTTTGCTTTCTTCACAATCGCTTAAATAATCAGCACCTAAAATTAAACCAAAACTCATTACTAATAATAATTTCTTCATGTTCTAAACTCTTGTAATTTCTTATTAAGCTCTTCAGTCATCTCGCTTAAATGACTTGCAGCCCCTGCGATTTCTTCAACGCTTCTTGCGTTTTCATTCGTAATTATATTCATATTGTTTAAATTATTTAAGATTTTTTCCATATCTTCGCTTGTATTTATATAATCATGAACCGTTTGTTCGCTTTGATTTATTGCATTTGTTACACTTTCTTTCATTGTATGCATGTGTTCTTTTGTAACATTTGCGATATTGCTTAAATCTTGCATTTGATTTGAGTTTATATTCATTTGTTCGCTTGTATCTTTAATACCTTGAACGATAACATTTATAGTAGCATTTACTTCGCTTAAGCTTCTTTGAGTTCGCTCAGCTAGTTTTCTTACCTCATCAGCAACTACTGCAAATCCACGACCTGATTCTCCCGCACGAGCTGCTTCAATAGCAGCATTTAGTGCTAATAGATTTGTTTGGTCTGCTATTTCATTGATTATTTCAAGCACTGATTTTACATTATCAGCATCTACACTAAGTCTTTCTATCTTCATAGCAAGTTCGCTTTCAATGCTTGCACTATTTATTATTTTACTACTTAGAGTATCTATTTCTTTGTTTGAGTTTTCTATCATTAATAAAGCATTATCTAGTGAAGTAGTAGCATCTTTAGCTTTTTGAACGCCAATATTTAAAGCGTTTTTAGTATTTTGACCTTTATTTGCTATTTCGCTTACTATTAAGCTTCCTTCTTCAGCTCTTTTACCTGTTTGTAAGCTTGTATTTCCTAATTCACTAGCAATTGAAGCATTTTCGGTAGAAATTGTTTTAGCTTGTGCTATTAAAACTCTAATTTTTTCTAAAAATTCATTAATAGCTTTTGAAGCGTGAGCTATTTCATCATTTCCTTTTACAACTAGTTTATTTGTTAAATCGCCATCTCCACTACTTAATTCAACTGCTTTATTCTCTAATACTTTTAAAGGTTTTGATATAAATGTATTTGTAAAAATATAAGCAATTATCATTAAAACAATAAAGCTAATTAAACTAATAAACATAAACTTTATAAAATCATCAAATTGAGCATCGCTTAATTCTTTAGCATTTTTATCTAAAAAGCTATAAACATTATCTAAATCAACAGCTGTGCTAAAAATATAACCACTCTTTTTATCTTGTAAAGAATATGCTAAAAATTTTTTAGTGCTTCCATTTTGGTATCTAAACTCATATTCACTAAAGCCCCCACCGCTTTTACCTGCGTTTATAATATCTCTTATGAAAGCTTTATTATTTGCATCTACTGAGTTTATTTTGTTTTCACCTATCCAGTCGCTTAAAACGTGATAAATTACCATTCCATCATCTTGAAAAACTAAAAAACCTTTAGAATTATTATCATATCTTACTCTATCTAATTGATTTTGCAATAATTCTGTAAACCTATCTAACTTATTTTGTCTTTCTAAATCATCGTAAGTATTTCCTGCATATTGACTAATGCTTTCTACTAGAGTTTTTACTTGTTCTTTTCTAAGATAAATGCTTTCGTTTTCTATTTCGCTTAGCATTTTAGTTTCTAATTTGTTAAACATTTTGCTTGAGTTTATGCTTAAGGATAGTGCTAATAAAAACAAAGAGCAAAAGACTAATAAACTTATTTTAAATGAAATCTTCATTTGTAACCTTTCAAAAAATTTTTGTTAATAATAATTTTTTTATATAAATTTTTTATTAATTAAATTTTATTTTTTTATATTTTTTGTTCTTTTTAATTCGTATTAATTATTAAATAAGCAAAATTTGATTAAATCCTAGGAAAAAACTTAATGGAGGTCGTATGATTACAGGTGCAAAGATGATTTGTGAAGCTTTAAGGCTTGAAGGTGTTGAAGTAGTATTTGGTTATCCTGGTGGAGCTGCGCTTAATATTTATGATGAGCTTTATAAGCAAGATGATTTTAAGCATGTATTAGTTCGCCACGAACAAGCTGCTGCACATGCTGCTGATGGCTATGCAAGAGCTAGTGGTAAGGTTGGTGTTGCGATAGTTACAAGTGGTCCAGGATTTACAAATACCCTAACAGGTATCGCAACAGCTTATGCTGATAGTATTCCTATGGTTTTAATCTCAGCTCAAGTTGCAAATTCGCTAATAGGAACAGATGCTTTCCAAGAAATTGATGCAGTTGGAATGAGTAGGCCTTGTGTAAAGCATTCTTATTTAGTAAAAACTATTGAAGAATTACCAAGAGTTTTAAAAGAAGCATTTTATATAGCAAGAAGTGGTCGCCCAGGCCCTGTTCATGTAGATATTCCAAAGGATATTACAGCAATTAAAGGCGAGTTTTCTTATCCAAGCGAAGTAAATATGAAAACCTATAAGCCAACTTATAAAGGTAATCCAAGACAAATAAAACGCCTAGCACTTGCACTAAGTGAAGCTAAAAAGCCACTTTTATACATAGGTGGTGGCTGTATTAGTTCAAATGCTAGTGAAGTTATTCGTGAGTTTGTTAAAAAGACTAAAATACCTGCAGTTTGCACTCTAATGGGCTTAGGTGTATTAGAACACGATAATCCATACAACCTTAGAATGGCAGGAATGCATGGAAGTTATAGAGCTAATATGGCTATGAGTGAATGTGATTTGCTAATTTCATTAGGTGCTAGATTTGATGATAGAATTACAGGCAAGACTAGTGAGTTTGCAAAATTAGCAAAAATAGCTCATATTGATATTGACCCAACTTCAATTTCTAAGATAATTAAAGCTGATTTTCCTATCGTTGGAGATGTTGCTAATGTTTTAAGTGAGCTTTTAGCTGAGATTAAAGATATGGAATTTGATTTAGGAAATTGGCATGGTATTTTAGATAGACACGAAGCTTTATATCCATCATTTAGTTATGAAGATAGCGATGAAGTATTAAAACCACAATGGGTTATAAATGAATGTGCAAAAATTAGCCCAAATGCAAATGTAATCACAGATGTAGGACAACATCAAATGTGGGTTGCTCAGTTTTTTAAATTTAATGAACCAAGAAGATTAAGTACAAGTGGTGGATTAGGAACTATGGGTTATTCAATTCCTGCTGCTTTAGGTGTTGCTTTTGCAAAAAATAATGAAGTTGTGCTTAATTTCGCAGGTGATGGCTCGTTTTTGATGAATGTTCAAGAGCTAATGACGCTTACAGCAGAGCGTAAAAAAGTAATTAATATTATTTTAAATAACGCTTATTTAGGAATGGTTCGCCAGTGGCAAACTAGATTTTATAATGAAAGGTATTCAGAAACAAATCTTGAAGATGTTCAACCTGATTATGAAATGCTAGCAAAAAGTTTTGGTTGTGATAGTTTTAGAGTAAAAACTAAAGATGAGTTTATAAAGGCTTACAATGAATGTTTAAAAAGCCCTAGACCTTGTGTAATTGATGTTATAATTTCAAGATTTGAAGATGTATTGCCAATGGTTCCAGCAGGTGCTGCGATTTATAATATGATATTACCACAAAAATTAATAGCAAAGGATAGCAAATGAAAAGAGCTTTAAGTGTAATAGTAGAAAACCAACACGGAGTTTTAAGTAGAGTTGTAGGGCTGTTTTCAGGTAGGGGTTATAATATAGATAGCTTAACCGTTGCACCAATTGCTGGGACTGAGTTTTCTAGAATTAGTATAATTACTAGTGGAGATGAAGCAGTATTTGAGCAAATCACTAAACAACTTCATAAATTAATTAGCACTTATAAAGTGTTTGAAAATTGCGAATTTGTTGAGCGTGAATGTGCTTTGGTTAAAATTAGTATAGATCAAAATTTAGCTGGACTTGATAGTTTATTAAAAGGCTATAATGGCACAATAGCACATTCAAATGATGAATACATAACGCTTTGCGTAAATGATACAGGAGATAGGATTGATAATTTCTTAAAAACTATCAAAAAATATAATCCTAAAGATTGTGCTAGAAGTGGCGTTGTTTTAATGGAAAGTTAAGATGAAGAATTTAAAAGAATTATGTGAAATTATAGGAATAAAAACAGAATTTGAAATAGGAATTAAGGCTCTTAATTCCTTAGAAGATGCTAAAGAAAATGAGCTTAGTTTTTGTGTAAAAGATAATGACGCTTTAAGAACTACAAAAGCAGCAGCGGTTTTAATTGATGAAAAACTAGCTAAATTTTTGCCTAGTGATGTGATTGCGATAATTTGTGATGATGCTAAATATGCTTTTGCACTTCTTAGCAAGGTCTTTGCAAAAGATTTAATAAGAGCAGGTAAAGATGCTGTTATAGGCGAAAATACAACTATTATGCCAAATGTTTATATAGGAAAAGACACTAGTATAGGAAATAATTGTACTATTATGGCAGGTGCATATATTGGTGATGGAGTTTGCATTAAAGATAATGTAATAATATATCCAAATGTTACAATTTATAACGATTCTATCATAGGAAATCATTGCATAATTCACGCAGGAAGTGTTATTGGAAGCGATGGTTTTGGATATGCAAGTAATGCTAAGGGACATTTTAAGATTTATCATAATGGTTATGTAGAATTGCAAGATTTTGTTGAAATTGGCTCTTGCGTTTGTATTGATAGGGCTGTATTTTCAAAAACTCTTATTAAAGCAGGAACTAAAATTGATAATTTAGTTCAAATAGGGCATAATTGCATTTTAGGTCAAGGTTGCTTAGTGGTTTCTCAAACAGGATTAGCAGGTTCAAGTGAGCTTGGAAATGCTGTTGTAATGGGAGGTCAGAGTGCTACAAGCGGTCATTTAAAAATAGGTGATCGTGCAATTATTGCTGCTAGGGGTGGAGTTAGCAAAGACTTAGCAGGTGGCAAGGTTTATGGTGGTTTTCCTATAATGGAGCAAAGAGAATGGTTAAAAATGCAAGCAAAATTAAAAAGGATGAATAATGAAGGCTGAGTTAATTAGCTCAATTTTACTTAAAGGCACTCAAAGTGGTAAAATCTCATTAGCAAATATTAAAAATCCTTATGGAGAAGGCAGTAGCGAAGTATTAAGCATAGCAATATGCCTAAAAGAAAACGAGCCAGAGTGGAAAATCCATGTGCCTTATGAAAATTTAGACGAATTAATAATAGCTTTACAATCAATTAGCGATAAAAGGCAATAAAATTGATTAAAACCCATTTGAGAATTTTTGAAATTGTGCTAATTCTTATGATGATTAGTATTGTTTTTGTATTTTCAATGGGATTTTTTACTTATGTAGGACAAAAATCTCCTTATGGATTTTTGTTTTCTCAAACATTATTTGCAGTAATAGGCGTTTTGATTATTGTAGTTTTTCAACTCATAAAAGAAGAATATTGTTATAAAATCTTATATGCAATTTTTATAATTAGTTTAATCGCTTGTATGATTATGCCTTATTTACCAGCTTCTTTGGTTGTTGAGACTAAGGGGGCTAGAAGATGGATTAGGTTTCTTGGTTTTTCTATTGCTCCATTAGAATTTCTAAAAATCTCAGCTTTTTCTATATTAGCTCTTACATATTCAAGAAAAATTGATGCAATTAAAAGAACTTTTAAACAAGATTTATTTTTATTATTGCCAACTCTTTGTGCTTATTGTTTGATTTTTGGTTATGTTTATGTTACTCAAAATGATTTAGGTCAGTGTGTTGTGGTTGCTGCTAGTATGTTTGTTATGGCTTTAGCTGCTGGAATTAGCTTTAAGCATATTTTTTATTTATTCATAGCTGCTATTGCTTGTGGGGTATCTTTAATAGCACTGCATCCTAGAAGACTTGAAAGAGGGCTTGAGTGGTGGGGAAGTATTCAAGATTTTATTTTGCCTATGTTTCCTGAAGGCATTCAAGAAAGCTTAAGAATAGCACACGCAAGTGAGCCTTATCAAATCTCGCATAGCTTAAACGCAATTACTCACGGAGATATTTTAGGGCAAGGTTTTGGGCTAGGCGTGTTTAAATTAGGGTTTTTAAGTGAAGTTCATACGGATTTTATTCTCTCAGGTATTGCAGAAGAAATAGGCTTTTTTGGATTTTTTGTAGTTATTTTATTGTTTAGTTTTTTAGTAGCTTCTATTTTAAAACTATCAACTTATATGAAAACTAAAAGAGATTATTTGTTTTGCATAGGATATGGCTCTTGTATGTTTTTTACATTCTTAATGAATGTAGGTGGAATTATTTCATTAATTCCTTTAAAAGGAATTGCAGTGCCATTTCTTAGCTATGGTGGAAGCTCAATGTTAGCTAACTCCATTGCGACAGGAATTTTATTAAGCATTTTTAAACATTCTCAAGAAAATTATGTAGGAAGTATGTAATGATAGCAATCACTGGTGGTGGAACGGGCGGTCATTTAGCAGTAGCTAAGGCAGTTTCAAAAGAATTAGATGAGTTTATTTATATAGGTAGCACTAAAGGACAAGATACTTTATGGTTTAGTGGAGAAAATTGTTATTTTTTAAAAAGTAGTGGTTTTGTAAATCAAGGAATATTAGGCAAAATTAAGGTGATTTTTTCTTTAATTGCTTTAGTTTACGAGTGTTTAAAAATATTTAAAAAGCATAAAATAACTTGTGTTTTAAGCGTCGGTGGGTATTCTAGTGTTCCTGCTAGTCTTGCTGCTATTATTTCATTTCGTAAATTAATAATTCATGAGCAAAACTCAAAAATGGGTCTAGCAAATCGCCTTACAAAGCCTTTTGCTACAAGGTTTTTTTCAGCTTATGAAAAAGAGCTTTGCCCTTATCCTGTGCAAGAGAAATTCTTTAATATTAAAAGAAAAAGAAATGAAATAAAAGCAATCTTAATTATAGGTGGCTCTCAAGGTGCTAGATTTTTAAATGAATTTGCACTTAGCCTATATCCTAAATTATTAGAAAATAACATTAAATTAATTCATCAATGTGGTGCTAAAGAATTAGAAAAATATGAAAAAGAATACGAAAAATTTGAAATAAAGCCAACCTTAATAGGCTTTTCAAGTGAAATTGAAAAATATATGCAAGAAGCTGATTTTGCTATTAGTAGGGCTGGGGCAAGTGCTAGTTTTGAGCTTATAAATGCAGCTATTCCAACTCTTTTTGTGCCATACAAATATGCTTATAAAAATCATCAATATTTTAATGCTTTGTATTTGGTAAATCAAGAGCTAGCTTTTATGTGTGAAGAAAAGAATTTGAATTCGGAATTAGCATTAGATCTAATCTTAAATGAAGGTTTAAAATACGCTGATAATTTATATAATTTCAAAAACATAAATGGAGCAAAATTTTTAGCAGATATTTTAAAGGAATATTGATTTGAGCTTTTTTTCAATAGAGTTTTTGATATTAATTTTTATATTTTTTATATTATTTAATAAACTTGATATAAAAAAACAAAATTTATTATTACTAGGATTTAATGCCTTAGTGCTTTATTTATTTAATCCTTATTGCTTGTTGGTTGTTTTTGTTTTTAGTATATTTATACATTTTTTAGCTTTAAGTGTTTATGTTAGAAATACCAAAAACATTACTTTTTTAGCATTAGCTTTAATTGTTTTAAACCTTTGTGTTTTTAAATATTATTCTAGTATAAAAGATAGTTTTGATTATGTATTAAGTCTTTTAAATATTCAAATTGCTGATTTAATCTTTCCTTTAGGGCTTAGTTTTTATACATTTAATGCAATTACTTATATAGTGTGGGTTTATAAAGAAAAAAGAGAGCCTGTTAGCTTTGCGTTTTTATTTACTTATCTTAGTTTCTTTGCTACTTTTGTGAGTGGTCCTATTTTTAGATTTGCTAATTTTAAAAAGCAGTTTTTAAGATTAAAACGCTTTAAACATAAGGATTTAATAATAGCTAATTTATTGCTTGCACTTAGCAAAGTATTTTTGATACTTCCTTTTGTAGATAAATATTTTTATGCTTTTTTAGATGAGTTAAATACTCTTAGCTTTTTAGGTTTATTAAACTGCTTTTATTTATATTCGCTTAAATTATATTTGGATTTTAGCGCTTATGTTAATTTAGTTAGTGCATTTGCTTTTATGATAGGATTTAAATTACCAAGGAATTTTAATAATCCTTTTAAAGCTAGAAATATCCAAGATTTTTGGAAAAGATGGCATATTAGCTTATCAAATTTTATTCGTGATTATATTTATATTCCATTAGGTGGAAATAGAGTAAATAGAACAAGCTTAAATATAATAATCGCTTTTGTAATTTCTGGTATTTGGCACGGAAATACTTATAATTTTGCTTTATGGGGTTTAGCTCATGCTTTAGGGCTTATTTTTATTTCTTTATTTTCTTATAAATTTAATAAATTTTTAGCTTCATTTATTACTTTTACTTATATTAGCATTGTGTGGAGCTTTTTTTATTTTGCTGATTTTTCGCAAGTTAAGGAATATTTTTTAAGCTTTTTAGTCTTTAATAGTATAAATAATAAAGAATTATTAGTATTTTTAACTATATTTGTTTTATTTATAGTTAATTTTTATTCTAAAAACCATTTAGCTATATTTACTAATTTTTTAAGGCGTTTGAATATTTTTATAAAAATTATTTTTATTAATTTAGTTTTATTAGTTGTGTTTATGTATATGCCAAGTGGGATTCCAAATTTTATTTATGCAGGATTTTGATGAGAGAGTTTGTTTTTATAATTATAAGTTCTAGTTTGATTTTTATAGCTTTATTTAACGATTCGCTAAAAGAATACTACGAACAAACCTATCATAAAAGCATAGAATTTGAATCAGGAATTACAAAAAAGCTAAGTGAATTTAAAAGCTTTTTAGAATATGAAGTATTTTTTGTAAAAGAAAAAGAAGAAATTAAAGAAATAGCAAAAGAAACAAAACCAACAAAAGATGAAATCAGCAAAAAAGCAAAAAATAAAATCTTGCTTAAATGCTATTTGCCATATAAATTAAATGAAAATACATTAGCAAAAGCAAAAACTCTAAGTCTTAGCAAAGAAAACGGAGTGATTTTATTAGGCGATAGCTTAATGCAAGGCGTTGGAGTTGCAATTTGTAATAATCTAAAAAAGCACAATATAAAATGTGAAAATCTTGCAAAGCAAAGCACAGGTTTGCTTAGAAAAAAATACTACGATTATGCAAAGGTTTTAAAAAATTCTTTGAATAATTCTAAGATTAAAAATATAGTAATTTTAGTAGGTGTTAATGATTTGTGGGATGTTAATGAAAATAATAAGCTTTTAATTTTTGGTAAAAGCGAGTGGAAAGCCTTTTATGCTAAAAGAATTGATGAATTAGTAAAAATCGCTAGAGAAAATGATGCGAATATTTTTTGGTATGAATTACCTGTGGTAAAAAATGATGAACAAAACGAAAAGATAAAAATCTTAAATGAAGTATTTTATGAATTAGCTAAACAAAACAATTATCAATTTATAAAATTAAGTTCATTATTAACCGAGCATTTTGATTTTTATATAAAGATAGAAGGCAAAAGCAAAAGGATAAGGTCAAACGATGGCATACATTTCACACCACTTGGGTATGATTTGATTTCACAAGATTTTTTTAAAGCAGTTGAAATAAAATGAGAATTTTAAGTATTTTTATAGCTTTATTTTTATTTTCATCTTGTAGCTCTCCGTTTTTAAATAGCATAATTTATAAAAAGCAAGAAGCAAAAACTCCACAAAAATCAAGCAAAACACATCAAGAAAGCTTGATAGTAAAAGATGCTAAAGTAAATACAAATATTATAAAAATTACAAAAGAAGAAAAAAAGCAAGATATAAAAAAAGAAGTAAAACAAGAAATTAAAAAACAAATTCCTATTAAAAATATAAAACTACCTTATAAAAAAATAGCATTTGTAGGTGATTCACACTTCGCAAGTGATTATATAAGCGCTTATTTTAGAAATGCTTTAGGTATTTATTCTTTAGGATTTATTCCTGCAATTTTACCTAAATGGCATAATCAATATTTAGCAAAATATAATAATTCAGGCTTTAAAGTAGAGTATTTAATAAATACAAAAGATAATTTAAGTTTTAGTGGAATTAATGCAAACTGCTTAGATAATTGCGAGATAAATATAGATTTAGGCTTTATGGCTAATGATGTTGAATATTTGGAATTTAAATCAGGAATTTGGAATTTTAAAAACTATAAAAAGAATACAAATAAGATTAATTTTAAGCTAAGTTCATCAAAAATAGGGGGATTTTTAAGCAATAATTCTTCTTATATTGATAATCTTGGAATTAATGGTGCTAGTATTTTTAATTATTTAAGAATTGATGATGAATTAGCGTTTAAAGTCGCTAAGAAATTAGATTATGATTTGGTTGTTTTTTCTTTTGGGACTAACGAAAGCGTTTCAAATAAGATAAATCAAGAAATGTTTTTAAATAATTACAAAAAAATCATCAATATTTTCAAATCAACAAATACAAAAATAATTCTTCTAATCCCGCCAGAACCTACATTGTATGTGAATAAAAACTATGTAAAAGGAGAAAATAATGAGCTAGTAAGAACTCTTATTAAAAAAGTGGCAAAGGAAAATGGTGCTTATGTTTTTAATATAGATGAGCTTATGCAAAAAGAAGGGGGTAAAGCTGCTTGGATAGCTAATAAAAAATCATTAAAAAATACACATCTTAGCAAGTTGGGTTACGATTATGTAGCCTTAAAATTATTAGAATTTTTAAAGATTACAAAGGATTAAAATGAAAGATGAATTAATTTATCATTTAAATGATAAACCGCCATTATCTCGTGCAATTTTAGCTGCTCTTGTTCATTTACTAGCTATGTTTGTAGCTGTTATTACTCCATCACTTATAATTGGAAAAGGCTTAGGATTAAGTCCTGAGAATGCAACTAGAATAGTGTCTATGTCATTGTTTGCAAGTGGGGTTGCAGGATTTATTCAAATGATGACTTTAAGAATAGGTAAGTTTCAAATAGGCTCAGGCTTACTTAGCGTTCAAGGAACTAGCTTTAACTTTGTTAGCGCTATTATTGCAGGGGGATTAATATTAAGAAAGCAAGATTTAAGTGATGCAGAGATTTTAGCAGCAATTTTTGGAACATTAATGCTATGTAGTATTACTGAAATGCTTGTATCAATTAGCTTAAAATATGTAAAAAGAATAATTTCAAATCTAGTTTGTGGAATCGTTGTAACTATAATAGGACTTACGCTAATTAGTGCTGGGCTTGTTAGTGCAGGGGGTGGCTTTTCAAGTATGAATAAAGACTTGGCACCTAATTTACAATTTGCAAGTCTTGAAAACCTTGCTTTAAGTGGAGTTGTATTGCTATCTATTGTGATATTTAACTCTTTTAAAAAGCCTATTTTTAGAGTAGGGGCATTGTTCTTTTCTATAATAATAGGATTAATTTTAGCTATATTTTTAAATAGATTTGATTTAAGCAATCTTCACACATCAAGTTTATTTATAGTTCCTGAGCCTTTATATTATGGTCTTAGTATTGAGCTTAGCCTAATTTTGCCTTTTGCAATCATTTTTATAGTTACTTCGCTTGAAACCATTGGAGATATTAGTGCTACAAGTGAGCTAAGTCGTGAGCCTATGAGCGGAGAACTTTATGAAAGAAGGTTAAGGGGTGGTGTTTTTGCTAATGGGTTTAATTCTTTAGTATCGGCATTTTTTAATACATTTCCAAATTCATGCTTTGGGCAAAACAATGCAGTAATCGCACTTAGTGGGGTTGCAAGCCGTTATGTTGGCTATATTGTTTGTATTATGCTTATGATTTGTGGGATTTTTCCTATTGTTGCGGAGTTTGCTTTAAGAATACCTGAGCCTGTAATTGGTGGTGCGATTTTGGTAATGTTTGGAACAATTGCAGCAACAGGAATTAAGATAATTTCAAGAGAAGAATTAAACAAGCGTTCTGTAATGATACTTTCAATCTCACTTGCTCTAGGCTTAGGAGTTAGCACTCAGCCACTTATTTTAGAGCATTTGCCTGATTTTTTAAAAAATCTTTTTGGCTCAGCTGTTGCAACTGCTGGATTTAGTGCGATTTTGCTTGAAATCTTACTACCAAAAGAAGAAAAATAAACTTTTTATAGGAATTAAAATTATTTTAATTCCTATTTCAAATTCCTTGATTTTAGTTTGCAAATAAGTTGATTAAGTATGTATTAAAAGGAATTGCAACAATATCAATAAGAACAGCCCCGCATAATGGAACTATTAAAAATGCTTGTTTTGAAACAAGATTATATCTATTACAAGCTGCGTTCATATTAGCTACTGCATTAGGTGTTGCACCTAAGCCATGCCCCATAAGTCCTGCACACATTATTGCACTATCGTAGTTTTTACCACATACCCTAAATACTACAAAAACAGCAAATAAAACCAAAATAATTGCTTGAATAATTAAGGTGATAAATAAAGGAGTAGCAACTTCGCTAAGCTCATTTATCTTAAGGCTCATCATAGCCATTGTTAAAAATATTCCTAAACTAAGTTCGCTTATAGTATCTATTGTGTATTGATTTAGTTTAAAAATCTCAAAATTATCATTAATATTTCTTACAATAATTGCTATAAGCATAGCACCAACATAGCTAGGTAAAGAATATCCACTAGCTTTGCTAAACTCCGAACTTAAGTAAAACCCAACACACATAATACATAAAATCAAAAATAAAGATTTTAAGAAGTCTTGATAACTTGCTATGTGAATTTCGTGCTTTAATGGGTCAATATCTTGAATATTTTCATTTGTTTTTATCTCAAGCTTGTGTTTATTAATTAAATATCTACAAACAGGACCACCAAGCAATGAGCCACTAATTAAGCCAAATGTAGCAGCTGCTATTGCTAAAACTTTTGCATTATTAAGCCCTGTTAATTCTTCTACCATTCCACCAAATGCGATTGCATTTCCGTGTCCTCCTTCAAGTGCAACAGCTCCACATAATATTCCATAAAGTTTATTTAAATCAAATATACTCATCATAGAAATACCAATGAAATTTTGCATAATAGCCATAAACCAACAGCATGCCAAATAGATTAAAAGTATTTTTCCACCAACTTTTAATAATTTAAAGCTTCCGCTAAGACCAACAACCGTAAAAAACACAACCATAAAAGGAGTTTGTAAAGCGTTATCAAATGTGATTTTTATATCAGCAAAGCTTAAAATCCATACAATAATACTTACCAAAAAGCCTCCTACAACAGGAGCAGGAATGCAAAATTTTTCTAAAAAATTGATTTTTTTCTTTAAAAACATTCCAAATAATAAAACACCTATGCTAATTGCCAAAACACTCAAACTATCAAATTTCATATAATTTTTCCTTTCTTAATAAATAATATGCCAAAAAGGCACTAAGTCTTGCCGTGTGATTATCAAAATCATACAAAGGATTAAATTCACAAATATCACTAAGCAAAAGTTTTTTAGAATCAAATATAAGATTTAATAAAGGAATTATTTGCTTAAGGTTAATTCCAAATACAGCAGGAGCACTAACTCCAGGAGCAATGCTTAAAGAAAATACATCAATATCTATGCTTAAATATATATAATCGTTTGCATTTAAAAAGTCTTTTAAAACATCAAATGATTTATCAAACTCATAATCTAAAACATATTTTGCTCCCATTTTATCCATAGTATTAAAAAGAGCTTTTGTATTTGATAAAGAACTTGCACCTAAGCAAAGATAATTAAATTTATAATTATTTTCTTTTGCGTATTCATAAGCTTTATAAAAAGAATTGCCAGAAGTATGCAAATCTTGAATCCTTACATCAAAATGAGCGTCAAAATTAATAACTCCTACGCTTTTTTTACTATCAAGCAAAGCTTTAATAGGTGCAAGTGAGCTTTCGTGTCCGCCACCTAAAATAACGCAATATTCATTATTTTTAAGAGAGTTTAAAACCTTTTCATAAAGCATTTCATCAGCACTCTCAAGATCACTAAATTCACTTATGTTTCCTAAATCATCAAAGCTAAAATCATCATGAATTGCAAAATTAGCCATAAATTCTCTAATCTTTAAAGGCGCATTCTCACTACCAATTCTGCCTTTGTTTCTCTCAACTCCAAGGCTTGAGCAAAAGCCTAATAATTTTGTTTTAGAAGTCTTATCAAGGCATTTGAAAAGTCTTTTATGAATAATTTCTTTTCCATCATCTCGTCCGTTCCACATGTTTTCTCCTTTTAAAAAATTAGTTTAAAATTTTTTAAATTAAGATTTGTGTAAAATTCATAATAAATTTATTTAATGTGTAACTTGGTAACAAAAAAATAGGAAAAAATTTTATATTGTTATTTTATCAATTAATAATTTTTATTATAATTAAATAAATATTATCAAAGGAATTAAATCATGGGAAAAAATCTCTCTTTAAAATCACAATTATTTATAGGTTTTGCAAGTATTCTTGCATTTATTTTGGTTATATTTTTTAATGGCTTTATAAAAATACAAAGCGTTGAAAATGATTTAAATACCATTAGCGATGTAAATGCTCTAAAACAGCGTTATGCAGTTGATTTTAGGGGTAGTGTTCATGATAGAGCTATTGCTATTAGAGATGTTGTTTTGTTAAATTCTAAAGATGAAATAAACAATACCATTTCTTTAATCAATAAACTTGAAAATAATTATGAAATCGCAGCTAATAATATGGATAAAATCTTTTTAAACCCTAGTTTAGTAGATGAAAAAGATAAAGAAATATTAGCAAAAATTAAAAATGTAGAAACAAAAACTCTTCCTTTAATTAAAGAAATCATTAATCTAAAAGATAAAAAGGCTTTCAATGAAGCTAATGAATTGCTACTTAATAAAGCAAGATTTAGTTTCGTTGAATGGCTAAATGTGATTAATGAATTTATTGATTATCAAGAAGCTAAAAATCAAGTTTTAACAAAACAAGCAAGAGGAACAATCTCAGGCTTTTTAAGTAATAGTATGATTATTACGATTATTGCCTTTGTTGTTGCTATTCTTTTAGCGCTTTATATAAGTAAATTAATCATAAGCTCATTAGGTGGAGAGCCAAAATATGCAGTAAAGATTGTAAATAGCATAGCTCACGGAAATCTAAACACTAAAATAGATACAAAATATAAAGATAGTATGCTTTATTCTTTAAAAGAAATGCAAAATAGATTAAAAGAAATCGTAAGTGAAGTAATAGAATCTTCAAGAGAGCTTGAGACAAGTGCAAAAGAAGTTACAAATGCATCAAATAACGCAAACAAACTTGCAAACGAACAGCAAGTAAAATCAAAAGCATCGCTTGAGAGCATTAGCGTAGCAAGAGTTGATATGCAAGAAGTATTAAACATAGCTAATCAAACTAAGGATAATTCTTTAAAATCAGTTGAATTATCAAAAACCGGAATTGCTTCAATGAGAACAACTATTAATGAAATAGAAAAAATCACTCAAACTGTTAATTATTCTTCAGAGCAAATCAGAATGCTTGATAAACATACAACAGAAATTAGCAATAGTGCAGAATTAATCAAAGAAATAACAGAGCAAACAAACTTATTAGCACTAAATGCAGCTATTGAAGCAGCAAGAGCAGGTGAGCATGGACGTGGCTTTGCTGTGGTTGCTGATGAGATTAGAAAATTAGCAGAAAAGACTGATATTGCTACGAATGAAATCTCAAATATGATTTCAATTATTCAAAACGAAACTCATGCAACGGTAGAAGCGATACTTAAAACAGTTCCACAAGTAGAAAACGGAATGAGATTAGCTAATGAAGCAAACAATGTGTTAGAGCAAATTAACATTCAAGCAAATGATTCATTGCTAAAAGCAAATGAAGTAAGTAATGCTGCAAAAAATCAAGCAGATAAGCTAAATAATTTAAATAATGATATGCTAAGTATTACAAATAGTGCAGAAAATACACATAAATCAATGCAAGATAATACAAAAGCAGCAAGCCATTTAAAAGATATAGCAAATATGCTTACAAATCATATAAATTATTTTAAAATCTAAAAAGATAGTGAAAGAATTAATTTCTTTCACTAAAAGTTAAAATCGTAATTCCTAATTCAAATTCTTTGACAATTTAAATAAAATTATTGATAATTATTATATGTTTGACTTAACCAAACTTAATTTGCTTAAAACTAAAAAACTCTAACCAATCCAACAAAGCTTATTCAAACCACTCCGAGCAAGAGTTTAAAGCTTAAAAATAAGAGAATTTGAATTAGGAATTTAAAACAATATTTAGACCTTACATAAATTAAAAATCAAATTCTAATTTCATAATTTTTTTATTTTAAATACTTAAATATAAGTTTCAATACTTTTATATTTGTTATCTTTTTTTGCTTAAGGCTAGATTGGATTAGTTTGCTTGAGTTTGCTTGAGTTCCGAGTTTATAATGATTATCGATAAATTTTACTTAAACTTTTAAAGAATTTGAAATAGGAATTACTAAAAAGTATTTAAACTTTATAAAATCAAAAGCATTAATTAGTTTTACACAATCAAATTAAAAAGCTAATTTCTAAATTCTTAAAAATATTTTTGCAAGTGCTAAAAATAAACTTTAAAGCAAATTCCTATTTCAAATTCTTTTATCTATTTAAATACTGAAACATAAACTTAAAATACTTCTATATTTATTCTTATTCCAATTCTTGCATGGTTTTTTGGGGTGTTTGGGGTGTTTGGGGTGTTTGTGGTGTTTGTGGTGTTTGTGGTGTTTGTGGTGTTTGTGGTGTTTGTGGTGTTTGTGGTGTTTGTGGTGTTTGTGGTGTTTATTCTAAGCTAATAATGATTATCGGTAGTTTTATTTAAATTTATGAAGAATTTGCAATAGGAATTACTAAAAAATATTTAGACTTTATAGAAAAAAGGCATTAATTAAAAAGCTAATTTCTAAACTTTTTAAGAATATTTTTGCAAGTGCTAAAATAAATTTTAAAGCAAATTCCTAATTCAAATTCTTTTATTTTTTAGGAATTTGAAATAGGAATTACTTTGTGCTTTAAAGCTCTTTTAATAGATTTTTGCAAGAATTGTTTAAAATCATATAAACTTCTTCAAAATTACCTGTATACCAAGGATCAGGAACATTTTTATAACCTAAATCGCAATATTTACAAATAGGCTTTACTTTGTCTTTAAACTCAGGATATGCTGAAATTACATTGTTGTAATTACTCTCATCCATTGTAAGTATTAAATCAAACTCTTCGCAGTGCTTTAAACTAAGCTTTTTAGATACGAAACCACTGCAAGCTATATTTTTTGATTTTAGAAGTTTTTTCGTTCCATCATGCATATCTTCTCCGTCGTGATAACCTGCAGTTCCTGAGCTTGAGATTATATAATTTTTATCTTTTGCTAAGTCTTTCATAACAAACTCAGCCATAGGAGAGCGACAAATATTACCTAAACAAACAAACATAATTTTCATTTTATTTTCCATTTAAAAAATCCTGTAAATCTTTACCAATCGGAGCTAGTTTTCCATCTTTTACATGAACTAATTTTACGATAGCTTCAAAAATTGCTTTATCATCTTTATAAATAACTTGTTTTAATTCTAAGCAGTATTTATCAAATCCCATAGGAATATTTTTAACTTCTAAAATATCTCCTAATTTTGCAGGAGCTTTGTAAATTGCTTTTATTTCTCTTAATGCAAAAGGATTGTTTTCTAAAAAATTCTTACCTTCATTTGCAAAAAACCATTCGCTTCTAGCTCTTTCGCAATATTTTAAATAATTTGTATGATAGACAATTCCCATACAATCAGTATCTTCATAATAAACTCTAATTTGCATGTTATTTCCTTTTGTAAGTAAAGAGTATGGCTATAAGCCGGGTTTTGTCTTGGATAATCATTTATCTACTTGCTATTTCACAATAGCACTCTAGCGAAGGGTAAAAATATAAGATTAAAACCACCCCTTCTTGCTGCAGGTTGGGTTTATAAGCTGATTTGCTTTTCCTTGCAAAATCACTGGTGGGCTCTTACCCCGCCGTTTCACCTTTACTAATTTCTTAGTAGTCTGTTTTCTGTTACACTTTCCCTTAGGTTGCCCTAGCCATCTGTTAGATGGAACCTTATCTTATTGCAGCCCGGACTTTCCTCTTAATTAAAAGCGATTATCCGCCATACTCTTACGCCATTTTAACTAAGCTTGTTTAAGATAAAGAAAATTAAAGGAGCAAAAATGTATAAATATGTTTTACATTACCCAGCAGGAAATACCACAGCTTTGGTTTTTGGTTACAATGATTTAGATTTTAAGCAAATAAATGATGAGATTTTAGCTAAGCATAAAGATGTAGAGCAGGTTGGTTTTATATTTATGAATAAGCTTAGAATGGCAGGCGGAGAGATTTGCTTTAATGCTTTAAGGTGTGCAGCAAAATTTATTTTAGATTTTGATGATACAAAAGAAATAATTATTAAAATGAATGATAAAGAATATCAATGTGGAATTAATGATAATTCTTTTATAAAAGAAAGCGAACTTAAGCAAAAATACGAAAATAAAAAATTTTATTATATGAGAATTAGCGATAATTATGAGATTAATAAAATGAGCGATTATGAATACTTCGTTGATTTAGGCGATATTTTTCATGTTGTTTATACTAAAGAATTAGATTTAAATAAAATTGATTTAAAAGAATATGCTTATTCTTATTTTAAAGAGCATAATTTATTAGATAAAAAGGCTTGTGGTTTTATGTATTTACATAATAATTGCCTAGAGCCTATTGTATGGGTAAGAGATATAAAAACTTTATTTTATGAGAGTGCTTGTGGGAGTGGAAGTTTTTCTAGCTTTTTATATATTAATAAGATTTTAAATAAAGATTATTTAGCTTTAAAACAACCATCAAATGAGTATTTGTTTTTAAGAAAAGTTAATGATTTGATTGAGATTAGTTCAATTATTGAAGATATTACTTAAGCTAATTCCTATTTTAAATTCTTCAAGAATTTAAAATAGGAATTTAACTAAAGAGCTTTAAGCTCTTTAGAACATTAATCCATCTTCTTCTTGCTGTTTTAAGATATCGTTTCTGCTAGCTTTTGGTAAAGGAGATTTGTCTGTATAAAACCAAGTTTTACCATCTATTACTCTTCTGCTTACACCTTTTGGAATATCAAAATTTCTTTTAATATTTGGATGTGCTGCTAAGTATTTTTGCATAAAGTATCTAAATACAGGAGCAGCAGTTCTAGCACCGCCTTCGTAATATTTCATAGGTTTATTATTATCATTTCCATACCAAGTAATTACTTGAATACTAGGAGTAAAGCCTACAAACCAAGCATCTATACTTTTATTTGAAGTTCCTGTTTTACCTGCTATTTCAATTCCTGCAACTCTAGCACCGCCACCAGTTCCAGCTGCAACAACATTTTTCATCATATCTATCATCAAATAAGTTTGCTCAGGTTTTACAAACTCAACTGCTTCTTTAGTTTCTAGTTTAACTTCATTGCCAAATTTATCAGTTACTTTTGTAATTAGTTTAATAGGTTGTTTTGTTCCGTAGTTTGAAATAATGCTATAAAGCTCAGCATATTCATAAGGGCTAACTCCGAATGAGCCAAGACCTATTGATAAATCTTGCGGAACGTTAGTAAAGCCATATTTTGTGATTGTTTGATGAACATAACTAAGGCTTGTATCTAATAAAAGGTTGATTGTAGCTAGGTTTCTACTTTTAGTTAAGGCTTCTTTTAAGGTAATTAAACCATTAAAATCTCTTCCGTAGTTTTTAGGTTTCCATATCATTTTTTTACCTTGAGCATCACGAGTTTCAAAAACTCTTGCAATATCTGCTATTTCACTAGCAGGTGAGTAGCCAAGATTTAATGCGCTAAGATATACAAAAGGCTTAAAGCTTGAGCCAACTTGTCTATTACTCATAGTAGCGCGGTTAAAATTACTCTTATAATAATCAACCCCACCAACCAAAGCTAAAACATCTCCACTTTTTGGCTCAGTTACAATCATAGCTCCATTTATTTGATTTAAATCAATATCTTTATCTCTTTTAATAAGCTCATCATAACCAAATTTAATAGCTTCTTCTGCGATTTTTTGAGTATCTAAATCAATACTAAGTTCAACCTTATATCCACCTGTTTTAATATCACTTATTCCCATTGCTTGAAGCTGTCTTATAGCTTCATCTACAACATAAGGAGCTTTATTTTGAGTTAAACTCTCATCATATACAATAGGTTTTAAGGCTACGTTTTGTTTATATTCAGCTTCGCTAATCCAACCTAAATCATACATTCTCTTAAGCACTGCATTAGCACGAGAAAGCGATAAATCTATTCTTTTTGTTGGATCATAAGTGCTTGGTGCTTTTGGTAAGCCTACTAGCATTGCCATTTCTTTAAGGCTTAATTCATCTAATTCTTTATGAAAATATCCAGCCGCAGCTGTTTTTATCCCATAATATCCGTGCCCTAAGAAGATAAAGTTTAGATATCTTTCTAAAATTTGCTCTTTTGTTAGGTTTTTTTCAATTTCATAGCTAATTAGTGCTTCATTTATTTTTCTTTTAATACTCTTTTCATTTGTTAGATAATGGTTTTTTACAAGCTGTTGAGTTAAGGTTGATGCACCTTCTGCTAAGCGACCTTTTTGAATATCTTTAATGATTGCTCTAAAAATCGCATCAATATTAATTCCTTCATGCTCAAAAAAGCTAGTATCTTCAATAGCAATTAATGCTTCAATAAGTCTTGGTGGAATTTCTTCAAATCTAGCATAAGCTCTGTTTTCGTTAAATACATTCGCAAGTAGATTGCCATTTCTATCATAAAATTGAGTTGTAAGGTCTAAATCAAATTCCTTATAATCAATATCCTTGCTTTCTACTACATTTAGAAAATATCCTAAAATTAAGCAACCTATAATTCCACAAATAGCTATAAAATAAACAAAATATTTCAATAAAATCTCCTTAAATCATCGTGCTTATTAGCAAAGCAAATAATACACCTATACAAGAAATCAAAATGTTTAATGGTATGAAATAATAAACAATTAATGCAATTTTTTCGCTACATACTAATAATTTATTTTCTTTTTCTTTTTCACATAAAATAAATTGATAATAAATATATAATAAGTTTAGTGTAGCAAAAGCATAAAGTGACCATTGAGTAGAAGCTAAAGTGCTAAATAACGGGTCATTGCTATTGTTTATCATAACAAAAACAGCACTAAAAGCCATTATCGCCATTAAGATAAAAAAAGCATAGATTTGTTTTTTTAAATTTTTTAAAGTTTTTTGCAAATCTTCTTCGTTTTCACATAAATAAAAACTAGCATTTGCTCTAATGCCTATATGAAGACCTATAAAGCAAATGCCTGCTAATAAATGTATATATGGTAAAATTAAGCTGTCAAGCCCTAGCATAAAGCCTTCTTAATCTCATCTTTTGCTAAAGCTAAAGCTTCGTTTAATTTGCTAGTATCTTTTGCACCTGCAGTAGCAAAATCATCTCTACCACCGCCGTTTCCACCTAAAAATTGTGCGATTTGCTTAGCTAAAGCACCAGCTTTAATATTTGTATTTTTTGAACCAACTGCTATGCTTACTTTATCATCTTTGCCTGATATTAAAACAATCACAGCTTTATCAAATTTATTTTTAAACTCATCAATGTCTGCTTTAATATCAAAGCCATTAAATTCACTTACACAAACATTAACTCCGTTTATTACTTCATTATTTAAATTATTTGAGCCGTTTTTTAAAGCTTGTTTTAGTTCTTTAATTTCAGCTTTTAAACTCTCTACACTTTTTAAAATATCATTAGTTTTTAGGCTTTTTTTAATGTTTTCAAATTCTAAAATCAAATTCTTTGTATATTCTTTAGCTGCTTTACTTGCTATTGCTTCAATTCTTCTAACACCTGCACTTACACCACTTTCTTTAAGAATAATAAAATCTCCAATAACAGCAGTATTTTTAACGTGAGTTCCACCACAAAGCTCAATGCTATCTCCTAAGCTTAAAACCCTTACTTTATCGCCATATTTTGTATCAAATAATGCCATTGCACTGCATTTTTTAGCACTTTCAATATCAGTTATTTGTATTTTTGCATCATCAGCTTTATAAATCATATCATTTACAATATCACTAATTTGCTTTAATTCATCTTCGCTTAATGCACGAGTAAAGTTAAAGTCAAATCTAAGTCTATTGTAATCTACAAATGAACCTGCTTGAGTTGCATTTTCGCCTAAAACTTTTCTTAGTGCATAATGAAGCAAGTGAGTAGCACTATGATGTCTTGCAATCTCTGCTCTTCTTTCGGTATCAATCTTGATTATTAATTCATCATTTATATTAAACTCACCAACAATTTCAACTAAAGCTAAATTAATATCAAAAAACTTTTCAACTTCAAGCACGTTTGCCACTAATTTATCATTTTTATAAATGCTACCTAAATCGTAATTTTGCCCACCACTTGTAGCATATAACGGAGTTTTATCAAACATTAGCCAAGCTTTTTTGCTCTTAATTCCTATTTTAAATTCTTCATCTAAAGCAGCTAATAATTTTGCTTTAATTTCAGTATTGTCATAGCCAACAAACTCATTTACTCCAAACTTATCTAAAAGCTCTTTAAAATCTCCGTGAGTTGCTTTATCTCCACTACCTTTCCAGTTTGCTTTAGCAAGTTCTCTTTGTTTTGCCATTAATTCATTAAATTTATCTTCATCAATTTTAAGATTTTTTTCTCTTAGCATATCAAGAGTTAAATCAAGTGGAAAACCATAAGTATCATATAATTTAAATGCTACTTCACCACTAAAAATATCTTTTGTATTTTTAAGCTCATCACTAAAAATACTCATTCCATTTTCAATTGTGTTTAAAAATCTTTCTTCTTCGCTTAATAATTGTTCTTTTACAAAAGATTTTTTCTCGTTTAAATATGTGTAGTGATTACCCATTAATTCACATACAACATCTACTAATTTATACATAAATGCACTCTTAAAGCCTAGTAAATATCCATGTCTTAAAGCTCTTCTTACAATGCGGCGTAAAACGTAGCCCCTTCCTTCTTTATCAAAAGTTACACCTTGAGCTAATAAAAATGTAGCTGAACGAATATGATCAGCAATTACTCTAAAACTTGCACCACTTTTATACTCATAAGTCTTATTAGCAAGTTTTGCAATTTCATTGATTATTGGCATAAATAATGAGCTATCAAAATTACTAAATTTTCCTTCTTTAATAGCAGTTACACGCTCAAGTCCCATTCCTGTATCAATGCTAGGTTTTGGTAGTTTTGTCATTGTGCCATCTGGGTGCTTTTCAAATTGCATGAAAACTAGGTTCCAAATCTCAAGGAATCTATCTCCATCTCCACCCATATAATCTTCATCGCTTTTAAAATTTTCTTCGCCTTGATCGTAAAAAATCTCACTACATGGACCACATGGACCAGTATCGCCCATTTGCCAGAAATTATCCTTATCTCCAAATTTATAAATACGCTCTTTTGCTATATGTTTTTGCCACATATTATAAGCTTCATCATCGTTTTCATGAACTGTTACATAAAGTCTATCTTTAGGTAATTTAATAACTTCAGTTACAAACTCCCATGCATAAGCAATAGCTTGTTCTTTAAAATAATCGCCAAAGCTAAAATTTCCTAACATTTCAAAAAATGTATGGTGTCTTGCAGTATAGCCAACATTATCTAAGTCATTGTGCTTTCCACCTGCACGAATACATGTTTGACAGCTTGTTTTTCTAGGCGGATTTGGGCGTGGCACTTCACCTGTAAAAATACTTTTAAACGGAACCATACCTGCATTTGCAAAAAGCAGTGTCGCATCATCAGGAACAAGTGGGCTTGATGGGGTTATCTCATGACCTTTACTTGCAAAAAAATCCAAATATTCTTTTCTTATATCCATTTTATATCCTTATAAATTTTCTTAAATCATATCAATTTTTTTTAACTTATTGAATATTGCTTAACATTTTTTCATAAGTTTCTTCATTGTTTTTGCTTGTTTTAAAAACTAAAGATGTAATTATTATAAAAATACTTGCAATTAAAAATGCAGGTATAATTGAATAAAGTTCAAAAATACCACCAAAATCTTTTAGATTTTCCCATATTAAAACACAAATAGCTCCAGAGCTCATTCCGCTAATTGCACCAATTTTTGAAGTTTTTTTCCAAAATAAAGCAAATAAAATAACACTACCAAATGAAGCACCAAACCCAGCCCAAGCATGAGCTACAATATCAATTATGCTTGAGTTTTTATCAAATGATATTAAAAGTGCAATAAAAGAAATTGCTAAAACACTAAGTTTTGATAAAAACATAATTTTTTCATTACTTGCATTTCTTTTTAAAACTTTTTTATAAAAATCTTCAACAATAGCAGAGCTTGATACTAAAAGCTGAGAGCTTGCAGTACTCATAATAGCAGCAAGTATTGCGCTAAGTAAAACTCCTGCTATCCAAGGATTAAATAATATTTGGCTCATTAGAATAAAAATTCTATCTTTATCCATCAAGTTTAATTTAAACTCATCTAAATAAGCAATACCTAAAAATCCTATCATAATAGCTGCAAATAACGATATAACCATCCAAGAAATACCAACGAGTGTTGCTACTGGAATATCTTTAATATCTCTTATAGAAATAAATCTTATTAGAATATGAGGTTGTCCAAAATATCCCAAACCCCAAGCTAAAGATGAGATTATAAACATTGTATTTTGGCTCATTGAAATATAGTTTTTATTATTGTTTGTTCCTACTTTTTCAATAATTTCTATTGTATTATTTACTCCACCTAATGCTTTAAGCATAACAATAGCAATAATTACTAAAGCTAACATCATAAGTAAGCCTTGAATTAAATCAGTCCAACAAACTGCTTTGTATCCACCTAAAAAAGTATAAGTTACTATTATAAAAGTTATTATAAAAAGCCCATAAAAATAATTTATATTAAATACTTCTTCAAATAATTTAGCACCAGCTACAAAGCCACTTGAAATATATATAGTAAAAAATATAAGTATTACAAAGGCGCAAATTATTCTTAATATTCCATTTTTATCATCAAATCTAGTTTCAAAAAAATCAGGAATAGTTATACAATTTTGTTTAATATCAGTATAAATTCTAAGTCTTTTTGCAACAAATAGCCAGTTTAATAAAGCTCCTATGCTAAGTCCTATTGCTATATATGATTTTGCTAATCCGTCAAGCAAAATAGCAGCAGGTAAGCCCATAAGTAGCCAAGAACTCATATCAGATGCACCTGCGCTAAGAGCTGATAAGACAGGACCTAAGCTTTTGTTTCCTACAAAATAATCGCTAGAAGTTTTGTTTTTTCTTCTAAAATAAACGCCAATTCCTATCATAAGCAAGCTATAAGCAATAAAATCAATTATGATAGGCAAACTAAGTTCAATATTTTCTAAATTACTCATTATTTTCCTTTTGCAAAAGTTTTAATATATAAAAAAATTTTTAAAAATCATTTAAAACAAAAATTTAATTTTTAAAAGCTTATTTTACTTACAATTTAAGTTATCTAAATACAATTAGCCTTTTATTTTTTAAGGACAACATATGTTAGCATTCTGTGATTTAAAATCTCAATATTTAAAATACAAAAACGAAATTGATGAAAGAATTCAAAATATATTAAATAATTCAAGTTTTATAGGTGGGACTGAAGTTGCTTTATTAGAAGAAAACTTAGCTAATTTTGTAAAATCAAAATACGCATATTCATGCTCAAATGGAACAAGCGCTTTATATATAGCTTTAAAAGCTTTAGGTATTAAAGAAGGCGATGAGATAATTACTAGCCCATTTACATTTATTGCAAGCTCTGAAATGATAGCCTTAATAGGTGCTAAACCTGTTTTTGTTGATATTAGCGATGTCGATTATAACCTTGACATTAGCAAAATTGAAGAAAAGATTAGTCCTAAAACTAAAGCTATTTTAGCTATTTCTATCTTTGGTCAAATGCCTGATTTAAATTCTTTGAAAAAAATATGCAAAAAACATAATCTTTATTTAATCGAAGATGCAGCACAAAGCTTTGGGGCTAGAAATGATTTAGAAGAATTTTCTTGTAATATTGCTGATATTAGCACAACTAGTTTTTTCCCATCAAAACCACTTGGCTGTTATGGTGATGGCGGTGCTATTTTTACTAATAATGATGAATTAGCTAAAAAAGTAAAATTACTTATAAATCATGGAAGCGAAATAAGATATCAGCACGAAATTATAGGCTTAAATGCAAGACTTGATGCAATTCAAGCTGCAGTATTGAATGTAAAATTAAAGTATTTTGATGAAGAAATTGCAAAAAGAAAAGATTTAGCAAATACTTATAGTAAAAATCTTAAAAACTGCATTACTCCACAAGTAAAAGCTAATTATTTAAGCGTTTGGGCTCAATATAGCGTAAGGGTTAAAAATAGAGATTTAGTGATTAAAAAGCTAAATGAAAATGGCATTCCAACAGCTATTCATTATCCTATCGCTCTTTATAAACAACCTTGTTTTAAATATTTAGAATATAATGAAAAAGATTTTAAAGTTTGCGAAGATGTAACTAATGAAATTTTATCATTGCCATTTTCGGCATTTTTAGATATAAAGGATCAAGAAAGGGTAATTGAAATTTTTAATAAAGGAGAATAAATGAGAAAATTAGACCAAGTAGGCTCATTCTTAAGACCTGCGAAATTAAAGGCTGCAAGAAGCGATTTAGCAAATGGAAAAATAAGTCAAGAAGAACTTAGAATTATTGAAGATGAGTGTATTAAAGAATTACTACTTGAGTGTGATAAAAATAATGTTTATTATTTAAGCGATGGAGAATTTAGACGCTCTTGGTGGCATTTAGACTTTTATTGGGGATTTAGTGGGGTTATTAAGATTATTAAAGAAAAAGGCTATGTATTTAAAGGTATTGAAACAAGAGCAGAAGGCGTAAAAATAGTTGGCAAAATTGAGTGTAAAGACCATCTTTTTATAAAAGATTTTGCAAGATTAGTGCAGATTGCAAAAGAACTAAATATAGACACAAATCGTTTAAAACTTACAATTCCAAGCCCAGCGATGTTTATTTATATGCTATTTATTAGGGGTGGATTTAATGTGGAATTTGAATATTATGGCAAAGATTATGCAAGGCTTAAAGCTGATATTTTAAAAGCTTACGAAGATTTTTATAATGAATTTAGCAAAGTAGGTGGGGTTTATTTACAACTTGATGATGTTAGCTTTGGTTCGTTTTGTGATGATGATTTTAGAGCAAATTTAGAAAAAAATGGTCTAAACGCAGATGAATGCACTAAAGAATATGTAGAATATTTAAACAAAAGCTTAGAAACTATGCCAAAAAATATTACAACAGCAATTCATATTTGTAGAGGAAATTACAGAAGCCATTTTAGTGCAAGTGGTGGATATATTAAAGTAGCAAAAGAATTATTTGCAAAGCTTAATATAGATAAGTTTTTCTTAGAATTTGATAGCGATAGGGCAGGTGGATTTGAACCTTTAGAATATATTAAAAATCAAACAGTAGTTATAGGACTTTTAACTACAAAAGTAAAAGAAAGTCCTAGTTTAGATGAGTTGGTATCAAGAGCATTTGAAGCTAAAAAATATCTAAAATCTTCTCAGATTGAGTTTAGCACACAATGTGGCTTTAGCTCTACTGAAGAAGGAAATGAGATTGATATGGCAACTCAATGGGAAAAGATTAATTTATTAAATAAATTAAATGAAACTTTAGAAAATCAAGGATTTTAATGAATATAGCATTAATTGGGCTTGGTGTAATGGGAAAAAACCATTATACCGAGCTTAGAAAAAAAGATATAAATTTATTTTGTTATGATGTGATAAAGCCTGAATGGATAGAAGATGAGCTTTATTTTTCTAATTTAGATGAATTATTAAGCAATAAAATTGATGGAGCTATTATTGTAGTTCCTACTAAATATCATTATGAAGTATTTTTAAAATTAAGTGAAAAAGTAAAATATATATTAATAGAAAAGCCGCTTAGCTTTAATTTAGATGAAGCTTATGCAATTAAGCAAAGTGGGGTAAATGTTGCTGTTGGTTTTTGTGAAAGATTTAATCCTGTTAGCCTAGAGTTCTTAAAACAAAGTCAAGGCGAAGAGATAAAATATGCAAGTTTTATAAGAGCATCTAAAAAACCAGCAAGAATTAGTGATGTTGGGGTTGATTTAGATCTTTGCGTTCATGATATTGATTTGGCTAATTTTTTTGGAATAAAAGCTGAGTTTAATATAAGCAAGATGAATAATCCTTGCACGCAAATTAAGCTTAATTCTAACAACCTTGATATTTTAGCTTCGTGGGAGTTTAATAGTAGAATTAGAAAAGCATTTATTAATACAAATGTTTCAAGCTATGAGCTAGACTTTTTGAACTCAAGATTGATTAAAGATGAAGTTGTAATGGAACTTAAAAGCCATTCAAGTTTATCAAGAGAGCAAGATGAATTTATTAACTACATAAAGACAAATAATTTAGGATATTTAGCAAGCGTAGATGATGCTATTTATACTCAACAAATTTTATAATTCTTATTTCAAATTCCTTTAATTTTTTTTGTATATTTAAAGGAATTTGAGAAGTCAATTTTTTACACAAAATTATCATTAAAATAAAAAGAATTTGAATTCGGAATTACAATTTTATAAAACTAATTCCTATTTTAATTTTTTTAAGAATTTAAAATAGGAATTTGATTATTTTGTTTTGTCTTTATGAGAAAATAAAAGTGCTTTATAATCGTCTTTTAAAAAGTCTATATTATAGCTTAAAAACATTTCATGCAATTGCTTGCAAGCTCTAGGTAATTTCTTAGGATTGAAAGCTGGTTGAATATATAATTCATCTTTTACAAACATAAGTATAAAGCAAGGCTTATTATCACTTGAATTAAATTCGTAATAATGAGTATGTTTATTACCCACATTAGTCATTTTTGAGATATTTATACCTTCATCATCTTTAAAATAATCACCCTTACTTACATAATAAGTATTTAAATCATTTATTAAGGTTTTAAAATTATTAACTTGAGCTACATTATGTGCATCATCTCTAATGCTGCTTATTTTATAAATCACAACCGAAGCAAGTATTGCGATTATAATAATTACAAAAATTAATTCAATAATGGTAAAAGCTTTTTTCAAGCCCTTACCTTATCTAAAACACCATTTATAAGTTTTGGTGCGTTATCGCTTGCGTATTCTTTTGCAAGTTCTATTGCTTCATTTATAATTACTGCTTTATCTGTTTTTGTAAATAATAATTCATAAACCCCAAGTCTTAATATGGCTTTTTCCATACCACCTAGATTATTTACTTCGTTGCTTTCTAAAATACCTTTTAAGCATTCATCAATTTTGCTTAAATTATTTTGAACTCCATTAAATAATTCTAACGCCCATTCACGGATTGCATTTCTAATTTTATGCTCTTCTAAATAATCATTCACATGTTCGCTATTTTGAACATAATCAAACGAATAAAGCAAACTTACAACGGTCATTCTAGCTTGATGTCTAGTTGCCATTTTGAACTCTTTTTAAGTTTAGCATTTCAATAGTAGTTACCATTGCTTCATAGCCTTTATTTCCACTTTTAATTCCTGCTCTATCCATAGCTTGTTCTGTCGTATTAGTGGTAAGCACACCAAAACTAATAGGAGTATCATTTGCTAGAGTAATTGCTGCAACTCCTTTAGTGCATTCTGCTGCTACATAGTCAAAATGAGGTGTATCTCCACGAATTACAGCACCAAGAACAACTATTCCATCATATCCTTGTTCAACAGCTTGCTTTAATGCAAAAGGTAGTTCAAATGCACCAGGAACAAGTATTAAATCAAGTTTGCTCTCATCACCGCCAAAACGAACAAAAGCATCTTTTGCACCTTCAACTAATTTATCAGTAATAAAACTATTAAATCTAGCATTTATAATTGCAAATCTTTCATTGCCATTTAATTTTAATTTTCCTTCAATAATATTCATAATTATCCTTTATTTAGTATTTTTAATAATAAATTAACCTTTGCTTCAAGCTCATCAGTTGCTATCATATTAGGTCCATCACATAAAGCTTCTTTTGGATTATAGTGTGTCTCAAAGAAAAATCCATCAACACCAACCCCAGCAGCAGCACGAGCAAGTGGCATTACAAAAGAGCTATCTCCACCGCTTTTTCCACCTGCAGCTCCAGGCATTTGAACGCTATGAGTTGCGTCAAAAATAACAGGTGCGAAATTTCTCATAATTTTAAGCGATCTCATATCAACAACTAAATTACCATATCCTAGACTAGTGCCTCTTTCAACCACTAAAATACCAGCTTCTCTTGCCATTTGATGAGCAAGTGAGAAATCACTATCAGCTAAATCATTATAAACTCTTTCACCTAAATCAGAGCTTGCAAAAAAACTTTCATCATTAGTTGTATAGTTAAATCCTCTAGTTTGTGCAATCTTAGCAACACTATATCTCATATCGTTTGGATTTAAGAATTGTCCTTTTTTAATATTAATAATAGCTTTTGTTTTTGCAGCTGCAACTAATAAATCCGTTTGCCTACATAAAAACGCAGGAATTTGAAGTGTATCAACAACCTCGGCTGCAATGCTAGCTTGATGACTTTCGTGAATATCAGTTATTAATTTATAACCAAATTTAGATTTTACATCAGCTAAAATTTGCAAACCTTTTTCAAGTCCAGGCCCTCTAAAACTATCTAAACTTGTGCGATTTGCTTTATCAAAACTTGATTTAAAATAAAAATCAATTTGTGGATTTTTAGCTATTTTTTCTAATCTTTTTGCCACTTCCATAACAACTTCAGGACTTTCTATAACGCAAGGTCCTGCAAATAATATAATTTTTCTCATTTTTTATTATCCTTACTTAAGCTTATTCCTATACCGCCTATTAAAACGCAGATTATACCCGCTAAAACCATTAAACTTGGTAAATCATCTCCTAAAAGTATCCCTAGTAATAATGTAAAGACAACATCAATATAACCAACCCCTGCTACAACTCCTGCTTTTTTAGCTGCCTTATAGGCTTTTGTAACATATATTTGATATACAATTGAAAGACTTCCCATTAAAATTATCAATATCCATAATTTAAAATCATTTGGCATTACAAATTTTGCAAAAGCAAAATCAAAATACTTAATCAAATCAGGATCTAAATATTCTCCACCAAGCATTGATAATATAGGTAAAATAGTTCCTAATATAAAAAAACTCGACGCTATAACTTCAGTATTATAATATTTTCCAAGTTCTCTTGCACTTGTAAGAGCTAGAGCTGCTGTAAGACCACTTAAAACTCCTAAAATTGAGTTTTTTATATCAAAACCAGTATGCAAGTGTTCTGGTGCTAGTGGCTGAATTATTAACATAACCCCACTAAAAGCTAAAAATAAATATAAAATACTTTTAATTCCTAGTTGCTCTTTAAAAAACAAAAACGCAATTAGTGCAACAAATAAAGGATTTGTTTTTTGAAAAGCAAAAGCTCCACCCAAAGAAATATTTGCAACATTATAAAAGAAAAAATATAAAGAGATTGTTCCGATAAGACCACGAAAAAATAATAAAAAAAACTTGCCACCTGATTTTTTATGTGGAATTTTATAAATTAAATAAGCGATAAAAATTACTCCGATTACATTTCTAAAAAACATAATCTCAACACTAGGCATATCATTTGCAAGTAGTTTTGCACTGCACCCCATGAGTGCAAATGCAAAACTAGCAATTACCATAAAATAAATCCCAAGATTTTTTCTGATAATTTTTTTAAATTTTTTCATTTAATTATCATAAAACCTTAGTTGCTGGAATTATATAAGGCATAAAGTATGCTATAAAGCTTACCCAAAGACCTATTAAAATAATCATAGCAATTGAGTATTTAATTGTATATTTAAACAACTCACTTTCGCGTCCAACAAGTCCAACAGCAGCGCAAGCAACTGCAATACTTTGTGGAGAAATCATTTTACCAACAACACCACCAGCACTATTTGCTGCTAAGAATAATGAATCAGCAAAACCTAATTGATGAGCTGTAACTTGCTGTAATGAACCAAATAAAAGGTTTGCACTTGTATCAGAACCTGTTAAGAACACTCCAATCCATCCAATAATAGGTGAGAAGAATGTAAATGCTCCACCAGTTTGTGATAATGCAATTCCTAATGTTCCACTTGCTCCACTATAATCAGTAATTTTTGCAAAACCTACAACCAAACCAATAGTTAAAATAGGGAAAGCCATTTCTCTTAAAGTATCGTTAAAGCAAACTTTAGCATCATCAACTTTTACTTTTAGAATATAAATACTTGCAATTGCAGCAAATAAAATAGCTGTTCCTGGAGTATTAATTAATGGAATTCCTACGCTAAGTGCTTGAGTTCCTGCTTTACCACCTTCAACAAGTGATGGCTTAATTACCGCTAAATCACCTAAACTAGCAAATGATAATTTTAGGTTTGTAAATGCTAAAGCTGCATCAGTTCCAAATAAAGATTTAAACCAAGGTTGTGTCCAAACAACAATGAAGATAATTAATAAAATAAATGGAGACCAAGCATAAACAACTTCGCCTAAGCTAAGAGTTTTTACATCACTAAAATCAGTTTTACCATCAAATCTTACAATATTTTTAATTTTAAATGCTTTTACAGCAGCAGTTGTACATACTAATGAAACAACAGCTGAAATAATATCAGGTAATTCTGCACCTAAAAAGTTTGATGAGAAAAATTGAGCTATTGCAAAAGATGCTGCTGCAACGAATACGATAGGGAAAGTCTCACGAATACCTTTCATGCCATCCATTAAGAATATTATAAAGAATGGAACACAAAAACTAAGTGGAGGTAATATTCTTCCTACCATTTGAGAAATTGGATGTGGATCAAGCCCTAAAGCACCTGCCATAGCAAGAATTGGAACCCCAATAGCTCCAAAAGCAACAGGTGCAGTATTTGCTATCATACAATATCCAGCAGCTTGTAAAGGTCTTAGTCCAAGTCCAACTAGTAGTGCTGCAGTAATTGCAACAGGACCACCAAAACCAATAGCACCTTCAAGGAATGCTCCAAAACAAAATCCAATGATGATTACTTGGATACGATGATCTGGAGTTATTGTCATAATGCTTTGCTTAATTACTTCAAATTGTCCTGATTTAATAGATAATTTGTAAAGAAAAATAGCTGCAATGATAATCCAAGCAATAGGCCAAATACCAGTAGTAAATCCTACTATAATACTAGCAAATGCTGCATTTACAGGCATTTTGTATGCAAAAACAGCTACTAAAATAGCTGCAACAACGGTTAAAAATCCTGCTACATAACCTTTTGTCTTAAATACGACAAGACAAAGGAAGAAGCATAATATTGGCAAGAATGCAACTAAAGCACTTAACCAAATGTTACCTAATGGATTAAAGTTAGGTGTAAATTCCATGTTTTTCCTTTCAATAAAGTTTTAAGGTATTTTAAAATAAAAGGCTTAATTTAGCACAGAATAATAAAATACATAGGTAAAAAAGTAATTAAATTTAAAACTTGTTACAATTTGTAACAAATTAACTTATAAGTTTTTTTTGTTAAAATATTTTAGTAATTATTTTTTTGAAAGGTTATTTTATGAGAGGTTATACTATTTTTTCAGGCTCTGCTAATCTTGATTTTGCAAATAAAGTTGCTCAAAGATTAGATTGCAGATTAAGTGATGCAGGGATTAAACGCTTTAGCGATGGCGAAATTAGCGTTCAAATAGGAGAAAGTGTTCGTGGTAAAGATGTTTTTATTATCCAAAGCACTTGTGCTCCTGCAAATGATAATTTGATGGAATTATTAATTTTAAGCGATGCTTTAAAAAGAAGCTCAGCTAATTCAATTACAGCTGTGGTTCCATATTTTGGATATGCTAGACAAGATAGAAAAGCAGCTCCAAGAGTTCCAATTAGTGCAAAATTAGTTGCTGATTTAATGCAAACTGCAGGAATTAGTCGTGTAGCTACAATTGATTTACACGCAGGACAAATTCAAGGATTTTTTAATATTCCTGTTGATAATCTTTATGGAAGTATTATTTTTAACGAACACTTAAGACAAAGAGATTTAAGTAAAGCCGTAGTAGCAAGCCCTGATACAGGTGGAATTGTTCGTGCAAGAAGTGTCGCAAAAGCACTTGATTTAGATTTAGTTATCGTTGATAAACGCCGTGAAAAAGCAAATGAAAGCGAAGTTATGAACGTAATTGGCGATGTTAATGGTAAAGATGTAATTATTGTTGATGATATGATTGATACTGCTGGAACTATTGTTAAAGCTGCAGAAGTATTTAAGAAATTAGGTGCAAAAAGTGTAATTGCTTGCTGTACTCATCCAGTTTTAAGTGGAGCTGCATACGATAGAATAGAAAATGGTGCTTTAGATGAATTAATAGTAACTGATACAATACCACTTGCAAAAGAATGCAAAAAAATAACAACTTTAAGCGTTGCACCATTGTTTGGAGAAGTAATTCGCCGTGTTTATCACAATGAAAGTGTGAATGGATTATTTTCATAATTCCTATTTCAAATTCTTATACAAAAGCACCGAAAATAACTCGGTGCTTAAAAGTTAAATATGCTATGTTATAACTGCTTAAAGCCAACATTTAAAATATTTTGTTCTACGTGCGAAAAAGATTTTAAACAACTTGAATGTAAAAGAAGAATTTTAGATGATGGATTAGAAGTTATAAGTTTTTATAAATATTCAAAAATTAAAAATCTTTTAAGTCATAAACACTATATAAGTGGGTATTTTATTTTAAACAAATTAGCTTCATATTCTTATAAAAGATTTAGATTTAAAAACGAATTAGCTTATGCGATAGGTTTAGATGATGATATAAAAGAAGGCTATTCACATACGGCGATTTTATTAAAAAATATGAAAGCAAATAATATTATCCCTTGTTATAATGTAATTAAGGCTAAAAATAGGGTGATTTATAAAGGTAAAAGCCTTGCTTTTAGAAAGAAAAATAAAAGAAATTTTGAATTATTAAAAAATATTGATAAACCTGTGATTTTAGTAGATGATATTATTACAACAGGTGAGACTTTAAAACAAGCTCACGCAGTGCTTAAAAAAGCAAAAATAAATGTTCTTTTTGCCGTTGTATTAGCCGATGCGAAAGTTTAGTTTGCTAGTATAAAAAAATCTTTAACTTAAAGGAACACAATGAATTTATTTGATAATAGTGAAATTACTATTGTAGATATTGAAGATAGTATTAAGACAAGTTATCTAGATTATTCTATGTCAGTAATTATAGGTCGTGCATTACCTGATGCAAGAGATGGATTAAAACCTGTTCATAGAAGAATTTTATATGCTATGAATAAGCCAGAAGTTGGTGCTAGAACAAGATTTGTAAAATCAGCTCGTATAGTGGGTGATGTAATAGGTAAATACCATCCACATGGAGATACTGCTGTTTATGATGCATTAGTTAGAATGGCTCAAGATTTTTCTATGAGATATCCAACTATTAAAGGGCAAGGTAACTTTGGTTCGGTTGATGGAGATGGTGCTGCTGCTATGCGTTATACCGAAGCTAAAATGAGTGATTTAACTGAAGATTTATTAAAAGATATTGATGAAGATACAGTTGATTTTGTTCCAAACTATGATGGAAGAGAGTTTGAACCTGATGTATTACCTACTAGAGTCCCAAACTTGCTTTTAAATGGTTCTAGCGGTATTGCTGTTGGTATGGCAACTAATATTCCGCCACATAGTTTAGATGAATTAGTTGATGGACTTTTATATTTACTTAAAAACAAAAACGCTTCAGTAGAAGAAATAATGCAATTTATCAAAGGCCCTGATTTTCCTACCGGCGGAATAATCTTTGGTAAAAAAGGAATAATTGAAGCTTATAAAACAGGTCGTGGTAGAATAAAAGTAAGAGCTAAAACTCATATAGAGCAAAAGGGCAATAAAGAATTAATAGTAATTGATGAATTACCTTATCAAGTAAATAAAGCAAGACTTCACGAACAAATTGCAGAGCTTGTTAAAGAAAAGCAAATAGAAGGCATTAGCGAAACAAGAGATGAGAGTGATAGAGATGGAATCCGCCTTGTAATTGAGCTAAAGCGTGATGCAATGAGTGAAATAGTTTTAAATAACTTATTTAAAAGCACTACAATGGAAACTACATTTGGTGTTATTATGCTTGCAATTCATAATAAAGAGCCTAAAGTATTTTCATTAATTGAATTACTTGATTTATTCTTAAATCATAGAAAAACAGTAATTATTAGAAGAACAATTTATGAACTAGAACAAGCTAAAAAGAGAGCTCATATTTTAGAAGGCTTAAAAATTGCATTAGATAATATTGATGAAGTTATTACGCTTATTAAATCAAGTGCAGATACAGCAAGTGCTAAAGAAGGCTTGATGAATAAATTTGCTTTAAGTGAAGTTCAAGCTAGTGCTATTTTAGAAATGAGACTAAGCAGATTAACAGGTCTTGAGCGTGATAAACTTGAAGAAGAATTAAAAGAATTATTAGCTACCATTGAAAGATTAAACGCTATTTTAAAAAGCGAAGAAAAAATTGAAGAAATCATTAATGATGAATTATTAGAACTTAAACATAAATATAAAGTTCCAAGAATTACAGAAATCATTGATGATTATGATGAAATAGATGTAGAAGACTTAATACCAAATGAGCCTATGGTAATTACAATTACTCATCGTGGATATATTAAAAGAGTTCCTACAAAATCTTATGAAAAACAAAAGCGTGGTGGTAAAGGTAAGGTTGCAGTTACTACTTATGATGATGACTTTATTGAAAGCTTCTTTACGGCAAACTCACACGATACGCTAATGTTTGTTACCAATAAAGGTCAGTTATATTGGTTAAAAGTTTATAAAATCCCAGAAGGTAGTAGAACAGCAAAAGGAAAAGCTGTTGTAAATCTAATCAATTTATCTCCTGATGAAAAAATTATGGCAATTATTCCAACTACTGATTTTAGCAATGAAAAATCTTTAGCGTTCTTTACGAAAAATGGTTTAATTAAACGCACTAATTTAAGTGAATATAGCAATATTCGTTCAGTTGGAGTAAGAGCAATTAATCTTGATGAAAATGATGAGTTAGTAAGCGTTTTAATAGCATATAATGATGCTAGTGAGATAATAGAAGTTGAAGAAAACGAAGAAAATACTGAAAATAATGTAGAAATCATTGAAGAAAACGAAGAAAATGTAGAAAATAATGAAGAAAATCAAAATGTTGGAACAATGATTTTTGTAGCTACTAAAAAAGGTATGTGTATTAAGTTTCCACTAACAAAAGTTCGCCAAATTGGTCGTGTAGCTCGTGGTGTTACTGCAATTCGCTTTAAAGAAAAAGATGATTGTGTAATAGGTGCAGTAGTGATTGAAAATAACGAACAAGAGATTTTAAGCGTTAGTCAAAAAGGTATCGCAAAAAGAACCGATGCAGGTGAATATCGCTTACAAAGTCGTGGCGGTAAGGGTGTAATTTGCATGAAACTTACTCAAAAGACTAAAGACTTAGTAGGTATTGTAATTGTTGATGATACTATGGATTTAATGGCGCTTACAAGTAGTGGTAAGATGATTAGAACTGATATGCAAAGTATTAGAAAAGCAGGGCGTAATACAAGTGGCGTTATCGTTGTAAATGTTGGAAGCGATGAGGTTGTAAGTATTGCAAAATGTCCTAAAGAAGAAGACGAAGAAGAAGTTGTAGAAGAAGAAACAGGGCTATTTGATGATAATTGATTTAATCATCTTAGCCTTTTCTTTAGGAATAGATGCGTTTTTCGTAGCACTTAGTATATGCTTGGTGCTACGAAATAATATAAAAAAATTAATTGTTTTTAGCTCTTTAGCAGCGTTTTTTCAAGCTTTTATGCCCATTATAGGCTATTACATAACTTATTATCTAAATACAAAATATATGAAAATAATTCAAGCAATTGATCATTATTTAATATTTTTTATTTTTGCTTTTTTATCTTATAAGTTATTTAAAGAATTTTTAGATGAAAATAAAGAAGAAATTAATATAAATTATTTTTCTTTATTTATGCTAAGTATTGCTACAAGTATTGATGCTTTAGGTGCTGGACTTATGATTTTTTCATTAAAATATGATTTGTTTATGTCTATTATTTTAATTTTTAGCATTACATTTGTAATGTGTATTTCAAGTTTTTTAATTAGTAAAATTAAGGCCAACAAAAAGATTTTACAACCCATAGGAAGTTTGCTTTTATTATTCTTAGCTTGCAAAATAGTTATTGTGCATATATTAGAAGACATATAACTTGTAAAATTGTAACAATTTTCATATTTTTTTAAAAAATTTCTTTTTAGATTTTTTATTTTTATATATCATACTCCTTTAACTTAGAAGGAGTATTTATGATAATAGGTTGTTTAAAAGAAATTAAAGACCAAGAATATAGAGTTGGGTTAACACCTTTAGATGTTGTTGAATATATTAATCATGGACATGAAGTTTTAGTAGAAAGCAAAGCAGGAGCTGGAATCGATATAAGTGATGAAGAATATATAAAAGCTGGAGCTAAAATTTTAACAAAAGAAGAAATCTTTGATAAAGCAGGAATGATTGTTAAAGTTAAAGAACCAATTGAGTGTGAATATAAATTTTTTAAAAAAGGGCAAATTTTATATACTTATTTACATCTTGCAGCAGATGAAAAGCTTACAAAAATGCTTATAGAAAAAGAAATTTCAGCATTTGCATACGAAACTATTCAAGAAGGAAAAAGCTTACCTTGTCTAGCTCCAATGAGCGCTATCGCAGGTCGTTTAGCAGTTATTCAAGGCTGTAAATATCTTGAGAAAACTTATGGTGGCAATGGTATGCTTCTTAGCGGACTTACAGGTGTTAAAAAAGGTAAGGTTGTGATTTTAGGAAGTGGTATGGTTGGATTAAATGCTGCACAACTTGCTTTTGGAATGGGTGCTGAAGTTGTAATTTTAGGTCGTGATGCAAATAGGCTTGATTATATTGACCATGTATTTAATGGCAAAATCACTACACTTTATAGTAATATTTCAAATATCTTAGATAGTATTAAAGATGCTGATGTGGTTATTGGAGCAGCTTTAGTTCCTGGTGCAAAAACTCCTAAATTATTATCAAGAAAACATTTAAAACATATGAAAAAAGGTGCGGTAATTGTTGATGTTGCGATAGATCAAGGGGGTTGCTTTGAAACAAGCCGTGCGACAACTCACACAAATCCTATTTATGAAGTAGATGGGATTATTCATTATGCAGTTGCTAATATGCCAGGTGCAGTAGCAAAAACAGCTACTTTAGCTTTATTAAACGCAACAACTCCTTATGGTATAAAAATAGCAAACTTAGGAGTAGTTGGAGCGATTACTTGTTTTGAGAGTTTAAGACATGGATTAAATACTCATAAAGGTCATTGCACTCATGAAGGTGTTGCAGAAGCATTTAATTTAGAATATTTTAATCCTAATAATTTCATTGCAAAATAACTCAATTTCCTATTTTAAATTCCAAAAGAATTTGAAATAGGAATTACAAATGATATTCAAGAGATTTTGAAATCTTTTGAATGTTTATACTTGTTTCGTTATCATTGTTTAAAATTACATTTATTACTGATTTATTTATTAAATCAAAGCTTGTTTTATAAAAATATAAAAAATCATTTTGATAAGGTAGATTAAATAAATCCTTAGAAATACTCTCAAAATCCCTACTGATATTATCAACCAAAATTGAGTTTAATTTAGTTTTACTAGCGATAATTAATATATCTTTATTATCTTTAACTCCTAAATAACTTATAATAAAGTCTTTTATATAATAAGACCTTAGCATTATCTCTTCTTTAGAATTATAAAATTCATTTTTGTCTTTTACACAAGCTGATAAAAATATAAAAATTATTAATAATATGGCTTTTTTCATAACTTCTTCTTTGTTTAATTTATAATTTTATAATTTTTAATAAAAAAGGTTAATCAATGAAAAAAGCATTCGCATTCACAGGCCCATCAAATTCGGGCAAAACTACATTAATTTGTAAAATTTCAGAATATTTACAAAATCAAGGCTTAAAAGTAGCAATTATTAAGCATGATCCAAAAGATAAAGCCGTATTTGATACTAATGGTAAAGATAGTTTTAAATTTTATCAAACAGGTGCAGAAGTTGCAGTGCTAAGTCCAAATAAAACTACTATGTTTTATCATCATTCACTTGAAATTGAGCAAATTATTAAGCAATTTAGTGCTGATATTGTTTTGGTTGAAGGTCTTAAGATTTTACCATTACCGAGACTTTGCGTATTTTGTAAAGAAATTGATGAGAGTTATTTAGAATATTCTTTAGCATTAGCAAGTTATTCTAATAAAAACTACGGATTAACTCAATTTAATTTAGATGATATTGCTAGTATTAGCGATTTTGTTCTAAAGAATGCTAAGGAGATTTAATGCAAGAAGTAATTCAAGCTATAAAAGCAAGTGTTTTAAAAATTAAACAAAGTTTTGATAATCCAGAATATGGTTATACAGAGCTTAATAATGCTAGTGGAGATTTACAGCTTAAACAAGATGTTTTAAGTGATATGATAATTACAAATGAGCTTAGTAAAGTTGGTTCTATAAAAGCAATTATTAGCGAAGAAAAAGAAAATCCACATTTTTTATATGATGATGCAAGATATGTTGTTGCATACGATCCACTTGATGGTTCTTCACTTTTTGATGTTAATTTTGCTGTTGGAAGTATTTTTGCAATTTATGAAAATACAGCTGAACCTGCTAATTTAAAAGCAGCTGTTTATTCAATTTATGGACCTAGAACTCAGCTTGTAATTTGTATAAATGAACCAAAATTATATGAATATGATGGAAAAGAGTTTAAATATCTAAAAGATTTAAAATTAGAAGAAAAAGGCAAATTAAACGCAACAGGTGGCACTCAAAAAGACTGGAGCAAAGAGCATAAAACTATGATTGATAAGATATTTGCTGATGGATATCGCTTAAGATATAGTGGTGCTATGGTTAGTGATTTACACCAAATTTTAATTAAAGGTGGTGGCTTATTTTCATACCCAAATACAAGCACAGCAACCCTAAATGATGGTAAATTAGGAAAACTTAGAGCTTTATTTGAAGTATTTCCTTTCGCTTATATTTATGAAAAAGCTGGTGGATTTTCAAGCGATGGTATAAAAGGCTCAAAAGGATATGAAAGTTTATTAAATCTAAAATTTAGCACAATTCATGCAAGCACACCTTGTTATTTAGGCTCAATGTATGAAAAGGGTTATTTGAATGAATATTTATGAGAGTAATTTGCATGCTGCAAAAATTGCCTTGCAAGATTGCCAACAAAAAACACAAAATAAATTATCTTGTATAGATTGTGAAAAACTTTGCGAATGTGAAATAAGAGATACTTTTGTAAAAGCAACTTATGAAAATATGTCGCAAGGTGCTTCACAAGACTTCAACTTTTAAGGATTTAGATGAAAACATATATTACAACTCCTATTTATTATGTAAACGATAAAGCTCATATAGGACACGCATATACTACTATAATTGCAGATACGCTTGCAAGATTTGCAAGACTTCGTGGAGATGAAACATTTTTTTTAACAGGCACAGATGAGCACGGACAAAAAATAGAAGAAAGTGCTATTAAATACAATGAAAGTCCTAAGGCTTATGCTGATAAAGTTAGTAAAAGTTTTAAAGATTTATGGGCTGAACTTGAAATTAGCAATGATTATTTTATAAGAACAACAGATGAAAAGCACAAAGCAATTGTTCGCAAGATATTTTTAAAAATGTATGAAAAAGGCGATATTTATAAAGATGAATATGAAGGGCATTATTGTGTATCTTGCGAGACTTTTCATACTAAAACTCAGCTTTTAGATGAGGATAAATGCCCTGATTGCAAAAAGCCTACAAGGATATTAAAAGAAGAGAGCTATTTTTTTAGATTAAGCAAATACCAAGATAGATTATTAAAATGGTATGAAGAAAATCCAACTTGCATTATGCCAGCAAGTAAAAAAAATGAAGTAATAGCCTTTGTAAAACAAGGTTTAAGGGATTTATCAGTTACTAGAACTAGCTTTTCATGGGGGATAAAAATACCTGATGAATTAAATGATGATAAGCATATTATTTATGTATGGCTTGATGCACTTAGTAATTATTTAAGTGCTTTAGGATACTTAGATGATGATGCGAAAATGTCTTTTTGGCCTGCAAATGTTCAATTAGTTGGAAAAGATATTTTAAAATTTCATGCTATTTATTGGCCTTGCTTTTTAATGAGTCTTGATTTGCCACTGCCTAAGATGATAGGAGCGCATGGCTGGTGGACTGTTGAAGGCGAGAAAATGAGTAAGAGTATAGGTAATGTTGTAAATCCACAAGATATTAAAAATGAATTTGGAAATGAGCCTTTAAGATACTTTTTATTATCTCAAATGCCTTTTGGAAATGACGGAGATTTTAGCAAAGCTGCAATGGTTAATAAAATAAATGGCGAATTAGTAAATGAATTAGGCAATTTATTAAGTAGAAGTATCTCAATGGCTAAAAAATACTTTGATTTGAGCGTGGAATTTAAATCAGGATTTAGCGAAGAATTAAATGAAGCAAACGAGCATTTTAAAGCAAGTATAAATGCAATTAATGAGCTTAGAATGAACGAATACATAAATGAAGTTTTAAAAGCTTTAAGTGTTGCAAATGCTATGGTTTCAAAATATGAGCCTTGGAATATGATGAAAAATAACGAAAGCGAAAAAACTCAAAGCTTATTGGTAGTAATTTTTAATATTTTAAAAAATGCTAGTATTTTATTAAGCCCTGTTATGCCAAAAGCAAGTTTAAAAATTGCAAATGCTTTAGGAATTAGCATTGATACTAAGGCATATAATGATATGTTTGTTTTGCAAAATAGCTTTAAGGTAAGCGAGTGCGAACATTTATTTTCTAGAGTTGAATTAAAGGTTGAAAATATGCAAGAGATTAAAGAAGTTAAAGAAGAAATAAAAGAGCCAAAAATAAAAATTGATGATTTTGCAAAAATTAAAATGCAAGTAGCAACTGTTTTAGAATGTGAAAATGTTGAAGGTAGTGAAAAATTACTAAAATTTCAGCTTGATTTAGGCACTGAAAAACGCCAAGTTTTAAGTGGAATTGCTAAATATTATAAACCTGAGCAATTAGTTGGAAAACAAATTATTTTACTTGCTAATTTAGAAAGTAGAAAAATCTTTAAACATTTAAGCGAAGGAATGATTTTAAGTGCTAAAAATTCAGATGAGAGCTTAGTATTACTTAGTCCATTAAGTCCTTGCGAAAATGGTGCAATCATAGGATAAGCCTTGCAAATAAGCAATTTTTCGGAATTAATTAATGCAAAAATTATAAACAAGTCTAATAATTTAAGGCTTAGTAGTTTTTGCACGAACTTAAGTAATGTTACTATGGCTAGTGCTTTTTTTACAAATAGTGAAGAAGAAGCAAAAGAAGCTATAAATAAAGGTGCTTATGCGATAATTAGCACAGATAAGCTTAAGGTTGTTGATGAAGAAGTTGCTTATTTATTGGTTGATGATTTTTATCATTCTATGCTTAGAATAATTGCTTTTTCTTCTATGAATAAAAGAGCTATTTTATTTGATGAATTAGGCATAGAATGCTTAAAAAGGCTAAATATTTCGGTATTAAGCAATGATTTATTTAAAGATTTTGAATTAATACTAAAACAAGATTTGCTTTTTAGCAGTGATTTGGATTATTTAAAAGAGCTGAGTTTGAGTGTAAGTAAGCAAGAATATTCTTATAATATTATCAAGCGATCAAGCTTTTTTTATCAAGATTTAATCTTGAATGATGAATATTATTATAATGTTTTTATACCTGTTATTTTTACAGAGCAATTAGCAAAAATTCACTCAATTAAAGAGCTAGAAATTAATTATTCAAATCTTAAATTATTAGATTTTATTTTTTTAAATGAAAATAATGAAATAGTTAAGATGAGTGAAGGCTCTAAGGTTGTATTTTTTGAGCAAAATATAGAGGTTATAAAAGAGATTAAAAAACATATTAATTTAGTAGAAGTAAGCAAGGTTACAAACAATACTTATATGCTTAGTAAGATTAGCAAAACTGATTTTTTAAAAGAGCTTAATACAAGTGATGAAGGGTTATTTTGATGATTTATATTGTTTCAGCGATTTTTTCGTTTTTAATGCTTTATTATTTAGCTTTGGTTTTACAGCTAAATAGTTATAAATTTAAAAGAGTTATTTTTAATTTTGCCAAAAAGCGTTGGCATTTTTATTATCTAATAGCTCCTTTTTTACTCTATGTAATCACTTGTGATATTAATCATTATTTAGCGTTAGCTTTGATGATTGTTTATTTAATAGCACTTGTTTTACTAGCTAAAAATATTGATAAGCCTTTGGTATTTACTGCTAGAATTAAAAGGCTTTTTGCATTTAATTTATTAGGTGTTTTGATTTTTAGTCCACTTCATTTTTATTATAAGCTTGACCCACATACGCTTGATATTTTAGCTTTTGCGTTTATTTGCTCTTATATATGCGAATATTTTGTAAATAAGGGCTTTTATAACAAAGCTTACGAAAAGATTACAAAATTAAATAATTGCAAAGTAGTCTTAATAACTGCTAGTTATGGAAAAACCAGCATAAAGCATTTTTTAGCTCAAATTACACAAAATCATTTTAAAATCCATTATGCAAAAGGTAGCATTAACACTACTTTAGGGCTTATAAAAGATATTAATGAAAATCTTAAGCCTGATACGGAGTTATTAATCATTGAAGCAGGTGCTAGAAAGCAAGGCGATATATTAGAAATCACTAAATTAGTTCGCCCTCATTATGTAATAATAGGACAAATCGGCACAGCGCATTTAGAATATTTTAAAAATATAGAAAACACAAGAGCTACAAAAAAAGAAGCCTTACAAAGCGAAAGGTTTGAGTTAGCAATTACTCATAGTAGTGTAAATGAAACTTCTTCTTATGATGAAGGATTAAGCGATATTAATGCAAGCCTTGATGGGCTTAGTTTTAAATATAAAGGCGAAGATTATTTTGCTAATTTATTAGGTAGTTTTAATGCTAGTAATTTAGCAGCTTGTATTAGTTTAGCTAAAGCTTTAGGCTTAAATTATGAGCAGATTAAAGAAGAGGTAAAAAATATAAAGCCAACAGCTCATAGACTAGAAATTATCTCAAAAGAGCCAAAATTTATAATTGACGATGGTTTTAATGGAAACTATGATGGAATGAGTGATAGCTATAAAATAATAAAAGATTATAAAGCTGGAAAAAGAGTTTTGGTAAGTCCAGGAATTATTGAAGCAAGTGATGAGCTTAATATAAAGCTTTGCGAAGTAATTAATGAATGTTTTGATTTAGCGATAATTACAAGCGAAAGCAATGCTTTAATTTATGATGAAAATCTAAAGATTGATAAAATAATCTTAAAAGATAAAGCAGAGTTAATAGATACTTTAGCAAACAATACTAAAGAAAAAGATTTAATAATCTTTTCAAACGATGCACCAAATTATATTTGATAAATTGCTTTAAAAAATTTAAAGCAATTTCCTAATTCAAATTCCTTTGAGAAATAAAGGAATTTGAATTAGGAATTAAAAAATTTATTAAATTTTAAAAATTTTAAGAATTATTTAAGCAAAAAAAGATACTATTACGCTTTTAATCACGGAGGATTTATAGCTCAGTTGGTTAGAGCAACCGGCTCATAACCGGTTGGTCCTAGGTTCGAGTCCTAGTAAATCCACCACCTCCTTTAAATTTAATAGAATTAAATCTTTCTATGGCTTAGATTTTTCTTTAGGAGAAAATCATGTTAGAAAATAAATCAAAAGTATTATTACCTATATGTTATATAGAAGCCTTAGAAAGATTTGCCTTTTTAGGCTTTTTAGGAATCTTCGTATTTTACTTAATGGATGTTTTTTCTTTTAGCAAAGGTGAGGCTAGTGCTATTAGTGCTAGTTTGGGTGCTGCTATTTATGCTTTTGGAATGTTTGGAGCGTATTTAAGCGATTTTTGTTTAGGTGCTAAAAGATGTGTTTTATATGGAATTGTTTTCATTGCTTTAGGTTATTTGGTTTTAAGTTTTGATTTTTTAATTTTAGCTTTGATTTTTATTCTTCTTGGCAGTGTTTTGATTAAATCAAATATAACGAGCTTATTATCAAAAACATATCCAAATGATAGCGAATATGTATTTAGTATTTTCTATATCTTTGTAAATATCGGCTGTTTTTTAGGGCAAATGAGTGCAGGTTTGCTTATAATTCATTCTTATAAATTGGCTTTTTTAACAGCATTTTTAAGTGTATTTTGTGCTATTTTAGTCTTTATCTTCAATGCAAAAAATATATCAAATGAGCCTATAAAATATGACTTTTTTAAAAATAATATAAAAATGATTTTATTTTTTATAGCTTTTGTGGTGTTTTTAAGCTTTTTTGATCTTTTAGCAATTAGTAAAATAATAAGCATTGTTTCGGTTTTGCTCTTGATATTTTTTTATTTTTTTATTTATAAAAAAGTTGAAAATAAAGGTGAGTTTAAAAAATTTGCATTCTACTTATTAGCAGCTGTGTTTTTTTATATGCTTATTTTTCAAGGTTTTAATACTTTAAATATATTGATTAAAAATAAAGTTCAGTTTTATGTGAATGATTATTTAGTTCCTGCTAGTTGGTATTTAGCGTTTATGTTTTTAGTAAGTATTGTAACAAGCACGATTTTAAGTAAAATTAGTAAAAATAATAATATAAATGAAGCTTTAATTATCGCAATATCTTTATTTGTAGCTGCAAGTTCTTTTATTTTTCTTGGTCAATTAAGTAAAAACGATAGTATAAATCCAGCCTTTATTTTATTTGCTTATTTAATGTTAGGCGTTTCTCAAACTTGTGTTGGGATTTTTGGTCTTAGTGTTGTTTCAAAAGTATCTTCAACCGAGTTTAAAACTAGCACTATGGGAATTTGGTTTTTATGTTCTGCTGCTGCTCAAGGAATTGAAGGTATAATTGTAAAATATATTGATTTTATTAGCTATGAAGTTTATCTTAGCATACAAGGTTTTTTTGTATTATTTTTATCATTAATTATTTTTGTTTTACATAAATATTTAAAAATCTAGTTTTTAGTGTTTGGAATTTGAATTAGGAATTTGAAAATTTAAAAAAATGCTTTTTGCTTTAAAAATATTTGCTATTATTCTTTTGAGTATAAAGGAGAAATGATGGTATTTTTAATCCCACTTATTATTTTTATTGGTGTTCTTTTTGGAATTGATTATATCTATTTTCAAGATGATGATAATAATGTAAAACAAGAAAAAACTATTAAAAAACAAGTAGATGTAGACGAATATATCAAAAAGTACACAAAATGATAAAACAAGCTTTAGTTGATACTTTTGCAGTTGCAGTTGCATACATTGTAATAGGTGTTGCTTTTGGCATACTTGCGTATTCAAATTCTTTTACATTTTTTGAAGTATTTGTTGCTGCTGTTTTTGTTTTTTCTGGTTCATTACAATTTTTATTATTATCATTACTTAGTGCGAGTGCTAGTTTATTAGAGATTTTAATAGCTGCAAGTTTGCTAAATCTTAGACATTTTTTCTATATTTTAGGAGCTTTAAAATATTTTAGAGATTTAGGATTTATAAAATATTATGCAATGTTTGCTCTAACCGATGAAAGCTTTGCATTGCTTAGTGCAAAAGATTATGATAAAAAAACTGCGGTTTTAATCCTAACTTTTAATCATTTATATTGGATTTTTGGCTGTGTTTTAGGATATTTTATTGCTAGTTACTCTAAAGCTGATTATAGTGCTTTAGGCTTTTCTTTAAACGCTTTATTTATTGTATTAGCTTATGAGCTTTACATAAAACATAAAGAAAATAAAGTATTTTTTATAGCATTATTTTTAGGGCTTGTTGGTTTATTTTTTATAGATAAGCAATATATGATGCTAAGCTGTATTTTTTCAGGAATATTTATATTGATTTTAGGAAAGAAATTATGTCTTATACGATGATTGCTTTGCTAATTGCTGGTTTTAGCGCTGTTGTTTTAAAGGCTTTAGCTTATATGTTTTTTGGGACAAAAAAACCAAATGAGCTTTTAATGTATCTTGAAAAACATATGCCACTTTTAATTATGGTTATTTTAGTTTGCTTTTTATATAAAGGCTTAGATTATGAAAACCCACCTTACGCAAGTGATTATATAATCGCTGGTCTTGTAGCTTTGATTACTCATATAATTTTTAAAAAAGGTTTTGTTAGCATAATCGCTGCTACTGGTGTGTTTTATATTTTACATGAAATTATTTTTAAGGTTTGATTTTGAGATTTAGTATTTTATTAGCTAGTTTATTATTTTTAAGTGCATGTGGTGGAGGCGGTGCAAACTCACCTACACCTGTTGTAAAGACTTATTCAAATTATCAAAACACTGCGGAATTTGATTTAGGAAAAAGTTTATATGATAGTAAGTATTTAAACTTCGTTGCGGGCAAAAATGCTTCTATTTATACTACAAGCGTTGGATTTAGTTCTAATTGGAATCAAGGATTTTTAGGCACAGGAATAATTTTAGCGATTTTAGATTCAGGAACAGAAGATTTAAGCAAATTAGCTTTTAACTATCATTATGATTACAATAATCACGCAACACTATATTGGAACGATTTAGAATATAGAGCTAATAATGCTAATTTTACTCAAAAAACTTATAAAAGCTCTATTTTAATCAATGAAAAAACAAAAGAAAAAGCAAACCATGGAACTTTAGTAATGAATACAGCAAATCATTTAGCTAAAGACATAAAGTTTGCTAATGTGCCTTTACCTTTAATTGATTCAGATGGAAATAATTTAAGCTCAGGAGATAATGTAAATCTTGCTGCAACTATTGATTATTTATCAAATAGTGGAGTAAGGTTTTTTAATCGCTCATTTGCTAGAACAGGATTAATTGATACTAGTGAAGATAATGTAGGAGATTTTTATACAGCTATTATGCAAAATAACGCCCTTGTTGTTAGTGCAGCTGGAAACGCTCCAACTACTGGAGATTTTTCAAACCATGCACTTCCTTTAAATAGCCCACTTAGAAAAGGCTGGATAATAGCACTTGGTTATTATGATAAAAAACCATTAGGATATAAAGATACTTATTATATTATGGACAATGGGGTAAAAAAGTATGTATATACTGCAGGAAATACATGTAAAAAATATGGTTGGGATGATTGTATAGCAGCACCTTTTTCAATAAATGGCAATGCAGGAACTAGCTTTAGCACCCCAGCTATTTTAACCCTTGGAGCTTTAATTTATGAAAAATATCCTTGGATGAGCAATGATAATATTAAAGAAAGTATATTTACCACAGCTTATAAGGTTTATGGGACAAATGAAGATGATGTAAAAGCTCATTTTGGAGAAGGCATTATAAATCCTGCAAAAGCAATGAATGGAGTTGCAAGTTTAAGGCATGATTTTTATGCTAATGTAGATAGAGATAATTTATATGTATTTTCAAACAATATTAGTGGCTCAGCAAATTTTATTAAAGATGGAATCGGAGCCCTTGCTTTAAGTGGAGCAAATACATTTACAGGTGATATAAATATCAAAAAAGGCACTTTATGGCTTAGTAATACAAATAAAGCAAATGTTATAAATAATGCAATTTTAAGAATGAGTAATGCAAGTGCTGCAAATCTTACAAATTATGGAACCTTAGTTAATGAAGGGCTTAATGTAAATAATTTAACTCTTTTTAATACAAGTAAGGTTTATACAAATATAGGTGAAAGATTTAATGTAGTTAATAAAGCTAAGCTTGATGGGGATTTAAACATAGTTGGCGTTAAATATAATTACACTTTAAATAAGGAAAGAGAAGATTTATTAACAGCAGGAAGTATTGAAGGGCAATTTAAAAATATAGTTTCAAACTCAGTATTTTTAAAAATCAAAGAGCCAAAATATGAAAGCACTAAGCTTAGTATAAAGGTTGATAAAATTGAAGATTTAAGCAAACTACCAGAACTAAACGCTTATGCAAAGAAAAATTATACAAGTTTATTTACTAATTTTGATAGATTACTTTATGAGACAAAAAAGCCTGATTTAGCATTAGATTTAGCAAATTATAAAGAGCCTAATTTAAATGGTAATTTAAGCGAAAATGAGTTTTTAAAATATAATTTAGTAGCAAGTGCGATAATTAATACAACAAAAGATGAATTAATACCTACTACGAAATTATTATTTGCAGAAGATATTTATACAAATTCATTATTAAATATTGCAAGGATTAAAAACGCAAGCAAAAACTTAAATGATACTTCAAGCATAAGCTATAATTACAATAAAATCAGTGATTTAAAAGAAAGTTCGTATGATTTTAAAATAGCTCATAATATTGATAATTTAGGTCTTGCTTTTATATATAATGATGCAAATATTTATAATGATAATTTTAAAAATAATGCTAAAACTTTAGGATTTTTAGCTAGTTATAACCTAGATTTAAATGATTATTATTTAAAGAATTTGATTTCGTATTTTGATATTAAAAATAATGTAAATAGATTTAATTTAAGTTCAAGTTTTAACAATAAAGCTCTTGTTCTTTCAAGTGAATTAGGATTAAATAATCAAATTAGCCCTTATTTAAGACTTAATTACTTAAAGTATTATCAAAAAGCCTTTAGTGAAAATAGCGATTTATTAGCCTTAAAATTTGAAAAATTCAAAAAAGATTTTTATTATGCTAATTTAGGTTTAAATGTGAATTTTGATTTTCAAAACATTAAAATAAAGCCTTTCATTGATTTAGAATATAATTTTAATAAAGATTTTTATTTTTTAGCAAAATATGATTTTTCTAATAATTTAGAAATCTCAAATGGCTTTTATAAAAGATTTTTGCATAATTTGGGAATTAGTTTTGATTATCGTTTAAATAATAAAATAAATTTTAATTTTCATTATTATAATACTTTCGCAAAAAAATATTATACAAATAAATTTTATTTAGGATTTTTATATGAATTTTAAGAGCAAGTTATCATTAATCACTATTTTGGTTTTATTTAGTGCATGTGGAGGTGGTGGTGGAGCTGCAGTTCCGATTTCAAATTCCACTCCAAAAACAACACCTATAAGTAATCCAAATCAAGTTATTCCAAAGCCTAACAATTCACTTCCAAACAATCCTGATTTAAATAAACCAAGCAATCCAAGCTTAGGTAATCCAAATATCCCAGAACCAAATCTTCCTAATACAAACGAGCCAAATCTAGTGCTAAATCTTGTTAATACAAATATATGCAAGGCAGAAATTAAAGAAACTTATACAAATTTACCTAGCATTAAAATAGAAAACAAAGTTGAATTAAGCACAAAACTAACAAGCGAAAATAAAGAAGCTATAGAAGTATTTAGCAAGCTTTATGATAGTTCTTTAAAGACTTTTAGTGTAGCGAATAATGTTTCTAATTATGAAAGCTCAAATGATAAAGCAAATATAAATGATGTTAATTCAAGAGCAGAAGCTAAACAATCAAGCTATGGATTTAGTCCTAATTGGAATCAAGGTTTTTTAGGTAATGGAATAATTATAGGTATAAATGATTCAGGGACAAATGATTTAACAAATGTATTATTTAATGAGCATTATGATTATATAAACAATACAAACGATAAATGGAATAGCTTAGAAAATAGATTAAATAATGATAATTTTAAAAGCAAAGCATATTCAAGTTCGTTTTTAAAAGATAGTAACAATAATCCTATTTTACATGGCAAAAATGTAATGGATACTGCAAGTCTTATTGCAAATAAAATAAATTTTGCAAATATAGTAAGTCCTATTAGTGAAGATGAAAGGGGCGATAAGATAAATCTAGCTGCTACGATTGATGCTTTATCAAATAGTGGAGTTAGATTTTTTAATCAATCTTATGAATATCACGAATTAAATAATTCAAGCCCTAATACAGGTGTGTTTTATACAGCAATTATGAAGAATAATGCCTTAGTATTTAATGCAGCAGGAAATGTTATTGATAATATTGATAAGCCTTTTACAACTCACGCATTACCTATTGATAGCCCTTTAAGAAAAGGTTGGGTGATTGTATTAGGTTATAAAACAGATGCTGCAAGATTAGATGAAATTGGAAAACATTTTTATATAACAGATAATGATGGGCTTGTTAAAGAAGTTTATCATCACGGAAATACTTGCAAAAAATATGGTTGGGATGATTGTATTTCAGCTCCTTTTGTAATAAACGGACATCAAGGCACAAGTTATAGTGCTCCTGCAACTGCTAGTGTGGCTGCTTTAATTTATGAAAAATATCCTTGGATGAGTAATGATAATATTAAAGAAAGTTTATTTACAACTGCATTTAAGGTTACTAGTTCAACTAACACAGAAGATGAAATAAAGGCTCGTTTTGGTGTTGGTATTTTAAATCCTGCTCGTGCTATGAATGGAGTAGCTGAATTTAGAAAAGACTTTTATGCTAATGTTGATTTAGATAATTTATATGTATTTTCAAATAATATTAAAGGTAGTTATGGTCTTATTAAGGATGGCATAGGAACTTTAGTTTTAAGTGGAGATAATACTTTTACAGGTGCAAGTGAGATTAAAAACGGAACTTTATGGCTAGCAGGTAAGAAAAACCAAGCACATTTTACAAATACAAATGGTATATTAAGATTAAGTAATACAATAGTAAGTGGCATTACTAATAATAGTGTTTTAGTAAATGAAGGTGTTACTTTAGGAAGTCTTACATTAGGTGCAAATAGTAAGATTTATTCAAATTTAGGTGAGAGTTTTAGGGTTTTAGGAAATGCTAAGTTAGATGGAGAATTTAATTTAGTAGGAGTAAAATCAGGTGTTAATATTGCTCAAGGTCAAAATGTTGATATATTAACAGCAAAAAGTATTGAAGATAGGTTTAAATCAGTTCAATCATTAGTAACTTTTCTAGAAATTAACGAGCCAATTTATGCTAACGATAAAGTAAGCGTAATGGTTAAAAGAATTGATTTAGATAAGGCAAATGATTTAAATGATTTTGCTAAGAAAAATTATCAATTATTATTCACTCAACTTGATAATTATTTAGATTACGAGAGTAAAAAACAAGATAAAACAAGCAATGATGAAGCATATAATAAAATCAATCTTGATGGAGCTTTAAGCGAAGCTGAGTATAACTTAAAAAGAGCTGATTTGTTTTATGCTAATGTTTTAAATACTACAAAAGATAAATTAGAAGAAAATACTAATAAGCTTTTTGCAACTGATTTTTATAAAAACAGCCTTATGAATATTGCAATAGTTAAAAATATTCATGCAAGTGCTTTAAAAAATAATTTTAATATTGAGCAAAGTTTCGGACATAATAGTATTGATGATTTAAAAGCAAATTCAAGCAAAACTTTAATAAGTAATGCTTTAATTAAAGATGATTTAAAACTTGCTTTTGGATTTGTTTATGATAGTGTTAATATGTATAATGATAATTTTAAAAATGACGCTAAAACAATAGGTTTAAAGGCTAATTTAACTTATGATTTAAGTAACCTTGTAATATCAAATAATTTAAGTTATTTAAATACTTTAAATAAAACCCAAAGATTTGATAATTTTGCAAGATTTTATGATAATTCTTTAGCATATACATTAAAATTATCTTATAAATTACATAGTGATGGCTTTGTTTCAAATCTTTTTGAGCCTTATATTGCTATAAATGGGGTTTATAGTAGGCAAAATAGCTTTAATGAGCGTGGAAATGAATTTAGCGTAGGGCTTGATAGTTTTAATAAATTTTATTCTTATGCTAATCTTGGTTTTAATTTAAATACTTATTTTGATAATTTATCATTATCAGTAGGAACTGATATAGAATATAATTTTTATAAAGATTATTCACTAAAGGGAAGAAATTTAAATTATTTAAATAAAATTGAAATAAGTGATGGTTTTTATAAAAATCTCGTAAGTAATGCTAATATAGGCATAGAATATTTATTTAATAATCAATTAAAAATGATTATGAACTATAAGTTAAGTTATATGTATAATAATAATTCAGCAAATAAAGGAAAACATTTTGATTTTTCAACAGGTTTTGACAAAGCTAAAAATTTGAAGAATTATACAAATGAATTTATGTTTGGAATTAATTATATTTTTTAAAGGAGATACATGAAAGTTTTTAAATTTGGCGATAATATAGATACAGATTTAATCATTGCTGCAAGATATTTAAATACAAGCGATGAAAAAGTTTTAGCAAGTTATGTTATGGAAGATGCTAGACCAGGATTTTTTAAAGAAATTGGTGAGAATGATTGTATAGTTGCAGGCGAAAACTTTGGCTGTGGTTCTAGTCGTGAGCATGCTCCAATAGCTATAAAAGCTGCAAATATTAAATGCGTAATCGCAAAAACTTATGCAAGAATTTTTTATAGAAACGCATATAATACAGGGCTTTTAATACTTGAATGCAATGATACTGATAAAATTGCAGAAAATGATGAATTAGACATAGATATAACAAATGGTGTTATTAAAAATATTACAAAAAACGAAAGCTATAAAATAAATCCAATTCCAGAATTTATGCAAGAATTACTTGCAGCTGGTGGGCTTATTGAATATGCTAGTAAGGTGGCAAAATGAGTAAAATTTGTGTGATTAAAGGTGATGGAATAGGGCCTGAGATAATTGATGAAGCGATAAAAGTTTTAAAAGTTGTTCGCCCTGATTTAGAATATAAAGAATGCTTAATGGGTGGAGCAGCAATTGATAGCGTTGGAGTTCCGTTGCCACAAGAGACAATCGATACAGCATTAAATTCTGATGCTGTATTATTTGGAGCAATTGGTGGAGCTAAATGGGATAATTTAGAACGCCATTTAAGACCTGAGAGTGGATTGCTTGCACTTAGAAAAGCTTTAGGAGTTTTTGCTAATCTTCGCCCAGCTTTTGTTTATGAAGGACTTGAAGAGCTTAGCACAATTAGAGCTGAGGTTGTAAAAGGCGTTGATTTACTTGTGGTAAGAGAGCTAACGGGCGGAATTTATTTTGGACAGCCAAGAGAAAAGTCATACGATAAAGCTTACAATACTATGGTATATAGCCGTGATGAGATAATTAGAATTGCAAAAATTGGTTTTGAAAGTACAATGAAACGCCGCAAAAAACTATGTATGGTAGATAAAGCAAATGTTCTTGAGACTTCAGCTTTATGGAGAGAAGTTTGCGATGAATTAGCTAAAGATTATCCAGAAGTTGAGCTTAGTTATATGTATGTAGATAATGCTGCAATGCAACTTGTAAAAAATCCAAAGCAATTCGATGTAATTTTAACTGAAAATTTATTCGGAGATATTTTAAGTGATGAGGCTAGTATGGTTGTTGGCTCAATCGGACTACTTGCAAGTGCAAGTATAGGTGGTAAGGTTGGTTTATATGAGCCAATTCACGGAAGTGCTCCTGATATTGCTGGGCAAGGCATTGCAAATCCAATTGCTACAATTTTAAGCGCTGCTATGATGTTAAGATTTGCGTTAAATGATGAAGAAAATGCTACAAAAATAGAAAATGCAGTTAAAAAAGCTATAAGTGAAGGCTATGGTTGTGCTGATTTAGCTAATGCAAAGATTAAATTAAATACTCAAGAAATGGGTAATTTGATAGCAAAGTATTGTGAATGCAAACAATAACAGCTGCAAAAATATATGAAGAACAAGGGCTAAGAGCTGAAGCCCTTGAGATTTATAAAAATATTTTAAAAAAAGATAAAAACAATCAAGCAGCTAAGGAAGGTATTTTTAGATTAAGTGGAGCAAAGGTTCATAAATTAGAGCTTAATTTATTAATGTATGATTTTTTTATGAATGCAAAAAGCGAACAAGAATATAATGAGTTTAAAAGGTGGTTATTAAATATATGAATAATGAAGAATTATCACAAATGATTGATAGATTATCTCAAGTTGCAGCCGAAGAAGTAAAAAAAGAATATGAAAATAAAAAAGAAGAAAAACTTGAAGATATTAAGATAATAAATCAAGAAAGCGTAGAAGAAGAATTAATATCAAAAATTGAAGATATACAAAAGAACAAAGAACAAACTCCTATGCTAACAAACTATGAAAAGCAATATTTATTAAAGATTAAAGAAAGAATTTTGGTTCTTTTTGAAGCTTTAAATACAAAACAAAATGAAGAAGATTTGCAAAAAAGATTAGAAATTACAATTTCTTTTATTGAATTTTTATTAGCAAACATTGAAGAGCGTTTAAAAAATTAATGCTTCCTTGGAATGAAAAAACCTTTTTAGAAATCAAATCAACTTTATTTAAATATACAAAAAGAGCTTATTTTGTAGGTGGTTGTGTTAGGGATATTTACCTAAACAATCACACAAATGATTACGATATAGAAATTTATGATGTAAGCCCGAGTAAAATGGAGGAAATAGCTAAAGAATTAAATGCTTTAGGTGTTGGAAAAAGTTTTTTTGTATATAAAAAAGAAAACTACGATTTAGCACTTGCAAGAACTGAAAGAAAAATAGGCAATTTACATACAGATTTTAGTGTAAAAGTTGAAAATAATGAATATAAAGGCTCTTTAAGAAGAGATTTTTGTATGAATACAATTATGATAAATATTTTTACTAAAGAAGTATTAGATTTACATAAAGGCATAAGAGATTGTAAAAAAAAGCTTATTAGAATAGTAAATTATGATACTTTTAAAGAAGACTCGCTAAGGGTTTTAAGATTTATTCAATTTATTGCAAGATTTAAATTAAAGACTAATAAAAAAGATTTAGAATATTTAAAAAAAATTGATATTTCAAATCTTAGCAAAGATAGAATTTATAATGAATTAATAAAATTATTTGAAGCAAAATATCCAGAAATAGGGCTTTATTATTTATATAAGCTTAATTTATTTGAAAAATGCTTTGGTTTTAATGTTAGTAAAGCTAGTTTTTTTTCAGTTTTAAAAAAGATTAAAGACAATAAAGCTTTAGTTTGTAAGGAAAAAAGATTTGCTTTAATGTTTTTTTATTTCATTGATTATTTTAATATATATTATCAATTAATGCCTTATAAAAAAATGCTTTTATTTTTAACAAAAGAGCCAAAAATTAGCATTATAGATGATTATAATTTATGCAAAATCGCTATTAAAATGCCCTTAAAAGAATGGTTAGGGCTTAATAAAGATATTAAAAAAAGAGCTTTAAAACTAGGAATTTATGATGATAAAATAAAAGTTTTATATGAAAACATAAGCTCAAAAGAAGAAGCATTAAAATGCGAAGAAATTGCTATCAAGGAGTATTTAAAAAATGTTTAATATAGTTTTAGTTGAGCCAAGAATTGCAGGAAATGTAGGCACAATAGGTAGAATGTGTTATAACTTAGGTTTTAAATTGCATTTAGTTGGACCGCATTTTTTGGACTTTTCAAGTAAAAAGATTATGCACGCAGGGCTTGATTATTGGGATAAATTAGAGCCTATTTTTTGGGATAATGCTAAGCATTTTTTAGAAAATAATGATATTTCAAAAATGAAATTCGCTAGCACAAAATCAAACAATGCCTATTTTAATGCTAGTTTTAGTATAGGTGATTTTATTGTTTTTGGGAGTGAGAGTTTTGGTCTTCCACAACCTGAAATTAAAGCTATTTTAGATGATAAAAATACTTTTTTAATTCCTATGAAAAGCTATGGAAGGTCGCTAAATTTAGCTCAAAGTGTAGCATTTTTAAGTGGCGAAGCTTTAAGACAAAATTATTCTAACTTTACTTTAGAATAAGCAAATTAAAACCTTAGAATTTGAATTAAAACTTTACATGAAGGATTATTAAACTTAAATTATTAAAAGCAAAATCCTAATTCAAATTCCTAATATTACGAATAGAATTAGGCTTAGGATTTTCATCCTAAGACTTTTTAATACTCTAAATCAGGCTTAATGGTTTTGTTTGTTGAAGCAGGTAGAGTAGGGTAGCTAATCTCTGGCATTTTACCTGTTAGTGATTTTAAAAACGAAATGATTAATTTAGTATCACTATCATTTATATCAATTCCTAGTTGGATTTTACCCATAGATTTTACAGCTTCTTCAAGTTCCCAAATCGCACCATTATGATAATATGGAGCTGTTAGTGCTATATTTCTTAGAGTTGGAGCTTTTATAAGTCCGTCGCTATCTCCTTTAAAATCTCCTATATTAGCGTATTGATATTTGTTAGTCACTTCAAATGCTTGAAGAGTTCCGCCAAGGTTAATTCCTGTATGACAAGCGGTGCAGCCTTTATCTATAAATAATTTTAGACCTTTTTTCTCATCATCACTTAAAGCTTTTTCATTACCATTTAAAAAATCATCAAATCTTGAAGGAGTGATTAAAGTTCTTTCAAATATTCCTATACTTGTAGCAATTAAGTCAAAATCAATTTTTACATCTTTTCCATAAGCTTGTTTAAATTCTTGAACATACTCAGGAATAGAAGTTATCTTGCTAACTACTTCGCTAGGAACTGCAGCCATTTCAACTGATGATTGAATAGGACCTTTTGCTTGATCTTGTAAATGACCTGATCTTCCGTCCCAAAACTGAGATGAGTTAAATACAGAGTTATAAACCGTTGGAGAGTTTAGATGGTGTGGGTTTGGCGACCATTTATGACCTGTGCTAGCAGGTATGCCATCTGTTCCACCAAGCCCTAGATTATGACAAGTATTACATGAGATTATGCCACTTTTTGAAATTCTAGGGTCAAAATAAAGCTTCTTACCTAACTCAACTCTTTCTTTTGTGGTTGGATATTCTACATAATCAGGTGCGTTTTGCTTGATTAATTCTTCAAGCTTTGCTTTATCGCTAGGAATTGCAACTAATCCTGCGTCTTTTGCAGCTTCTATTAAACTACTAGCATTTAAACTTGCTAATAAACTTAAAGATAACATAATTTTTTTCATTACTTTCTCCTTTTAAATAAAGTAGAAAAATTATAAAGTTTTTTAGATAATAAAAAATATTATTTATATAATTTTTTAAAAATTTATATTTTACTAATTAATAAAAAATCTTAATTACTCCATAAAAGTATTAAAATTTAAAAGAATTTGAAATAGGAATTAGAAATTATTCTTTCTCCTTTTTTAAATTTGTTTCACAATGTAAAGATTCTAATTCAGTAAATGTATAAGGGTATGCTCTTGTGTAAAGATAATATGCGTTAGATACAATATTTGCAATACTATGTATATAAATTTCATATGTTGGATATGCATTATAATAGTAAATCTTATAAACAAAAAAATAATCTCTTTCTTTGTAATTTATCGTAAAAATTCTTTGTGTAAGCTCATGAAAATCTGTTGATATTTTTATTCTTAATAGGATGATTGCAAAAATCTTTTTCTATAAACAAAATATTTCCAATTTCACCTAATAAAGCTAAGTAATTTTTATCATTTAAAATTACATCACTTATAGTTATACTTTTATGTTTTTTTATGTATTTTTTACCCTTAATTTTACTTGCAAAATAGAGCTCTCCATTTTTATCAACTTCATAAAAAGAATAACTCACATCGTTATCAACACCATAGATATTATCACGCCCTATATCTTTATAAACTTTTCTATCAAGCCCTAAATCCCAGCAGTATTTAAGAGCCTCTTTTACTTCTTGGCTTGAGTAAGGCTTAGCATCTACAATTTTTGGCTTTATTTTTATATCTTTGTATCTAAAAAAATCTTGCCAAAAATTATTTATTGATATCTCTTCACAATCTAGTGCACATTTACGCTTATAACACTCAGTTGAGTTTTCTTGAATTATTTTTATATGTTCTATTAATTCTTTAGGATAGGTTTTTGAGTTTTCAAGACTAGTGCTAAGCTCTTTTATTTTAGCTTTATAAGAACTTATAATGCAATTATTATCATCTTTACAATCACTAATATTTTTTAGAAATTCATCTTGGTCTTGCTTTATTTCTTTTGTAATATAAGGAAAGCTTTTATAAATACTATCTAGCTTTATTTTTAACTTATTTATTTGATATGAATAAATATTTGTAATTAGTAAAATAGCTAATATTTTAAGCACTTACTTTCCTTTAATATTAATTATTAGATTGTTTCGTAATTCCTAATTCAAATTCCAAAAATAAATCACCTAATTATTAAGTTTTTAGGCAAGGTTACGATATTTTTTAGCAATACAAAGGGACTTGTTAAAATATCTTTAGCTAGAGTAGTTTTATACTCAAGATTATCAAGACTTCCGCTGATTTTTAGCTGAGTTGCGATTTTATTATCCTTGCCACCTATAAAAATCTCTTTTACGATAGGAATATTGCTGATTATTTTATTTGTATTTTTTAAGGTAAAAATATTTAGAACAATATCTGCTGTTTTTGAATTAAGATTAATAATTCCTTTACCACTGCAATCAATGCTATAACCTAAGATATTTACATTTTCAATATTTATTAGGTTGTTTTTATGTTTAAACTCAATTGAGCCAAACTTAATTCCTAGACCTTTTTTTGTAAAACCAGGTTTATTTAAAGTCATAATGCTAGGAACGCTCTCAATAAACGCTATTAGATTTATATAGTTTTTTGTATTTGCTAGATATGCCCCTCTAATATTTAATAAACCCTCAAAATCATCAAGATTTTTACCATTTGCATCTAGGTCAATCTCTCCACTTATAAAGATTTCTTTATTTGTGATTTCATTTAATGTTTTGTGGCTTAGCTCTCTAATATAAGCTAAAAAACTATCTTTACTAATTTTAGCCGATAATTCTCCGCCGTTTTTAAAAGTAGCTTTTATCATAGTTTGATAATTGCTTTTATTAAGGTTTAATTTTTCAAAGTTAAGATTAAAATCTTTATAAAAAATCTTAGAATTAGTTAAATTAAGTTCTATGCTAGAATTATCGCTTTTATCATTATCTAGTTTATTTGCGTCAATTATTGCATTGTTTAAATTTATAATTGTTTTATTATTTTTTGAGCTAAGTTCAACTAATTTGCTTTTAGTTGTTATTTTTGTTTCATCTTTTTTAATGCTTATATAAAAATCATCTTTAATATATTTATAATTATTATCTAAATTATTAGGATTATTTTTATAGATATTAAAATCAAACATCGCATTAGTAATATTTACAAAAAATACATCATTTTTACTACTTAATTCAATCTCTCCATTGCTAAATTTTAAACTTTGAAGTTTTTTAGAATACGGCAACAAATCAATAATCTTGCTCTTAATCAGCAAATCATTGCCTAAATAAATCGTGGAATTTAGTTTAGGAAATTCAAGTGTTTTGGTGTTTAGATTAAGGTTTAATTTAGCACTATCACTAAAATTAAAATATTCTTTATAATCAATATTTAGATTTTTAGCTTCTATGCTTGCTAGTTTAGTTCCCGCATCTAGTTTAAAAACACCATTAGTTATTTTAATCTCGTTTGTATTTGCATCTCCTGTAACATTTACTAATTTATTATTTACGCTAACATTTACATTAGCATTAAATTTAAGATTATTAAAAGTATATGCTCCGTTTGATTTAACATTTACTAAAACATCATGTTTTTTATCATTTCTTAAGCTTATTTTTACATTTGCTTTTGAAGTTCCACTAGTTTGTTTTAAACCTAAAAATACATTATAAGCATTGATGATTTTTTCTATTCCTTCGTTATACAATACATTATTTGCTTGTATATTTATTAAAATATTAGGGCGTAATAAATTATCAAAATTAAGGCTAAAACTATCTACTTTAACATTATTTAAAGAACTTAAATTAGAGCTTGTAATGTCTAATTGCATATCATTTAATGCTAGTTTTACTTCTTTTGCATAGGCTATTGGAGCCTTATCGTTATATCTTACATTTACATTAGAAAATGTCCCATCTCCTAATGATTTTTCCAATTTATTATTTTTTATATAAAAGGCAAAGCTACCTTTAAAATTTTCAAATTTTACCCTATCTATAAGCCATTCTTTCATAATAGGCTTTAAATATTTATCAAAATGAGCCAAAGCTTTTTCTTGATTTTTAATTTCTAATTTTTCTATATCCAAAGAAAAATCATTTTTGCTATTAATTACATTTAATTTAGCATTTAAATCATTGTTTTTAGAATGCAAATAGCCTTTTATTTCTATGCTTTTTGCAATTCTTAAATCTCCATAAAAATACAAATCTTTATATCTCAAACTACTTATATTTATTAATAATTCATTTAAATATGGATTTATTATTAGATTTGTTTCAATGTCGTTGCTAGAAATATTTAAATGTTTTTGATCATAATAAACTTGTATTTTATCGCTATCATTTACTTTAATTTCTTTAATGTTTATATTTTGAAAAAATGCTAAAATTTGTTTAAATTCTTTTAAGTCTAGGATTTTTTTTCTAAGTGCATTGATGTTTATTTCTTCATTGTTGTTTGCTTTTTTGATATAAACTTTATTTGCATTTAATATTAATTTTTTATCAAGTTTTATATAAAGCTCTGTTATTTCAATATTTGGTAATTCTAAATTCCTAATTGAAATTCCGTTAGCTAATACAATTACAAAGGCAATTATTAAAAATATGAATATAAAAAGACTTTTTACTATTTTATTTATGTGTTTAGATGTTTTTTTCATCTTTATCCTAGCTATTTTGTTTTATTTATTGCAACCTGTGAAGTCAAACTCAGTAGTATATGTTCCGCAAGGCTCAAACGCAAAGATTATAACAAGTTTAAATAATACAAAATTGCAATTTAGCAAATTAGACCAATATTTATTATTATTTTTCGGACAACCTCAAAGTGGATGGATAGCAATATCAAAACCACAGCTTTTAAGATGGGAGTTTTTAAATGAACTTACGAAAAACAAAGCAGCCTTAGTAAATATTACATTAATTCCAGGCGAAACAAGTGAATATTTTTTAAGAGAAGTTGCAGCTAAAAAGCTTAACTTAAATCCTGATAAATTATTAGATGAATTATATTCTCAATCAAGTAGAAAAGAAGGAATGCTTACACCTGATACTTATTCAATTCCATTAGGTATTAGCGAAAGATTATTTATAAAATATTTACTAGATTTTACGAAAAAACGCAATGAAACAATAAGCAAAAAGGTTTTTGGAGATTATACAGAGTATAAATTTTATCGTTTTGTTATAGTTGCAAGTATTATTCAAAAAGAAGCAGCAAACGAAAGTGAGATGCCTATTGTAGCAAGTGTTATTTATAATAGATTAAATAAGGGCATGAAGTTGCAAATGGACGGAATGCTAAATTACGGAATGAATTCACATGTAAAAGTAACACCACAAATGATTAGAGAAGATAATTCAGAGTTTAATTCATATAAAAACTCAGGTCTTCCAAGTGTTTCAATTTGTAACGTTTCAACCCCTGCAATACTAGCAGCAATTTCTCCTGCTAAGACAAATTATTTATATTTTATGAGAGATAAAAAAACGGGAACTCACAAGTTTAACACAACTTTACAAGCTCACGAGCAAGAAGTAGCTAGACAAAGATAGTCTAGTTAGCTTTTTTATTCACTTACTTGCCATTTACCGAGTAGTAATACATTCCTTTAAATTCAAATTTAAAGGAGTTAAAATGAGTATTGTTTATACTTTCACAGACGAATCACCGGCACTTGCTACTCTTAGCTTTTTACCGATAGCAAAGGCTTTTTTAAAGCATGCTAATTTAGAAGTTGAAGTTGCAGATATTTCACTTGCTGCTAGAGTTATGTCTAGTTTTCCTGAGTGCTTAAATGGACAAAAGTGCGAAGATGCTTTAGCTCATTTAGGAGAGCTTGTTAAAAAAGATGGTGCTAATGTTATTAAAACACCAAATATTTCAGCATCAATCCCACAGCTTAAAGCTTGCATAAAAGAATTGCAAAGTAAAGGAATAAATGTTCCAAATTATCCAGATGAGCCAAAAAATGATGAAGAAAAGGCTATTAAAGAAAAATATGCAAAAGTTTTAGGCTCAGCAGTAAATCCTGTTTTAAGACAAGGAAACTCAGATAGAAGAAGCACAAAAGCTGTTAAAGACTATGCAAAAGCAAATCCTTATAAGACTAAAAACTTTAGTAAAGATAGTAAAAGCCTTGTAAGTTGTATGAATAGCGATGACTTTTTCTCAAATGAAAAAGCTGTTTTAGTTAAAGAAAATGGCACTGTAAGATTATTTAAAGTTGTAAATGGTGTAAAAACTGAACTAAAATCATTTGAAGTTGTAAGTGGCGAAGTAATGGATGCAACTTTTATGAATGTTGCAAAATTAGATGAATTTTATGAAAAACAAATAGAGCTTTGCAAAAAAGAAGATATTTTATTCTCACTTCATTTAAAAGCTACAATGATGAAGGTAAGTGATCCTGTGTTATTCGCTCATGCGCTTAAGGTATATTTTAAAGACTTATTTGCTGAGTTTAGTGATGAGTTTGCAAAATTAGGAATAAATCCAAACAACGGCTTAAGCGAACTTTTAAGCAAGGTTGAAAACTCAAGCAAAAAAGAGCAAATCCTAAAAAGATATGAAGAGATTTTAAATACAAGAGCTCCAATTTCAATGGTAAATTCTGACAAGGGCATAACAAATCTTCACGTTCCAAGCGATGTAATAGTTGATGCTTCAATGCCTGCAATGCTTAAAAATGGTGCTAAGTTATGGGATAAAAATGGCAATGAAATGGATACAAATGCAGTTATCCCTGATCAAACTTATGCAACTATTTACAAGGCTGTGTTAGATGATATGAGAGCAAATGGTGCAATTAATCCAAGCGTGGTTGGTTCGGTTAGCAACGTTGGTTTAATGGCTAAAAAAGCTCAAGAATACGGCTCACATGATAAAACTTTCATAGCTGACTTAGACGCTACATATCAAATAGAACTAAATGGCGAAGTTTTAATTTCACATGATGTTAAAAAAGGCGATATTTATAGAATAAATCTAGCTAAACCTGATGCGATAGCTAACTGGATAAAACTTGCAAAACAAAGATGTGAGTTAAGTGGCGAGCAAGGAATATTCTGGCTTGATAGCAAAAGAGCAAGCGATAGAATAATTATTGATTTGGTTAAAAAAGAATTAGGAGAAACTTTCTTAATCTTAAGTCCTTATGAAGCTTGCAAAAAAAGTTTAGAAATAATTAGAAGTGGTAAAAACTGCATATCAATTACAGGAAACGTTTTAAGAGATTATTTAACAGACCTTTTCCCAATTTTAGAATTAGGCACAAGTGCAAAAATGCTTTCAATTGTTCCTATGTTAAATGGTGGAGCAATGTTTGAAACAGGTGCTGGTGGTTCAGCTCCAAAACAAGTAGAACAAGTAATTACAGAAAATCACTTAAGATGGGATAGCTTAGGTGAGTTTTTAGCACTTCAAAGCTCATTAGAATTTGAAGGAAATAAAGGAAATGCTAAGGCTATGGTTTTAGCTGAAGCTTTTGATGAAGCAATTGCTTCTTATTTAAATGAAAATAAAGCACCTAGTAGAAATGCAAAAGAAAATGATAATAGAACAAGTCATGTTTATTTTGCAATTTATTTAGCAAATGCACTTGCTAAGCAAAATAAAGATGAAAATATGAAAAATCACTTCAAAAACATTGCTGAAAATCTGAATTCAAATTCTTCTAAAATTATTGAAGAATATATGAATGAAGAAGGAAAAGCTGTGGATTTAGATGGTTATTATGTTTTAGGCGAAGTAGCTGAAAAAATCATGAGACCAAGTGTTACATTTAATAATATTATAAAATCAATTTAAGGAGTAAAAATGAATATACACGAGTATCAAGCAAAAGAAATTTTTGCTAAGTTTGGTGTGCCTACATTAAAAGGTAAGGTTGCATTTAGTGTTGAAGAAGCAGTAGCTAATGCTAAAGAATTAGGTGGAAGTGTTTGGGCTGTTAAAGCTCAAATCCACGCAGGTGGTCGTGGTCTTGGTGGCGGTGTAAAAATCGCTAAGAGTTTAGATGAAGTTAAAATGTATGCTGAAAAAATCTTAGGAATGAACCTTGTAACTCATCAAACAGGACCTGAAGGAAAACTTGTTAGAAAGCTTTATATTGAAAGCGGTGCAAATATAGAAAAAGAATATTATTTAGCATTATTATTTAATAGAATGGAAGAAAAAATCACAATCATAGCATCAAGCGAAGGTGGTATGGATATAGAAAAAGTTGCAGCAGAGCAACCAGAAAAAATAGCAAAAGTTACAATTGATCCAGCAATCGGCTTTAAAATGTTTCATGGACTTGAAGTTGTAAAAGTTCTAGGACTAAATAAAGATGAAGGTAAAAAACTAATCACTTTCATTGATAAATTATATAAATTATATCTAGCAAAAGATGCTAATTTAGTTGAGATAAATCCACTTATAAAAACTGCTGAAGGTGAATTTTTCGCGCTTGATGCAAAAATGAGTTTTGATGATAGTGGTCTTTATAGAAATCCTGATATTGCAGAATTAAAAGATGAAACAGAAGAAAACCCAGCTGAACTTGAAGCTAGTAAATATGGCTTAAGTTATGTAAAACTTGATGGTGATGTAGCTTGTATGGTAAATGGTGCAGGTTTAGCAATGGCTACAATGGATATTATTAATTATAGTGGTTGCAAACCTGCAAACTTCTTAGATGTTGGTGGTGGAGCAAGTGCTGAAACGGTTGCAAAAGCATTTGAAATTATTATGAGAGATAAAAATGTAAAAGTAATCTTTATCAATATCTTTGGTGGTATCGTAAGATGCGATAGAATTGCAAATGGTGTATTAGAAGCTACTAAAACAACGCAAATTGATATTCCTGTGGTTGTTCGCCTAGATGGAACAAACGCTAAAGAAGCAAAAGAGATTTTAGACAATTCAGGTCTTAAAAATATTCACGCAGCAACAGACTTTGCAAATGGTGCTGAAATCGTAAAAAGCTTAGTAAAGTAAGGAGAAAATAATGAGTATATTGGTAAATAAAAATACAAAAGTAATAGTTCAAGGCTTTACAGGTAAAGAAGCTACATTTCACGCAGAGCAATGCATTGCTTATGGCACAAATATTGTTGGTGGTGTAACTCCGTTTAAAGGTGGAGAAACTCATCTTGGAAAACCTGTATTTGATACAGTTAAAGAAGCAGTTAGTAAAACTGGTGCTGATACAAGCTTAATTTTCGTTCCTCCGTTTGCTGTTGGCGATAGTATTATTGAAGCAGCTGATGCAGGTATTAAACTTGCAGTTGTAATTACAGAACACACTCCTGTAAAAGATATGATGTTTGCAAAAGCTTATGCAAATAAAAAAGGTATGAAAATTATAGGACCAAACTGCCCAGGAATTATTACAGCAGATGAATGTAAATTAGGAATTATGCCAGGCTTTATATTTAAAAAAGGAAATATCGGCGTAATTTCAAAAAGTGGAACATTAACTTACGAAGCAGCAAATCAAGTTGTTTTAGGTGGATACGGAATTACAACTGCAGTTGGAATTGGTGGAGATCCAATTATAGGACTTGCTTATAAAGAATTATTAGCTGAGTTTGAAAAAGATGAGCAAACGAAAGCTATTGTTATGATAGGCGAAATTGGTGGAAGCTTAGAAGTTGAAGCTGCTAAATTTATAAAAGAAAATATCACTAAGCCAGTTGTAGCATTTATTGCTGGTGCAACAGCTCCAAAAGGTAAAAGAATGGGTCACGCTGGTGCAATAGTTGGAAGTGCTGATGAGAGTGCTGCTGCTAAAAAAGAAGCTTTAAAGAGCTATGGCGTTCATGTAGTTGATTCTCCTGCAGATATCGGTAAAAAAATCAAAGAAATTTTAAAGTAATTTAAATCCTAGCCTTTGGCTAGGTAAAAGAAAGGAAAACAAATGGAAACTAACGCTCCTGTATGGGTTGATGAGAAAAGATGTAAAGCCTGTAGTATATGCGTAAGCTATTGTCCTATGGGTGTTATTGCTATGAGGGATGAGCCAAGTGCAGTGCTTGGTCAAATGATTGAAGTGGTTAATCCAGAATCATGTATTGGATGTAGAGATTGTGAAAATCACTGCCCTGATTTTGCGATTAATGTTGCTGATGCTAAGAGCTTTAAGTTTGCAAAACCTTCTCAAGAAGGCAAAGACAGAGCTGCAGCAATTAAAGCTAATAATTTTAAAAAGTTAAAGGCGTAACAATGAGAGAAGTAATATCAACAGGAAATAACCTAATAGCTCAAGCTGCAATTGATTGTGGTTGCACATTTTTTGGTGGCTATCCTATCACTCCAAGTAGTGAAATAGCTCATGAATTAAGCCATCTTTTACCAAAAAATAATGGAACATTTATACAAATGGAAGATGAAATAAGTGGAATTAGTGTTGCTTTAGGTGCTGCTATGAGTGGTGCAAAAGCAATGACAGCAAGTAGTGGTCCAGGAATTAGCCTTAAATCAGAGCAAATCGGACTTGCTTATATAGCTGAGATTCCAATTGTTATAGTAAACGTTATGCGTGGAGGACCTTCAACTGGCTTACCAACTCGTGTTGCTCAAGGTGATTTGTTTCAAGCTAAATCTCCAAGCCATGGCGATATGGCAAGTATTGCTATTGCACCTGCAAGCTTAGAAGAAAGCTATAATCTAACAATTACTGCATTTAATTATGCGAACAAATATTCAACTCCAGTGTTTTTATTAATGGATGAAACGGTTGGACATATGAATGGTAAGGCAATTTTACCTGAAATAAAAGATTTAAAAATAGAACCACGCCGTGAATTTACAGGTGATCCTAAAGAATATAAGCCATATAAAGCAGAAATGAACGAACCAGCTACTTTAAATCCATTTTTTAAAGGCTATCGCTACCATGTAACAGGACTTCATCATGGAGACATAGGCTTTCCAACAGAAGATGGAAAAATAGTTGATTACAATATGAAAAGACTTATAGGTAAGGTAAAAAATAAAGTTGATGAAATTGCATTATTTGAAGAATTTATGCTAGATGATGCAGATATTTGCATTATTGCTTATGGTAGTGTATCTCGTGCAGCAAAAGAAGCAATTACTAGACTTAGAGCACAAGGCTATAAGGTTGGTTTATTTAGACCTATTACTTTATATCCAGTGCATGAGAAAAAATTAGCTGAAGTTTGTTCAAGATTTAAAAAGATTTTAGTAACAGAGCTAAATATGGGACAATATTTAGAAGAAATTCAAAGAGCAAGTAAAAGAGATGATTTTGCTAGCTTACATAGAGCTAATGGTCGTCCTATTACTCCAAGTGAAATTGAAGCAAAAGTAAAGGAGAGTTTCTAATGTCATTTAATTATGATGAATATCTAAGAGTAGATAAAATGCCTACTCAGTGGTGCTGGGGCTGTGGTGATGGTGTTGTTTTAAAATGTATTATTAAAGCTATTGCTAAAATGGGCTGGGATATGAACGATGTTTGTATGGTTAGTGGAATTGGCTGTAGTGGTAGAATGAGCTCTTATGTAAATTGCAATACAGTTCATACTACTCATGGTCGTGCATTAGCTTATGCAACTGGTATAAAACTAGCAAATCCTACAAAACATGTAATCGTTGTAACAGGAGATGGCGATACAACTGCAATCGGTGGTAATCATTTAATCCATGCAGCAAGAAGAAATATAGATTTAACTCATATTATGATTAATAACTTTATTTATGGACTTACAAACTCTCAAACAAGCCCAATGACTCCGCAAGGATTTTATACGGTTACTGCTCAATTTGGTAATATTGACCCAAGTTTTGATGCTTGTGAGCTTGTAAAAGCTGCAGGTGCTAGCTTTATTGCTCGTGGTAATGTAATTGAAGCAAATAAGCTTGAGAATATGATTTATAAAGCAATGAGCCATGAAGGTTATAGTTTTATTGATTGCTTTAGTAACTGCCATATTAACCTAGGTCGTAAAAATAAAATGGGCGAAGCTGTTCAAATGCTTGATTGGATTAGTAATCGCTCAGTAGAAAAATCAAAATTTGATAAATTAAGCGAAGAAGAAAGGGTGAATAAATTCCCAACAGGAATTTTATATGAGAATAAAACTAAGCCTGAGTATTGCAAAGCTTATGAAGAAGTTCGCCGTGCAGCACAAGCAAATAGAATGGTAGATTTAAATGCTTTAGGAGGTGCTAAATGAAATTCCAACTAAGATTTGGTGGAGAAGGCGGACAAGGTGTAATTACCGCAGGAGAAATTTTAGCAGCTGCTTGGATGGAAAAGGGCGGAAGCAATAAAAATGGTGGTTATGCTATAAAAGCAAGCACCTATACTTCTCAAGTTCGTGGTGGTCCAACTAAGGTTGATATTATTTTAGATGATAATGAAATATTATTTCCTTATGCAGTAGAAGGAGAAATTTCTTTTATGCTTTCAACTGCTCAAAAAGGCTATGCAGGGTTTAAAGATGGCGTTTGCGAAGGTGGTATTATAGTAGTTGAACCAAACCTTGTAAAACCTAGCGAAGAAGATAGGAAAAAATTTAAAATAATTGAAATTCCTATTATTACAATAGCAAAAGATGAAGTTGGAAATGTTGCAACTCAATCAGTTGTAGCGCTTGCAATTGCTGTTTATATGAGTAAATGTATGGATATTGAAGCTGTAAAAGAAGTAATGTTAAGCCACGTTCCAGCAAAAACTCGTGATGCAAATGCTAAAGCTTATGATTTAGGTATTAAATACGCTAAAGAAGCTTTAGGAGAATAATTTAATTTCGCCCCTTAAATGGGGCTTTTTAAGGAAAACTTATGTCAAAGGACAAAATTCCATTAGCTATTTTATGTATATTAATAGCTCTTTCTTTTGTTTTTATTCCGGTTCCTGAAAGTTTAGTTTCTATAAAACAAGCAGCTTTATTAAAAGCTCATCCTGATTTTTCAAGTGAAAAAATATTTAGTTTAAGTTTAAGTGATGCTAGACTTGCATGGATTTATTTAGGTTGCTTTATAGCTACGATTTTATGTATTATCTTAAAGGTTATGCCACTTGGTGCAGTTAGCTTAATAGCTATTGCATTTGTTGCAATCAGCACAATTAGTGTGGGTGCTGATATTAGTGGTGCTGCAAGAAGCAAAGCTGCTATTAAAGATGCTTTAAGTGCGTTTTCAAATAGCTTAATTTGGCTTATAGTTATATCAATTATGCTTGCTCGTGGTATTATTAAAACTGGTCTTGGAAGAAGATTAGCGTTTTATTTTTTAAGTATATTTGGTAAAAAAACTTTAGGCATAGGATATTCAATTGCTTTAAGCGAAGTATTCTTAGCTCCTATTACTCCATCAAATACAGCAAGGGGTGGTGGTATTATTAATCCTATCGTTCAATCGATTGCTAAAGCTTTAGGTTCAGAGCCAAATAGTCCTACACAAAATAAAGCAGGAACATATCTTAGCCTTGTAAATTATCAATCAAATCCAATTACATCTGCTATGTTTATCACTGCAACTGCACCAAATCCACTTGTAGTAAAATTAATCTCAGATGCAACAAACGCAAACATTAGCATTACATGGGGGCAGTGGGCTTTAGGAATGTTTGTTCCTGGTATGTGTGCAATATTACTAATGCCTTTAGTGATATATTTTTTAAGTCCGCCTGAGCTAAAACAAACACCTGATGCAAGAGAACTTGCTAAAAAAGAATTAGCAGCTATGGGTAAGTTTAGTTTAGATGAAAAAATCATGCTTAGTATTTTTGGATTATGCTTATTTTTATGGGCTGGAATGCCTAGTAATTTTGCTAATTGGTTTGGCTTTAGCGAGTATTCAAAGGCTTTAAGTTTTGATCCTGCTAGTGTTGCTGCCCTAGGACTTGCGATTGCACTTTTAACTGGGGTTTTAAAATATGATGAATTATTAGCAGAAAAAACTGCATGGGATACTTTAGTATGGTTTGCTGCTTTAATTATGCTTGCAACTATGCTTGATAAATTAGGCTTAGCTGCGTTTTTAGGTCAAGAATTAAAATTAGCAGCTTCATCTTTAGGACTTAGCACTACTTTTATTATGATATTTTTTACCTTAGCATTTTTATATTCTCATTACTTTTTTGCTAGCACAACGGCTCATATTTCAGCGATGTTTTTAGTGTTTTATAAAACGGGGCTTGATTTAGGAGCACCGCCTATGCTATATGCTTTTATGCTAGCAGCCGCAGGAAATATTATGATGGCACTAACTCATTATGCGACAGGAACTGCACCAGTGGTTTTTGGAAGTGGTTATGTAAGTCTTAATAGATGGTGGATAGTAGGATTTATAGTAAGCGTTGTTGATATTGTAGTAATGATTTGCGTTGGCTTAGTATGGTGGAAAATACTAGGATTTTATTAATTTTTTTAAAGAATTTGAAATAGGAAATTCCTATTTCAAATTCCAAGACTAATTTAACACAAAGATTATCTTCTTTAGGCTAGAATAAAAACACAATTTAATTACAAGGAGAAATGATGAAAAAAGTTGGTATTTTTTACGCTACAAAAGGCGGCACAACAAAAGCTTTCGCAGAGCAAATCGCAGCAAAAATCGGTGCTGATGTTATAAATATTAAAGATGTTGAAATAAACGCATTAGCAGAATATAAAACTTTAGTTTTAATGAGCTCAAGCTATTTCTTTGGAGCACTTGCAGAAGATTGGGGAAGCAAGGTAAAATTATTAAATACTATTGATTTTAGTGATAAAAATGTAGCTATTGTAGGTGTTGGCGGACAAGAAAGACATCCTGATAGTTTTTGTTCGGGTGTAGCTGATTTTTATGATAAATTAGCGTTTAGTGGAGTAAGATTTATAGGTGAAGTTTGTTCAAGTGATTATAAATACACTTTCTCAAGACTTCAGCATGGAAACGCTTTAAGAGGACTTTGCCTTGATAAAGCTGATGGTGATAAAAACGAAGCAAGAATTAATGCTTGGGTTGAAAGTATCAAAAAATATTTATAATTTTAAGGAAGCTTAGCTTCCTTTTGAGTAATGAAAGCATTTTTTAAACACTTATATTTGATATTTATTTTTAGACTTTGTTATGATAAAAAAGGTAATTTTTTATTATTTTTATTTCAATTAATCTCAGCATTTTTTGTTTTTATAACTTTTTTTATAACGATTTTTTATAGCTTAGAATATATAAGCGATCATACAAAAAGCATTGATGAGCTTAAAAAGGCTGAAGGTGTATTGTATGATGTAGAGAAGATAGTTCATGAGAGAATATTTAGAATCTTTAGAAAAAGAACCTACATTATATGGCATTATAAAATGATTGATGATAATAAAAATCATAAGACCTTCATAGTAAGAGAAGATAAAAGCTATGCAAAAAATCTCATAGGGCAAAAAGTAATTATTCATTATGTTCCTAGTGTATTTTATCCAGAAATTAGGCAATTAGAATCAAATGGCTATATTTATGAGCGATACAGCGTAAGAGATGATTATGAGAATTTAAAGTATGTTTTCGCATTTTTTATATTTTTTACAAGTATTTTTTATATGCTAAATATCAAAGGAAAATACCCTAATAATTATGAATTACCACAGATAAGACATAGTATAAGGCTAAAGACTTTTAATAAATATTTTTTGATTTTATTAATGTGGTTTGTTTTTATAATTGCAGCTTTTAAATACAGCGATGAAATTATAATAATGTATTTTTTAACTATCTTAAATCTTATAATTACGTTAATTTTTGAGCTAAAATTTAATATTATTAGGCTTAATTTTTATGATGATTTTTTAGAATTTGAATGCGGATTTTGGCTTTTTAAAATCAAATCTATAAAATCATTTGATTTAAAAAATCTAATAATTACTACAAAATATTTAAAATTTAAAATCAATAAAGATGATTTAAATGATGAAGATTTAAAAGTATTTCAAGACTTTTGCCAAAACTTAATTTCTAAAAATTCTAAATAAAACAATCAAGCAAATTTCTATTTTGTAATTCTTTTTTGTTTTAACAAATAAATATAAGCTCAGAATATTTTCCTTTTATTCTTTTATATTTTTTCCAACTCTAATACTTCACTTTTTATTGTTTAGTTTGTGTGCTTGGATGTTTTGGTTGGATTGAGTTCCAAATTTATAATGATTATTAATAAATTTTACTTAAGCTTTTAAAGAATTTAAATTAAGAATTACAAACTAAGAATTTAAATTAAGAATTTGCTTTGATAATTTAAAAAGTAATTATGATTTAAATCTAAGTAGTTTATATTAAATAAAAGAAACTTCACTTAAGAAGTTTCTTTTAGCTTTTTAATGTAGTGTTTATTAAAACTTATTCTTCATTACAGATTCAACTGCACTGCTTGCCATAGAATCTACTTCATCTGATATCTTATTAGTATTATCAGCTACAACAACATTAGCACGTGTTAATTCATCTATACTGCTTATTGCTTCGTTTATTTGAGTAATAGCTTGAGTTTGTTCTTTAATGCTTTCGCTCATATCATTTATTCCTTGAGTTAATACATTAACACTAGCTTCTATTTCTGTTAAAGATTTTTGAGTACTTTCAGCTAGTTTTCTTACTTCATCAGCAACTACTGCAAAGCCACGTCCGTGCTCTCCTGCTCTTGCAGCTTCTATTGCAGCATTTAGTGCAAGTAGATTAATTTGCTCAGCAATGTCTCTTATCATAGTGATTACATTTTTAATGTCTTCTCCATTCTTAATCACTTCGTTTGATTTTTGATTTACTGCATGCATAGATGCACTCATTTCTTCTACTGCTGCTGCACTTTCTTGTAAGCTTGCTGCTTGCTTTCTTGCACCTTCGTTTATATCAATAACACTTGTTTTTAGTATTTTTGATTTTTCTTGTAGGTTTCTTGCAGTTTCAAGGTTTGTTTTTAACATATCTCTTATTTGCTTACCTAGCATATTAGTAGCAAGTTCAACCTTACCTCTAGCATTCTTTATTTCGTTTCTAAAGTCATTCTGACTATATTCATCAAAGATTTTTTCAATTGAGTTTGTATTAGCTCCTACTTTATCTTCTAAAGTATCAAGCATTTTATTTAATACATTCTTTAGTTCAATTAATTGTGGGTTTGCAGGATTTAGAGTAATTCTTGCTTTTAAATCACCGCTTTCAATTGCAGCTGCTGTTTGAACGCTTTGTTCTACTGCTTGGGTGTCTTTATCTAAAGAAGAGATTGTTCTTTCTATATTATCATTAATAGCTCTTGCCATTGCTCCGAATTCGTCTTTAGAGTTTAGGTTTATTTTACTTGCGTGTTTGGTTTCGTGATTTACTAAACTAAATACTTCTTTAAGACCTTGTTGGATTATGTCTAGTGGGCGTAGAGAGTGTTTGATTAGGAAGAACAAGAATAGTAAAATAATCACTAAAGTTGCGAAAAATAAAGTTATATTTTGCATTAAAAGTGAATTAAGAGTGGTGTTTAAATCGCTTGTTAGGTTTGTGCTACAAAACTTCCAGCCTATTGTTTTTGAATCGGTGCAAACTGCAGCCTTTTCGTCACCTTTAAAACTATAAACTACTGATTTATTATCCTTTAATTTTCCATCAATAATTCTTATAACGTCATCTTTTTTAAGCTCTAATTCTTCATTTGGATGCATTACAAACTCAAGATTTTTGTTATAAGCAAAAATTGTATTTGTATCAGAAAAATGTAGTGTTAAAACATTGTTTTTAAGTTCTTTAAATGCCATATCTCCACCAATTACTCCTATTACTTTTCCGTTTTTTGTAATTGGTGCTGATATTGTTACAACTTTTTCTTTTAATCTTTCATCAGGATATACTTCGCTACCTAAATACACTTTCTTTTCTCTAATAGCGTCTTTATACCAACCACGGCCTCTAGCATCTTGGGTTTTTACTATATAAGGCTCATCATTAAGGCTTATGTAATAAAACTTACCATTTTCTTCAAGTCCTATAAATAAAGCTGAAAATCCCGAAATACCTAGATTGCTTTTAAGCAAATCGTAAATATTTTCATCAGAATTATTTTCGCTAATCTTATTAGCTAAATTAGGTGCTAATTTGTCAATAAAATTCATTCTTGTATTAAAGTATGAATCAACATAAAGCATTGCGGCATTTAAGCCATTTTCTTTTGCTTTGTTCGTGTAAGCTAAAGAATCATTCCTTGAACTAGAATAATTCACAAAACACAAAATTACAAAGCAAATTACAAGTGGTATAGCAATTAATGCTGGAATTTTGTTTGTAAGTTTCATAAAATCTCTCCTTTTAAAAAAATACATTAATATTACAATTAAAGATTTTCATAATATTTAATGCATAAGAAATTTTAATTTGCCTAGTATAAAGGCAAATTAGCGTTTAAGGAAAATTGTTTATTTTTCTATTTTTAATTAATTTAATGTTTTAATATATAAATAATTTTATAAAATTTCTTTTAATTTATTTGCATTCTTAAGCCATTCATTTAATTTTTCAAAATCATTATTATTCATCATTTCTTTAAATTCATTTAGCTCACTTATAAATCCATCTAAAGCATTTAAAACATTTGCTTTATTTTCTTTAAATACACTTTCCCACATTGCTGGGCTACTTTTTGCAATCCTACTCATATCAGCAAATGAACCACCTGCTAGGTGTAAAATGTTTTTCTTATCTTCACAATCAAGCACATAATTTGCTAAAGAAAAGCTTATAACATGTGGAAGATGAGAGATGATTGCACTATGATGATCATGCGCACTTGCATTCATAAAAGTAATTTTCATTCCGATATTACTTAATAATTCTATGGTTCTATGTTGATGAAATACGCTTGTATGCTCGGTATTGCATAGAACACAAACTGCGTTTTTAAATAAATCAATTTTAGCAGCACTTGGGCCATTATGTTCAGTTCCTGCCATAGGATGAGCTAGGATAAACTGCTCTTTTAATTCATCATTAATTGCGTTTTGTATGCTTTCTTTTGTGCTTCCAAATTCAATAATAGTAGTTGTTTTAGGAATATCTTTTAATTGCTTTATTATTTCAATAATCGCACCAACAGGAACACATAAAAAGATTAAATCACAAGTCTTAATATCTTTAAACTCAATTATTTCATGAACTAAATTAAGTCTTAAGGCTTCTTTTTCATGCTCTTTGTTTAAATCAATGCCATAAACTCCACTTATAAATTTATTTTTCATTAAATTTAGTGCTAGTGAGCCACCTATAAGACCTAAACCTATAACAACTGCTTTCATAACTTATCCTTAATTAAGATTTTTATAGAGTAAATAATATAATATTTTTTTAAAAAAAGGAGTTTTATGTTTGATTTTATAGTGATTTTTTCTCATTTATTTACAGCTATTATTTTTGTTGGATATGTGTTTTTTGATGCAATTTTTTTAAGTAATATTAAAAATAATATAGAGATTAAAAAAGCTTATTTTAAAAGCTCAGGAATTATTTATGCTATAAGCTTTTTAATACTTATTGTAAGCGGAATTATCTTAGCTTTTAAAGAATTTGAATTCGTAAATAAGATTGCTTTTATACTTAAAATATCTTTAATTATTTTTATGTTCTTAATAACTATTCTTAGTATTTATTATGTAAAGTTTAAAAATAATAGAGAGCATTTTTTGGTAAAACACTCTCATTTAATAGCTTTGGTTTTATGTTTTTTGATAGTTTTATTGGCAAAACTACTTTTAATGTAGGTCTTTGTTTAGCTTTATAGCTTTTTTGTTAAATCCTACTTGAAGTTTTCCATTTGTTGAGTTTAATCTAAAGTGTAAAGCATTTAGACCTGATAGTTCTTTTGCTTTATAAATATTTTTTGAAAAATCAAAATTAGGATTTGCATTCTTAAGATTATCACATAATAATAATTCAACTTTACTACCTGCTAATATCGCAATTCCTGCATCTATTACACAATCATCACCTAAAACAATTCCTGTAACACTATTTGCACCTAATAAGCAGCTTTTACCAACGCTAATAGGAGTTCCATCTGTGCCACTTAATACTCCTAAAATACTTGCACCACCACCAACATCACTTCCTGCTCCAACTATTGCTGAGCTTGAAATTCTTCCTTCGCACATAACTGAACCTAGAGTTCCAGCATTAAAATTCACATAACTTGCACCTGGCATAATTGTAGTTCCATTTGCAAGATGTGCTCCTAATCTTACTTTTGAAGTATCAAGTATTCTTGTATTATCTGCTGGAATTATACTTTGTAAAAATCTTGGGAATTTATCTACAAAATCTATGATAGGATAGGTTTTACTAAATTTTAATTTTGCTTCATTTTCTCTTAAATATTCTAAATCATAAGGAATATTTCCACTCCATGCAAGATTTTTAAGCAAGCCAAACGCTCCATTTAAATTAAGCTCTCTAGGTTTAACGAATTGTCTTGATAATAAATGCAATTTTAAATATACACTTGGCATACTTTTAGGAGCTTCGTCTTTATTTATAGCTACTAAGAAAAATCTTTCTTGATCTATATTTTCTAAAGCTGCTTTTAGAGTTATTATATTTTCGTGTTTTTTACCATCATTATTAAAACATTCAAAATGCTTTAATATTTTTTCTAAATTATCTTTTGTAAGTTCTAAAACAAATTCGCTTTCATCTTTGTATTTTGCAAGGTTTAATTCTTTAAAAAACACACTAAAAGTTCCGTAATTTTGTAGATAATTAACATTTGCAAAATCTATATAAATTAGCTCTTTATTTAGCTGTGAAAAATATCCAACACCTACTGCAAATGCAAGTGGTTTGAAAAAATCTTTTTCATTTTGAACGCTTTCGCAAAAACTATTAAAATTATTCATAAATACTCCTTAAATCATATAACTTGTTTGATATAAAGTAATTAGCTCTTTATAAAGGTCTTCATCACTTCGTTTTTCAATAATACCATTGCTTGGAAACAATCCATCATAAATCATTTGAACATTTTTAAACCTATTAGGATGTAAATGTGCTAATAATTTAGCTGATATTTCTTTTCTTACTAAAACGGTTGGCGGAATAAGTCCTGAATGAAGCATTTCTCTAATCATTGAAGAGCGGTATTTTATGTGATGATGTGCTCCATGTGGGCAAGATTTTGTGCTTACCATAACATTACATTTATTGCAGAATACAAACTCAGGTAAGACAATTAATTCAAGCCCACTTTTGCGAGAAAGTTCATCAATTGCTGTGTGAGCTAAATTATTATCATAAAATAAGCCTAAACCTTGATGATTTTGTCCTATTACAAGCTTATTTGCACCAAATGAACTAGCTAATAAACATTCGTAATTTGGGTCAAGATAAGGGCTAAATAAATCAATATTTTTTAAATAAACTGGAAAAATTCTTTCAAGTGGCAAGAAATTTTTGGCGTAATACTCAAAGCATTCTCTTTTGGCTTCATAATTTAAAGAATTTGAATCATATCCTTCAACGACAAAAATAATTACTAAATCAGCTTTATCGATAGTCCATCTTAGCATTCTTTCATGAGCTCTTGTAATCGGATCAGCGTTAAGTAATAATGCTGTGATTTTTTTGGCATTATCTTTTGCTATTTTTTTATTTAATGCAAGTTTTACTTTTTTAAATTCATTATCAAATATTTCAATTTTACCTGATAAACAAGGGTTTAATTCCTTACTTAGCTTACAAGTGTTAGCATTAAAAATACTTGTATAAGCCTTATCGTTTTCAAAGGTGCAAGTTTTGGTAATTTTACCTACTATTTTATCGTTTAATTTAAGTGAAACTTCTTTATCAAATACGCAATTATTTAGATTTGAGTTTAGCTCAAAACTAGGAGAAAAGGCTAGGGTACAGGTTGAGATATTTTCGCTTATTGTGTTTGTATTAAAGGCTTTAAATACTTCTTCTTTATTTGGCAAAAACCCGTTTGTATTAAAGGAATTAATCTCAATTAAGCTTAATATACTTAGTTCTTTTTCGCTTATATTTATTTCTTTTATTTTATTTTTTATTAATTCCATATTTTCTCCTTTTTTCCCAAAGTGATTTTCTGCTAATTCCTATTTTTTTGCTAAGTTCTGTATCTGAGTAGCTTTTTTGCCAGTTTAAAATCACGTTTTTGATATAATCATCAACCGTTAAAATCTCACCTAAAGCTAAGGTGTTTTCATTATCTTCTAGCTCAATTATATTAAAGCCTTCAATATCTGCATTTCCGTTTGTATGGAATATAAAATTTTGACCCTTGCTAAGCTTTAAGATTTGCTCTAATTTTGAGCCTTTTAATACTTGAAAATTAGTAAAATATCTAATATCTCTATCGCCTACTAATAAATTATTAAGATTAAAAGAACTGCTTAAATCAGTAAAATGAATATTTATATTATGTGAAAAAGCATAGTTAAATACATAGCTATCTGCTAATATTTGTTTATTTGTTTTAATTAGGGTTGGAAAAACCATTTTTTTAGCTGCGTGTATTTTTGAATCAATTATTGATTTTATATATCCACTCAAAGCTATATTTTGTGATTTTAACTTATTGTAATTATAAAAATAATTAATTTTTCTAATTAATTCTTCTATCATAAAAGGCTTTTGAATATAATCATAAGCCCCTGCTTCAATAGGCATACTAACAGTATCACTACTAACATAAGAAACTAGCAGTAAAATTACGCTATTTTTGTGGTTTTGAATAACTTTTATAAAATTTTCTATATTTGTAGATAGTAAAATAACATCATAATATTTATTTTTTATATCTTTAAATTCATTTGCAACTTCGCAAACATAACCTGCATCATTAAGCTTTAAAGCAATGCTTTGAGCTAAATAAATTTCATTTTCAACTATTAATATCTTCATATTCGCTCCAATCAAATAGTTTCATATTCACAACTGCACTTACACTAATTCCTTCGCATCGTCCTACAAATCCTAGTCTTTCAGTGGTTGTTGCTTTTATATTAATATTTGTAATGCCTAATTCCGAATTCAAATTCCTTAACATTTCTTGTTTGTATTTTAAAAGCTTTGGCTTTTCAGCACAAATTGTAATATCTGCATTAATTAATTCATAACCATAAGCTTTGCATTTTTCATAAGCTATTTTTAGTAATTGCATAGAATTAGCATTGTGATAAGTATCATCATCGGGACTAAAAGCTTCTCCTATATCTCCTAAACCACATGCGCCTAATATTGCATCAGTTAATGCGTGAGCTACAATATCTCCATCTGAATGTGCTTTAAGAGCAAAATCATCGCTAATTTTTACTCCTGCTAAGATTAATTCATTATTTTTATTATCATCGTTTAGCTTATGACCTACATTTGAATGGCAAAACTCATGTACATCATATCCAAATCCTACGAAAGTTTCTTTACTAGCACTTGCTAGATTTAGTAATTTTAATTTTTTTAAATCACTTTTATTAGTTAATTTAAAGCTTAATTCATCACCTAAAACACATTTAATTTTGCCATTATTCGCTAGTATTGCTGAGCTTTCATCTGTGAAGTTTTTTAAATTAGCAATTTTTAAAGCTTTTGTTTTGCTAATTTGTGGGGTTTGAACTAATTTCAATTCATTTCTATTTAAATAGCATTGCTTTTCTTCGTTATAAATAGTATCAACAACTTTAATTGCAGGAAATAGATTATCATAATCTTTTGCGTGTAAAAACAACTCACTTAAAACTTTTTTACTAACATAAGCTCTTGCAACATCTGTAATTAATACATATTCGCTTTTTACTAATTCTAAGGCATTTTCAATGCTTTCAAATCTTTCTTTACCGCCTCTTACATAGGTATATTTTGGCTCTTTTAATTCATAAAATTTAACTTCATCACAAACTATTATAATTTTTGAAAAATTTGCTAATTTTTCATAAGTTCTTGCAAGGTAAAGCCATAAAGGTTCTTTGTTTATATAAAGATTTTGTTTTTTACAAGCTAAGCCAAATCTAGTAGAATTTCCAGCAGCTAATAAAATTAGCGTTGTATCAAGCATAATCATCCTTAAAATTTAATTTTGTGTTATTTTTTAACAAAATAAAATTAAAACTTATCTAAAATGTAACATTTTTTAATTTTACTTTATATATTTGTTACATATAGTAACATTTATAAGGATACTATTATTTTTTTTGCTGGAATTTGAAATAGGATTTTGTCATTTACAAAATAAGTTTTGTTTAGTTTTTTCTTATGTGCTAAGGCTTTTAGATATTGTTTATTAAATTCTAGAGTAAAATATACAAAATCATCAACTTCATTTATTTCTTTTATTATTGCATAAAATCCATTTTCGCCGTCTTGCTCAAGCTCTATAAAATTAATTTTAAAAATTAAATATATTTCATCAAATACTTTTAAATCCAAATCCTTAAGAGCGTTTATTGAAATATTTACATTGATTAAATCTTGTTCTATTTGGCATACTAGATTTATATAATTTTTATTATTTTTGATTTCTTTTATTTGTGCTTTTAATTTGTTTTGAGCTGAAGTTTTGAGATTGAAATCATCATTTAATTTATTTTTGAAAATGCAAAATTCATCATATTTATTTAGTATTTCTTTGGCAAATTCGCTTAAAACTGAGCCTTGTTTTCTTGAATTATTTAAAAATAAAGGCATTTTAGAAGCTTTATTTATTTCATCTAGGCTATCCCAAGCATTTTTGTATGAAATTCCAATATTTTTGGCTGCCTTGCTTATGCTTTTATCAATTTCAATTTGTTTTAAAAGCATAATATGTTTTTTTGTAATTTTGATATTTTCATTTAAAATAAATTCGATTTCTAGATTAATTTTCATATTTTTTTCTTAATTGTTTTTTGTTATTATTTGCCAAAAATACTAAATAGCGAGTAATTATGGTTAAAAAAATATTTCTTATATTTTTAGTGTTTGTTTCTTTAAACGCTAATGATTTTGATGATTTTGAGGCTGAATTTGAACAAAATGAAAGAGTTGATAAATTTTACTCATACAATCGCTTTATGACAGATTTTAATTACGCTGTTTATAATATGAGCTTAAGACCACTTAGTAATATTTATAATGCTATAACTCCACCTATTGTAAAAAAAGGTGTTAATAATTTTTTTCATAATTTAGGAGCGCCTTTAAGATTTATTAGTTTATATTTTAGTGGGGAATTTAAAGCAGGAACTGCTGAATTAGGAACTTTTTTAGGAAATACAATTTTAGGTTTTGGTGGAATTTTAAGACCTTATAAATATGAAAAAGAAAGTGATTTTGGCCTAATGCTTGCTAGATGGGGAGTGCCTGCTGGAGAGCATATTGTATTGCCATTCTTAGGACCATCAAATGTAAGAGACGCTTTTGTTTTACCATTTGATTATGCACTAAAGCCTAGTCTTTATTTAACTAATAATGCTAGTATTAGCGTTTCAACTTTAGGACTTGTTGATAAAACAAGTAATAATTATTTGTTGATTAATGAAGCTTATAAAAGCGTAAATCCTTATATAACAATAAGAGATTTTTACGAGAAAAATAGGAAGGAATTAGAATGAAAAAATTACTAATTGTAGCTTTAAGTATTGCTAGTTTATATGCTTATAAATTAGATACTTTTAAAGAAGATATCGCAGTAGATGTTGGTAAAATCCAAGGTATTTTTAAAAGCGAAAGTGCAAATAAAAGTCAAGATTTATTTGAGTTATTAAAGGATAATTTAGATATAGATTTAATGACAAAATTAGTTTTATCAAAATATGCTAACGAATTAAGTGCTGAAAAATTAGCAGAATTTAAGGTTATTTTTATTGAGAGATTAAAAAAGGATTTTTCAAGTAAGATTGATTTAGTAAAAGGCAGTAGCTTAGAATTAGTTAGCACAAATATTGATGATAAGAAATGCCAAGCTAATATGAAAGTAGATTACGAAGAACAAACAAAAGAAATGGTATTTAAGTTTAGAAAAGTTGCAAATGAGTGCAAATTATACGATATTGATATACTTAATACTAGTTTAATTACAAGTTATAGAGCTCAGTTTTTAGATATTATAAAACAGAGCGGAATTAATGCTTTATTTGAAAAACTTAAATGAATAAAGTAATATCCTTTCTTATAAAATATTCAAAAATTATTTTTATGATAACTCTTGCTATATGCTTAGGGTTATCATATTATTCAACAAAAATTCAAGTAGAAGCAAAATCTACAAGCTTTTTTTTAGAAGACGATAAAGATTTAAAGTTATTTAATGAAAGTATTAAGACTTTTGGTTCTCAAGATTTTTTAGTATTAGCATATAAAAGCGACAAAGATGTTTTTAACGACATAGCAAAACTGCAAGAAATAGAAAAAAAACTACTTAAAATTAAAGGTATAAAATCAACCCTTAGTATATTAAATGCACCTTTATTTTTAAGCGATGAAAAAAGCATAAATGATGGAGCAAACTTAGTTAAAGCAAAAGAAGAAATTAGCAAAAACGAATTTTATTTAGGTAATTTAGTAAGTAAAGATTTTTTAGTAGCTGATTTTTTAATATTTGCTAATAACCCTGATGAGCTTATAAAAACTCTTAAAGATTTTGCGAATGAAAATGATTTAATTTTAGGTGGAATGAGCGTAATAGCAAGCGATATGATAGCTTATGTTAAATCAGATTTATATGTATATGGAATAGGGCTTTTTGTATTATTATCATTGGCTATTTTTATATTTTTTAGAAGTTTTTATTTTGTTTTTATATGTATGTTTATATGTTTGATATCTTTATTTAGCACAACGGGAATTTTAGCCTTAATAGGGTATAACATTACGGTTATTTCAAGTAATTATGTGGCTTTAGTTTTAATAATAACTATTTCAGTAATTGTGCATTTATTATCGCACTTTTCAGAGCTTTTAAATTACAATAAATATAATGATAGAACTACCAATGTAAGACATACTTTATTAGCTAAAGCAAAGCCTAGTTTTTTTGCAATTTTAACAACCGTTGTTGGATTTTTAAGCCTTGTATTTTCAGGGATTAAGCCAATTAGCGAGCTAGGTGTTATGATGAGTATAGGAATAAGTATAAGCTTGTTTTTATGCTACTTGTTTTTACCTTATTTATTGTTAGCAAAAAAAGATTTTAAAAATGTATATTTTGCAAAAGAGCCAAAAATCTTATTATTTTGTGCTAAAACTGCGATTTACCATAGAAAAATCGTTTATTTTGTATGCTTAATTATCATAATTTTTGCTAGTATTTCTATACCTAAGTTAAGTGCTGAAAATAGCTTCGTAAATTATTTTAAAGATAGTAGCGACATTAAAAAAGGTCTTTTATTAATTGATGAAAAATTAGGTGGAACTCTACCTTTAGATGTGATTATTAAATTTAACGATGAAGATGAAAAAGAAGAAGATGAATTCGCTGAGTTTTTAGAAGATAACGATAAGTATTATTTAACTCCTTCAAAGGTTGAAGTATTAAAAAAAGTTCATAATTTCTTAAAAGAGCAAGAATATGTTGGAAGTGTTTTAAGTCTTTATTCTTTACTTGATTTTGCAAAGACAATAAATCAAGGAAAAGATATAGATGGATTTTTATTAAATATCTTACAAAACAACCTTGATGAAAGCACAAAAGCTCAAATAATTTATCCATATTACAATGAAAAAACAAAAGAATTTAGAATAGGAATTAGAATGATTGATAGCGATAAAACGCTAAAAAGAGCTAAATTCTTAAGTGATTTAAAAATTAATCTAGCAAAACTTACTCAAGATGATAATATTAATCTTCAAGTAAGTGGAGTAATGGTTCTTTATAATAATATGCTAAGTTCTTTGATTAGTTCACAAGTAGATACTCTTAATTTTGTTATATTAAGTTTATTTGCATTATTTTTAATAATTTTTAGAAATATAAGATTTAGTATTATAGGAATAATTGCTAATTTAATTCCTATTTCACTACTTTTTGCGATAATTGCATTTAGTGGGCTAAGTCTTGATTTAATGAGTATTACAATAGCTGCTATTTCAATAGGAATAGGGGTTGATGATATTATTCATTATGTTCATAGATTTAAAGAAGAAATTAAAAGAAAGCCTTTAAATGAAGCAATAATTGCAAGCCATCAAAGTATAGGTTCGGCTTTATATTATACTACTTGCACTATTGTTTTAGGGTTTTGTTTGATGATGAGTTCAAATTTTACCCCTACAATTTATTTTGGCTTACTGACTGTTTTAGTTATGATTTTATTATTATGCGGTTCTTTATTTTTATTACCATCACTTATTATAAGCTTATATTTTAAGGGATATTTTAAAAATGAATTATCAAAGAAGGATTTAAGTGCTTAAGTTTAATAATATTATTTGGTTATTAAGAAAGAATTTTTTTATTACTTTTATTCTATTAGTTTTAGTTTTATTTTTTAGTTTATATGTCAATTTTACAACGATAAATGATAAATTAACTGATAACAATAAGTTGATTTCACATAGTATTCAAAACTCTATTAAACAGCATCAAATAAGACTTGATTTATATTCTAAAGCACTTGAAATCAATCCAAGTTTAAAAAAACTTGATTTAAATACTTTTTCGGCATTTTATTATTTAAATGATGCAGGTGAAGTTATTGATAAAGTTAGTATTGATTCAAATGATCCGCTTAAAAAGTTTATTGAAATTAATTCAAAAAAATTATTTGATAAATCAACTTATGTAAGTGAATTAATAGTTACAAAAGACCAAAAAGCTAGCATTTATTTTGCTAAGAAATTAGAAAATAGTAAATATACATTTTTAGTTGCAAAATTAGAATTATTTGATTTGTTAAAAAGTGTAAATAAGTTTAATACGGATTATATTTTAGTAGATTCTTTTGGAAATGTTTTATATTCAAGTGATGTATCAAAATTAGCTTTACTTGAAAATATAAATGAGTTTAATTATTACTGGTACTTATCAGGTGTTTATCAAACAGATAGGAACTTTTCAAATATTATAAAAGAAGTAGAATATAGTGGATTTAATGTAAGAAGTTTTATTTCTATATCTGAATACTTGAATTATTATTTTATAATAAGTGCGTTTTTGCTTATTATTTTAGTAATGTATTTTTGGAATTCATATCTTGATTTTATGCTAATTAGAAAAGGTTTGGTTAAACAAGTTAAGTATTGTTATGAATTGCAAGGTGCGAGTGATATTGATGAGTTTCAAAATTTTGAATTAATTGAAGGTTCGGATTTAATTGACTTGCAAAAACAAACTGCATTTTCAGTATTAGAATATAAGGATATTAAAAAAGAATATAGAGAATTAGAACAGCGTTTAAGTTCTATGTTTAGTAAAAGTACAATTCCTATGCTTATGATTGACGCTTTTACGGGAAAGATTTTTAAAGCAAATCAATCGGCATTAGATTTTTACAATCAAAAAATTACAAGTATGTCTAAGCTTAATTTATATATGCTAGGTAAAAAAGAGCAAAAAGATTTAACCACTGATCCTATTAATTTTGCGAACAATATGCAAAACTCTATTAAAAATCAAGGTTTTTATATACAAACAGAGCATTATGTAAATGGAGAAGATTTTAAGGAAGTTAAAATATATCCTTTCGTAATGAGATCTGAGAGATTTTGTTATGATATTTTGATGATTTTAGATACTAATATGGTTAGTAAAAGTTACGAAGTTATTAAATCTCAATATGAAGCTTTGGAAAAAAGTTTTATTATTACTATGAATTTTACCTTAAAGGGTGGAAAATTAAAATTTAGAAACTGTAGCAAGAATATAGATAGGATTTTAGGATATTCAGCATCTAGTGTTGTTTATTTTAAAGACCTTTTACATGAAAGAAGCTATCAGTCTTATTTAGAATTTTTAATAAAACTTAAAAACTTAAAAGATAATAGTTTTTCAAATTATTCAAGAGTGATTGAACAAGTATTATATTTAAGACAAAACAATGGAAGATATGCAGAATTTAAAGCAAGTTTTAATATTTCAAAAGATTATAATTATGATAATAAACAATCAAAATTTTTAAATATCATAGCTCATTTAGCATTATTAAGACAAGATTTATTAGATGATGAAGTAAGAGAGCCTATATCATTTAGCGATATATACAAGCAAACAAATTCAATTATAGGTATATTTGATAAAGACTTTAAATGCTTAAATGCCAATAAAGAACTAAGAGCATTGCTTGGATTATCTAATACAAATCATCAACTATATTTAAGTGATATGATAGCTAAAAATTACGAGCAAATTGCAAGAAATATGCAAGAAGGTAAAACAAGCACATTAAAAGATATTGTTTATTTAAAAGATATTAATAACATACTTCATTCGTGCAAATTAAGCTATGTAGTTACAAAAAATTCAACAGGTGATAATATATATTGTTTAATTTTTAAAAAAGAATATGATTTAGCAGAATTAGATAATTTTATATTATTTTGTAAAGACAAGAATATAAATAATCTTGATAGCTTATATTGCGATTATTATTACAAAGTTATTGGTGGAAGAATAAATAATAATGAGTCTTTTGATAATTTAAATTATGATAAGTTTTTAAGTAATTTGAATAAAATTAATATTACTAATGAAGAATTAGAAATAAAAGTAAATTATATGAGAGAATTAGTAGAATTAATCAAGCAAAAGAATAGAGATAGAATTATGCAAAAATACGAAAACGGATATAATATTTTTATAGGAGACATTTATGAGTAAAGCTGATATTTTAGTTGGTATTCAATGGGGCGACGAAGGTAAAGGTAAAGTTGTAGATAAGCTATGTGCTAATTATGATTTTGTTTGTAGAAGTGCAGGTGGACACAATGCTGGTCATACTATTTGGGTTGATGGTGTTCGCTATGCGTTACATTTATTACCTAGTGGTATTTTACATGAGCGTTGTAAGAATGTTATAGGAAATGGTGTTGTTTTAAATCCTGAAGTTTTAATTACAGAAATGGCACAATTTGATAATTTAGAAGGTAGATTATTTATTAGTGATAGAGCTCACCTTAACTTAAATTATCACGCACAAATAGATATAGCAAAAGAAAAGTTCAAAGGTGATAATGCAATAGGAACGACAGGTAAAGGAATTGGACCTTGCTATGCTGATAAAATTTCAAGAAGTGGTCATAGAGTATGCGAGCTTTTAGAGCCTGAGAAATTATGCAATGCAATATTAAAAGATTTTGTAATGAATAAACCTTATTTAGATGCTTTAGGAGTTAGTGCTCCTGATGCAAATGAGCTTTTAGCAAACCTAAAGCGTTATAAAGAAATGTTAGCTCCATATATTTGTGATACTACAAGACTTATTTGGAAGGCTTTAGATGAAGATAAAAAAGTATTGCTTGAAGGTGCTCAAGGAAGTTTATTAGATATTGACCATGGAACATATCCGTATGTAACTAGCTCAACTACAATTGCAGCAGGTGCTTTAAGTGGTTTAGGGCTTAGTCCATATGAAGCTGGTAAATCAATAGGGATTGTGAAAGCTTATACTACAAGAGTAGGGCATGGACCATTTCCAACAGAAGATAAAACAGAGCAAGGCGAAAGAATTGGTGAAATAGGCAAGGAAATTGGAGTTAGCACAGGTAGAAAAAGACGCTGCGGATGGTTTGATGCAGTGGCTGTAAGATACACAGCTAGATTAAATGGCTTAAGTGAACTTGCTTTAATGAAGTTAGATGTTTTAGAGAATTTTGATAGCATTAAGATTTGTAAAGCTTACGAATATAATGGAGAAATTATTGATTATGTTCCAGCTGATTTAGAAAATGTAAAGCCTATTTATGAAAGTGTTGATGGGTTTGGTAAGATTTATGGTATTAGAAGATATGATGATTTACCTGCAAATGCAAAAAAATATATTGCTAAAATTGAAGAATTAGTAGGTGTAAAAATTAAAATGATTTCAACTTCTCCAGAGCGTGAAGATACTATCATTTTATGAAATTCAAGCAAATTTTAAATGTCAAAAAACAGGCTCTGCAAAATGCAGAGCTTGATTTAAATAAAGCAAAACTTAGAAAAAAATCAGTAGAAAACGAATTAGAACTTGTAAAAAACGAAATAAATAAATTAAAAGAACCAACAACCTTAAATGAAATGGTTTTAGTAAATGATTTTATACAAGTTAATCTTCTAAAACAAAGTCAGTTAAAAGAAAAATTAAACCTTTGCGATAAAGAAATAAGCCATTATAATCATCTTTACAAAAGAGCTTCGCTAGATTATGAAAAAATTAAATATTTGTATGAAGAAGAATTAAAGCAAAAGAAAAAAGCTTTAGAAAAAAAACAAGCTTTAGAATTAGATGAAATTGCTACAATGAGATTTTTTGCTAATTCACAAAGTAATAATTAAATTCTAAATTCAAGTTCTTTTTGTTAAATATGAAATTTTATTTAGCAATATTAAAAACAACGTAGTGTTTTAAATTGTGCTTAGTAGAGCAAAAATAATTTTTAGAAAAATTAGAATTTTTAAAAAAATCATACACAATTGTCTAAAAACCTAGCAAAAATCGGCGAAAACATCTATTTTTAAAGATAAAAAACCTAAAAAATAAAATTTTTTCCTTTCGGTGGGGGGGGGCGGCGAATTTTTAAAAAGTTTAAAAAAATCTAGTGGGGCGAGTTTATAAAATATGCTTTTAAATTAACAAAAAGCTATCTAAAATCGTTTTAAATATAAAAGTAGTATCTTAGTATGTTTTTGTAAAGATTTTTGATTTTAAGCGTAATTTTGAGAGAATTTTAGAAAGTTGTGAAACTGCACGGCGAGTTTTACTAAATCTCTTTAAGCTTTTGCTAAGCCGTGCTAGTTTATAATTTTCTAAGAGTTATTTTTTAAAGGTGCTTTACTTGAAGTTTTTTAAAGCTTTAAGTAAAGCGATTAGTAAAACGATTAAAATAATGTATTCTATCATTTTACACCTCCAAAGTGAAACCCAATTTTAAGTTTTTCAAACATAAAACTATTAGCTTTTTAACTTAAAGGTAACGATATTTTACCAATTTTTCCTTAAAATAAATTTAAATTTTTTATAAAATTAATCGTTTATTAACTTTAGTATGGTATGCGATTTTTTTAAGTGGGGTGGCGAATTCAAATTATTAAAATTAAAGAATTTGAATTCGGAATTAGAATTATTCTATTTTTTCAATTTCAAAAACTTTATTCTTTATATATTCATAACTTTTTGCTTTTTCATAATTGTCAAACCACGAAACAACCCAATTTGGTGGAGTTTTATCTTTTCTATTCCAATTGTAAATCGTACCTACAGGAGTATCTATTAATCTTGCAAAATCATCTAAATTAAGTCCATTTTTTTTAAGCCTATCGTTAAATTCTTTTTGAGTCATATTTTTTCCTTTTTTTGAAAATTTGTGAAGATAGTAGCATTTTTATATATATTTGTCAAATAATCAAAAATAATTAAAATATTTTGATAAATTATCTATATTTTAAGTTTAAATTAAGTTTATTATGTTACATTTCGTTCAATTTGTTTTTAAATCAATATTTTTTATAAAAATTTGATTAATTAACAAATATATATTAAAGAAAGGAGATTGTCAAATGCCGTAAAAAAACAAAAAAAGATTTTAAAACGGGTAAAGAAAACGAGTTGCCTTAAAAAGCTAAAAACCAAAACAAATAAAAGGATATAAAATGAATTATTTAGATAGAACTAAATTAAGCGTAGAAACAAGACTAGCAAGAGAAATTAAACACGAACTTGCTAGTAAAGGTGCTACTTCAAAAGTAGCTAAAAAACTTTTAGGGTTTTTTACTCAAAACAAGTTAAACATTTGCGAGTATCAAGCTAAAAACAATTTTAGCCTACATCAAGTGCTAAAAGCCGAAAAGCTAATTAGCACGGATTTAATGGTGCTTTTTAACGATGAGATATTTATTGAAAACATCTCATCTTTAAAACCAAGCGAAAACATAGAAAATCATATGTTTTCAGCAATCAAAAGGCTTTTTGCTTAAGAGCCTTTTAGCCCTTGTTACGAGCAAGGGCTTTTATTTTAAGCAAAAATTATAAATAAAAGGATAAAAAATGATTTTTCAAGCAATAGCAAAAGAAATAACCTTAATAGAAAACGAGATTGTTATAAGATATTTAAACAAAGATAAGATTTTTATAAACATAATTGACAAGCAAATAGCTTTATATCTACACGAAAAAATACAAGATGAAGATATAAACGAATTTAGCATAAAAACAATAAGCGATATAGAAAAACAAGAACTTATTAAAATAACACAATCAAAAAATAATACAAAATGCTTTTACGCAAACTTTAGCGAAAAGCAAAAAGCCGAAGATATAGTAAAAGCTTTATGTGAATTTGCAATATAAAAAAATAATATGTTTTTAATTATTTTATTTTACTTAGATTAAAGATAAGGCTTTTTATAAATAAAATTAATGGAATTTGAATTAGGAAATTAAATTTTAAAAGCAGCTAAATAGCTGCTTAGATTATTTGTAGTTTTTGATTGATTCTTCAAGTATTTTAGTAGCTTCTTCTATGCCTTTAAAGTCTTGAACTTTTACCCATTTACCTTTTTCTAATGCTTTGTAGGTTTCAAAGAAGTTTTTGATTTTTGCTAATTTGTGTGGTGCTAAATCATCTAAAGATTTAATATTATCATAGCTTGGATCAATCTTACTTACAGGAACTGCAAGCAGTTTTTCATCCATACCGCTTTCATCTTCCATAATTAAAACACCTATTAATCTGCAAGGAATCACTGCTCCTGCTTGAACTGGGTATTCATTCAATACTAGCACATCAACTGGATCGCCATCTGCTGCAAGTGTATTTGGAATAAATCCGTAGTTTGCTGGATAAAACATAGCTGAATACATAACTCTATCAACCATGATTGCTCCACTCTCTTTATCTAGTTCATACTTAATATTTGATCCATAAGGAATCTCTATAACTGCGTTTAATTTCTCTGCATTTCCACTTTTAATTTTTGTAATATCCATTTTTACTCCTTAAATTCTGTTTTTGATTTCTTTGCTCATATCAGCAACAATTTCTTCGATTGTTCTTTCGCCATTTATTTGAATATGAAGATTTTTTGCTTTATAAAAATCTAAAATATCAGCTAAAGGCTCAGTATAAACTTTCATACGATTATAGAATACTTCTTCGTTATCATCAGCACCTCTTGCACGACCTAAAACTCTATCTTTTGCTACTTGTTCGCTTACATATACTTCTATAACTGCACTTAAATTAACTTCATTTGAGCTAGCTAATTGCTCATCTAAAGCATACATTTGTTCTACACTTCTAGGATAGCCATCGATTAAAATAACATCACTAGGAGCTTTTTTAAGGGCACTCATAATTGTATTTACTACTATTTTTAATGGAACTAAATTTCCTTTTGAAATTAATTCATTAATTTGCTTACCTAATTCACTTCCACTTGCAACTTCAGCTCTTAATAAATCGCCTGTTGAATAGTGAGTGTAATTTTCATTTTTTGCGATAATACTAGCATCAGTAGTTTTTCCACTACCTGGCGCACCTATTATTAAAAATAATTTTTTCATATTTTTTCCTTTCGTAAAATTAAATATCTAAAATAACTTTTGTTGCTACTGCGATTTGATACAAGATTTGACTAATTACGCTTGTAACTTGTAGGTTATAGGTTTCAACTTTAGGTAAAACTAATATCGAATCACCTTCATAAACTTTAGAATTTTTATCCGAGCTAAATGAGCTTAAGCTAATTTTATCAGCTTTACCATTTGCATGTATTAATAATACTCTTTTTTTATCAGCTCTTGAGTTTATATCTCCTGCCATTTTTAAATAATCTTTAATTTTAAGTTTTTCTTGATGAACAAAAGCACCTGGTAAGGCAACTTCGCCTTGAATAACTACTAGATTATTTTTGCTTGGGATATTTATAATATCATCGTTTTCAAGTACGATAGATGAATATAATTTCTCATCATCTATTACTATTTGACCTTTTGGTTTAATATTTCTTGCTCTTTCAATAAATTTTAATATATTTGTAGCCCAATTATCTCTAATTTTTGCTTCTTCAGAAGTTGCTGAAGTTGTTGTAAGAGCTAGAGTTTCTAATTCTTTAAGTTGTGCTTCAATTAGCTTTTTTTGTAAGCTTGCTACACTTTTTCTATAAACTTGAACTGCTTTTATATTAGATAAATCGTTAATATTTAAAAGATCAAGTGCTTGTTGTAATGTAGTGCCTTTATCAAGAACTAATGAATGTAAGCTATTATGCTCGCCTTCTATTTTGATATTGATTTTATCAGCTGTATAATCAGGTCTAAATTCAACTTCATCAGCATTTTTTACTAAAACTTCATTAAATTCACTTTTTTTGTAAGCGTTTATAAGAAGTTTATTGTTTTCATCATAGCTTTTAATAATAGCATTTGTTGCAGTAGGCTTAGCATTTGCTAATACCGCTAAATCTTGTAAGGTTTTTAGATTAACTCCAAGTTCAAATCTATATGGCTTTAAAACATCACCGCTTACACTTACATAGCCATTTATTTGATGAACTAAGATTACATCTCCATTTTTAAACATAGAATAATCAAGTTTTCCATTTAGTAAGAAGTCATATAAGTCTATTTTTTTAACTAGTTTATTATTTCTTAAAATTTCAATATTTCTAAAGCTTCCATATTCAAGATTAATTCCGCTTGCTTTATCTATATATTGAATTAAAGAATCAGAGATAAGTCCTTCGTAAAGTCCTGGCTTATTTACATTTCCTGTAACAAAAACTGAAATATTTTGATATGTATCCATATCTGCGTATGAATAAACATTTGATTTGTAAGTTTGTTTTACTTTATTTTGTATAACATTTACTAAGTCTTTATTGCTAATACCTAATAAATGTATAACTCCAACTTGAGGTATAAAAATATTTCCTTGAGAATCAACGCTTGATTTTTGTTGCAGTTCTACTGCTCCCCAAAGCTTGATATTTATAACATCTCCTATTGCAATTTTATAATCAGGATTATAAATATGCTTGCTAAATTGTTTAAAATTACCTGAAAATAAATGAGCTCCAAAGGTATTTGATTCGGCTTTAACTTCTACATTTGTTTCTTTAGTATCTGCAAGATTTGAAACATCTACTGCAAATAAATATAAACTAGTAAATAATATAGAAAATATTTTTTTCATTAATATCTATGCTCCTCAACAATTGAATATGTAAATTTAATAATTCCAAAAATTAGTGTTAATATAAAAAACACTGAAAATACATCATAAATTACATTAGGATATACTGCAATTTCTGATAATATAGGAGATGAAATTATAATCACTTGTTTTAATTTCTTGTTAGCTTCTAGCCTTGATTTTTCATAAGATGCTAAGGCTAATTTATAAGCATCTTCAGCAAATTTTAGTTTAAAGCTAAGGTTGCTAAAATCAATTGCTAAGTAATTTAATTTATCGTTTTTATCTTTTGAAGTTAATTTATCACTTTCTTTTTTTAGCTGTGATTTTAGTGCGTTTATTTCTGATTTTAAAGCTTTAACTTGTGGAGTATTTGCATTAAGATAGCTATTTAGCGTAGCTAATTCTACTTCTTTTGCTATTATTTTTTCTTCTATTTGAGTTTTTATTGCTGATTGAGTTTTTGCTTGAGTTATTGGATCAAGCATAGAATTTGAATTCTGAAATTCATTTATTTCTTTTTGAATATTACTTAATTCAAGGTTAGCTTTTTCTAATTCTTCTTTGGCAAAATTCATTTGTTCTCTTGCTATTTTGTGTGATATTTCGTTTATGAAATTTTCGCTTTCTTTTAAAATAGTATCCGCTATTTTTTTAGCATCTTCTGGATTAAACGCACTTACACTAACGCTTAAAAGTCCAGTTAAATCATCATAAACTATTTTTATTCTGCTTTGATAATATTTTAAAAAATCTTCTTTTATATCAAGGTCTTTAAGTAATAATTCATAATCAATTTTACCTTCATACATAGATTTAATATCAATATCTTTTTGTAAAATTGTTAGCATGTCGTATGAATTTATGTATTCTTTAAGATACATTAAATCTTCTTTAGATGAGCTTGTAAGTCCTATTATTGGAATTAGGCTTGAAGTATCAGTTGAAGTGCTTGTTGATTTTACTCCTAATATTGCTGTGCTTTCATATCTAGGGCTTGCTAAAAAAGCAAAGTAAATTAGGGAAATTAAGCTTAAAAGTAAAATTATCTTAAAGCTTGTAATAAATTTTATAATTCTTTTTTTCATTAGCAACTTTCTTTATATTTATTAATACCAACTTCCACATCATCATAGATTGTGGCTGTTCCGTTTTCTAAGAAAACTATTTTATCACACCAAGTTTTTATTTCGTTAATATCATGTGAAACCATTATTACTTTAGATTTTGAGAGTTTTTCTTCATATGTTGCACGACTTTTTGCTCTAAAAGATGGATCACCAACCGCACCTGCTTCATCTATGAGATAGTAGTCAAAATCAAATGCCATACTAAGACCAAAGGAAATTCTACTTCTCATACCCGATGAATAGCTTCTAATTGGTTCATCAAAATAATCTCCAAGCTCGGCAAATTCTTTTACATATTCTATTTTTTCTTTTAATGCTTCGCCCTTATATCCATAAACACGAGCAATAAATTTTATATTATCTCTAGCACTAAGGCTTCCTTGAAATCCACCTGCAAAGCCAACTGGCCATGAAATGCTTTTATCTACTATAACTTTTCCACGATTAGGAATATCAAGACCACCTAAGATTCTAAGCATAGTAGATTTTCCAGCACCATTTTTACCCATTAGTCCGATAGAACAATTATCAGGAAAAGTGAAATTTAAATCTTTGAAAATATAGTGCCTTTTTTTATTATTTAAAACAAAGTATTTTGTAATATTTTCAAGCTTAATCATGCAGTTCCTAGCTCCACTCTTCTTTTATAATATATTCCAAGGCTAAAGAATAATAATACCAAGGTACAAAGCAAAGGATATTCAATATTTATTTGTGCTACAACAGGGTAGGTTTCAAAATAATTTTCTTTAAATAGCTCAATTATATGTAAAATTGGATTATAAGCTAGAAAATCAATAAGCTGATTAGGTATTATCCATAACGGAAAAATAATTGCAGAGCTAAAATACATTATAGCCAACAAATAATTTATTACATTCTTTATTATATCTTTACCATGGAACAATACAGCAAACAATAAACCTAGTGAAAATGCAAAAATTACAGTCCATATAAAAATTAACAGCGAATAAATTAAATTATTTGGTTTTACATTATAATCTAAGAAGTATCCAGTAATGATTATCAATATACAAAAAGCTATAAAGTAAATTATACCTTCAAGCAATGCTCTTGCCAAGAAAACATGTATGGGTCTAACTGGTTTATATGTAAATAAACTTCTGTTTGCATCAATTCCATTCATTATAAAATTAACAATATTTCTAAACATAAAAAACGGAACCATTCCTGATATTAAAAATAGTGAAAATGGAACTTGTGGCAAGACCTTATCTCTAATCATTGTAAAAATTATTAGCATAAATAAAATGTGCATCATAGGTTCAAATATAACCCAAATATATCCTAAGGTTTCATTTTTACCAAATCTAGTTTTAAGTTCCCTTAAAATAAGCGCGTTTATGATATGCCACATTTTTAATTTCCTATTTCAAATTCTTTGAAATTTAAGTAAAAGTTTGCATTATATTGATTGTTTTTTAATAAATATCCTTGAAATTTCAAGCATAAATCATAATCGCTTACAAAATTATGTGCATTTTGCCAAAAGCTATCAAGTGATTTTTTATAAACAAGTGCATCTATATCATAAATTGCATTTCCTAAAGCAATAGTAGGGCAGTTATGATAAAGTGCTTGCATTCCAACCGTGCTATTTATACAAATACAGCCTTTTGCATTTCTTAATAAAGTTGGCAAATGCCCACGATGTATATAAAATACTTTATCGCTAATTCCTAGTCTTTTTGTAAGTTCATTTATAATGTTTGTATAATCAGTATATGCTATATCTAGTGGATGATGTTTAAAGATTAAAACGCTTTTTGATTTGCTTTTAGCAAAAGATTTTATAGTTTTTACTATAAATTTTTTCATACCTTTATCTTTAAAATGCTTTCTTATCTGGCTATCATTGTGAACTTGAAGAACTGCTAAAAAGTATTTTTTATGATATTTTTTAGCTAGATTATCTACATTTTTTTCTTTAAAATAATATTTTGCTTTTCTGTAAAAATGCCTAAACCATCTAAAAAGCTCCATAACATTTAATGGTCTATGATAGTTTTTATTATTGTAAAAACAGGCGAATATTATGCTAAAAGTATAATAAATTAAGGCATATAAAGCCATTATGTTAAAGCTTGATTTAAATAGTTTTGAGTTTTCCTTATATATATTTAATTGTTTATAATCATTTTTATTTTTACTCATTAGCGAGTTTGCATTTACGCCGTTTAGCTCACATGTTATGTAATTTGGTCTTAAATAGCCTTCTTCAAATACATAGATTTTAATATCTTGTCTTTTTGCTAAATTAATTGCTATTTCATGAATTGGGCGAGTATCTCCAAATAATATAATACAAGTTATATTGTTGGTTTTATAAAAATTATCTAAGTAAGATTTTAGGTTACTTAAATTATCTTTATAATTATATTTAGATGGATAGAATACAAAGTCTCCCGCAGTAAAATTAATCTTATAAACTTTATTATTTTCAGTTAAGCATTTGCTAAATCGCTTAAAAAATGGACCTAATGGGCCTTGTAAAAATAAAATATTTTCATTATTAAATTTATTAATTAAACTACCTATATTCATACTAACTTTTCATAATATATTAATACCCTTTAAAGGGTATTTTAAAATTTAAGATTATATTTACTTAAACTTATTTAGTAATTAATTCTTAATAATTTCATTTAAAAGTTTATATGTAAAATCACTTATTTCTTTTAGATTTTCTTGGCTTACGCTTTCAAATCTAGCTACTAAATAAGGACTTGTATTACTTGCACGAAGTAATGAAAATCCGTTTTCAAATTCCAATCTTACTCCATCTATTTCAATAAGTTTAGCATTTAGATTAAGAGATTTTGTTTTTTCTTTATAAGTATTTATGATATTAAATTTATCTTCTTCTTTTACTTTTATTTTTATCTCATCACTTGAATAACTCTTAGGTAATTTATTTAAAACTCCTATAAAATCAGGATTTTTTAAATAAAGTTCAATAATTCTTAGCATAGAATAAATTGCATCATCGTATCCATAATATTTGTCATTAAAGAATACATGTCCGCTAAGTTCAGCTGCTAGGTCAATATTTTGCTCTTTTATAACTTTTTTGATATTTGAATGACCAGTTTTACACATTGTGCAAGTGCCAAGCTCATTTATTTTATCAAAAATTATTTTAGAGCATTTTACTTCGCAAAGGATTTTAGGATTTTTAATATCATTTGCAAAAAGATAACAAAGTTCATCGCCTTTTATAATCTTATCTTTTAGAATACAAACAACCCTATCAGCATCGCCATCAAAGCCAAAGCCTAGTGTAGCAGTATTTTTAACATAGCCATTTTTATAAAGTGGAGTAGGGCAAGGACTTCTAAAATCACTAAAATTAAGCTCATTTTTAATAGCAAATAGATTTTCTTCATGTGTTGGATCTGGTTCATGTGCTTTAAATTCGCCATCAAATTCACTAAAATAATGAGCATATTTGATATTTAGAGTATCTAAAATATTAGCTACTACTTTACAAGCTGCACCACTAGCTGTATCGATTGCTAGATTTAAATTAGCGTTTTTAAGATGAGCAAATTCTTTTTGTAAAAATTCAATATATTTTGTTTTTATATCTAATTCTTCATATTCAGTATCTTCAATCTTATTATCAAAATCTTTTAAGTAGAGTGCCACTTCATCATAAATATTTGCAAGTTCAGTTGCAAAAAAACTTTCTTTATTAATTGTAATCTTAAAGCCATTGTATTCTTTAGGATTATGTGACGCTGTTATCATAATATTTGCATCAATTTTGCAAGCATAATTGCTAAAATATCCAAGTGGAGTAGGAACAAGTCCTAATGAATAAACTTTGATTCCAGCTTTGTTTAGTCCATAAATTAGAGCATTATTTAAGACTTTATTGCTAAGTCTTGTATCATAACCAACACTTACACTTTTTGCATTTTTATTTAGCATAATTTTGCCTAAAATAAAACCTAAAGCCTTGGTAAAACTAGGGTTAATCTCAGTTCCAAATATCCCACGAATATCGTATTCTCTAAATATGTGTTTCATTTGTATTTCCTTATTTTAATATCTTTAAAAAATTCTTTTGGTCTAGTAATTAATTTTCTTAATTTTGATTTAAAATTTGATTTTTTATTATTTTTATCATAAGAATATAAACCTATGCTATTTTGAATATTGTATTTTTTACACAAATTTTTTAGATAACTGTCAAAATCAAATTCTTTTTCAGCTTTCCAAATATTTTTGTTTTTACTATCATATTCTTTCATTTTGCTTACTAGCAAATCTTGATTATTTGATTTTTTAAAATAAAAATTATCAAATAATGGCCTATCATGCCATCTATGAACCAAAAATAAATCTTCAAAGAATAATGGTAAAGTATAATATGCCATGTATTTTCTAAATCCTTTAAGATTTGCAACTACATTGGAGGTTTCATTAATGTAATAATCATCTGGTTTTTTTGAATGAGGATTATTTGCAATTAATCTATGAACTAGTTCCAAGTCTTCACCTCCATGCCCTTGGAAATTTATATTAAATAAACCTATATTTTTTAAATATTCTTTATTGATAATCATAACAACACCATTAAGACCTATGTTTTCTACAAATTTTCTTGAACCATCTAAATAGCTATTTTTTAATATTTGCAAATTTTTATTTGTTTCAAATTCTTTTGTTCCGGTTTGGCTTAAATATACAAAAGGAATTAAAATAAATTTTTTTATACTAGTTTCTAATTCTTGTTGTATTTTATTTGATAATTTAATGAAAAAGTTATTGTCATTTGATAAATCTATATCGTAAAATAGTATATATTTTTTACTAGAATACATTATGGCTTCATTTCTTGCTTGTGCTGGAGAAAATGGGTTTTGATATTTACTTTGTATGATTTTTATGTTTGGATAATTAGAAGTTAGTATTTTGTCTTTGCTTGCATCTGAGATTATAAATTCGTAATTTGTGTTTTTAAAATACTCAATTAGTTCTAAAGCTCTTTTATATATAAAATGATTTTTATTTTTATAACATACTGTTGATATTATACTAATTTGCATTTTTATCCTAAAATATTGAAAATTAAATAAGGTTTATTATGACATATAAATATAAAATTACGCATTTAAAAGAAGTGTTTTATGATTTAAAGATTAAATTATCTAAAAAACAAATTTTAAAATTACCTTATAAACCCTACTCAACCTACACAATAGTCTTAGCTGTTTATAATGTAGAAAAATATTTAGATGATTTTTTTACTTCAATCATAAATCAAACAATAAGGTTTGAAAAAAGTATATTTTTAATAATGGTAGATGATGGCTCAACTGATAATTCAGCTAGTATTATTAAAAGATATCAAAAGCAATATCCAAATAATATTACTTATATTTATAAAGAGAACGGCGGTCAAGCAAGTGCTAGAAATCTTGGACTTAAATATGTTAAAACTCCTTGGATAACCTTTTGTGATCCAGATGATTTTTTAGATAAAGATTTTTTTAAAAATATAGATATAGAAATATCAAAAAATAAAAATCTTGCAATGGTAAGTGCAAACATAATCTTTTATCATGAAAAAGATAATTTTTATAAAGATAATCACCCTTTAAATTTTAAATTTAAAAATAGAAAAGCTATAAAAATTAAAAATTTAGATAAAAATATCCAGCTCTCAGTTGCTACAGTTTTAATTAAAACCGAATTAATTAAAGATTTTAGATTTAATGAAGACTTAAAACCTTGTTTTGAAGATGCTAAATTTATAAATGAATATTTATTAGATAATTTAGATAAAGATGCAATTTTTATAGAAAACGCTAGATATTTTTATAGAAAAAGAGCTGATGAGAGTTCTACACTTGATAAAAAATTAAAAGATAAAAGATATTTTTTAGATGTTCCATCTCGTGGATATTTAGCCCTACTTGAGCACACACAAAACAAACTGGGATATATTCCTGATTTTATACAGCAAACTATTATTTATGATACTTATTGGATGGTAAAGGATATTGTATTAAAACCTTTAAAGGTAATTAAATTAAAAGAATACGATGAATTTATAACCATCTTTGAGAAGATTTTTTCTTTCATTGATGAAAATAATTTAAATAATTCAATTTTAGGTGGTTTTTTAAAAATAGGTATTTTAAATAAATTTAAAGATATTCAGATTGAAGCTTGTGAATGTGAATTAGAAAAATATACTAATGAATATTTGATTTTAAGCTACTGTTATATAAAAGATAGTAATGATTTTAAAATTTTTATGAATAATCAAGAATGTAAAGTTGATTTTGTAAAGATTCAACAAATTGATTTTTTCAAAGATATGTTTGTTTATAAAAAAATAATTTATATTAAAAATGATTTTAAAATCAAAAATATTGAAGTTGTTTTAGATGATAAAAAGCTCACAATAAAAGATAATAGTTTTTATAAAATAAAACAGTTATTTTATAAAAGATTTACTTCTACAAATATTATAAATGAAGGTTTTGAATTTTATGAGTATTTAAAAAACGAGCAAAATCTTAATATCAATGAAAACATTTATAAAAGCATAAAACAAAGATTGTTTTGTAAAGATAATGAGCTATGGCTATTTGCTGATAGAAAATATAAAGCAAATGATAATGCAGAGTATTTTTATGAGTATATTAAAAACAATTATCCTAAGCAAAAAATTGCTTTTGTTATAGATAAAAATTCAAATGATTTTCAAAGGCTTAAAAATAAAGGTTTTAATGTAGTTTCTAGCTATGGATTTTGGTTTAAATTAACACTTTTTAAAGCTAAAAAAATTATAAGTTCACATACTGATAATTACTTATTAAAAGGGTTTGGAAAATATACTTTATTTAATAAACATTTTATATTTTTACAGCACGGAGTTACTAAGGATAATATATCAAATTGGCTAAATTCAAAAAATATTGCGCTTATGATTACAGGTTCAATTTATGAATATAATTCTATTACAAGTGATTATTCCAATTATAAATTAAGCTCAAAAGAAGTTGTACTTACAGGAATGCCTAGGTTTGAAAAACTTATTGAAAAAAGCAGGGCGATTAAACAAGAAAAAATGATTTTGATTTTTCCTACTTGGAGAGAATATTTAGCAAGTGAGATAGATAAAAAAACATATAAAAGAAAGAAAAATGATAATTTTTATAATAGTTTATATTATAAAAATTATAAAGAACTTTTAACTAGTAAAGAATTAGAATATATGTGTAAAAATAGTGGATATAAGGTAGTTTTTATGCCTCATTTTGCAATGCTTGAGTATTTATATGATTTTAAATTATCTTCTTACATAGAAGTTATAAATATGCAAGATATTGATATTCAAGAATATCTATGTAAGGCTAGTGTTTTAATTACAGATTATTCATCAATTGCTTTTGATTTTGCTTTGCTTAAAAAGAAAGTTATATATTTTCAATTTAGCGAAGAAGAGCAGTATAACCATATTTATAATAAAGGCTATTTTGATTATCATAAGCATGGTTTTGGTAGTGTTGATTTTTATATAAAAGGCTTATATAAAAATTTATACAATGTTGTTTTTAAAAATTATTGAGTATTATCTATATCTCTTAGTATGATAAAATCTTTATTTATTTGATAATCAATCGGTATATTTTTATTATTAATTACAGTTAATTCTAAATTATTTAATACATGCGAAGAATGAAAAGCTAATAAATCACATTCATTAATATATCTAGGATCTGCTACTGGTATTCTTTTAAATATATTTGAGGATGTAAAGAAATATGTGTCATCAATTTCTAAATTTAGCATCTTTGTTTTTTCAAATTTATATAAATTAAAAAAGTTATCAATTTTCAAATCTTTTTTAAATAGTAAATCAGGTCTTATAAACATAATACAATCATAGGTAATATTAGATTTTTCAACTAAAGATAATGCTTTTTTCTTGATATTTTTTGCCTATGAGTATTTTTAGGAAGAGTTTTTATAAGCAATTCTTTTGGTTTATAAATTTCGTTAATTCCATTTCTAATACACAAATCAACATTAATTTCATTTAATTTGTTATTGAAACTATATTTTTATAATACCAAATACATAATCTGCACTCATTTAATCCCAAGTATGAATAAAAATATTAATATCATAACCGTCAATTATATTAGCATCTACTATGTGTTTATAAAAATTTATATATGTTTTTCAAACATTCTTAGATGTCCAAATAAATAAATTGCTAATTTCTTTTTTATAAAAATTTGATCATATATGCTATTATATATACTGCATTCTTGTATGTTATATAATTTCTGCAAGATATTAACTAAATCTTCATATTTATATTGATGAAATCTCGTCTTCAATTCTATTGTTGTCGGTTTGTCAACATAATTAATATAAAAACTTTTACTAAATCATGGTTTGCTTCTATTAGTCTATTTAAATTTTCTTTACCATTTATTTTAAAAGAATAATAGTTTAAACATATAGGAATTTGAATATTTTCTGTGTTTCTTTTATTAATAGACAATATATTAATTTTTTTAATTTACACTTGCCTGTATAAACAATTATTAGCTTTTTATGGTTAACACTATTTTGTATACTAATACCAATTCTTTCATTTTCATCTAACCAAGTCATTTTTTAATACAACATTGCCAGTCACTATCTGTATTAACGTTAATGTTTACTTTATTATTAACATTAATTTAGTGTTAATATCAATTCTATTAGTTTTAAAATCATTTATTATTTCATTAAAATTCATTCTTTTTCCTTTCAAGTATTGCTTCATATTCTTTTTTCTTTTCTTTGGGGTTCCACAATAAATAATTTCGTTTTGTTTTATTTAGTAGTATTTGATTATTTTTTTTTATTTTTATAAGATAGTTATATATAGGTGCTATGTAATATTCATTTTTTTTGAAGTTTCATTTTTATCTAACATTGTTTGAAAAATTTTTATAAAATCTTCCGAATTTTTAAAATAATAAAACCCACTACTGCATAAAGATGATATACATTCTTTTTCTGTTGTTTTTAAAACTAAGTTATTAGTATCAGGCAGAATAAATTACCAATTATCTCCATCTGCTTCAAAAACTTCTAAATATCCATTACAATTAGTTAAAATTTCTTTATTTGGCAACTGAAAATTCGGTCTTATTGTATCTATATTAAAAATTAAAATTTCATCTTTTATATTAGCTTTTTCTAATACTAAATGTACAGTATGTGCTTGACCTAAAGTATCAAAATCAAGTTCAATAATTTTATAAGTTTTTAAATTTAACTTTTCACATTCTTTAACAATAAAATCTTTAGTACCATAGTCTTTTTTACAAATAAATAAAAAATTACAATCATCAAAATATTTATTAAAACTATTAATCGCTTCATAAAATAAAGTATTGTTATTTATAGGAAGCATATATTTTGGTGCTTTATATCCTACTTTAAAAAATCTACTACTAAGTCCTGCCATTGGAAATATTATTGTCATGGTAATTCCTTAAATTTTTATATATAATCTTATTACGTTTGCAAGTAAGACATGTTGTTTTGTTAAATCATCACTATGAAGTGGAAGCATTGATAAAAAGAGTTGGATTGTAATAATATAAATCTCATTAATATCAAAACAATTTTGAAAAATTTCTAAAAATTTATCTTGTATTTCATTAATATTATTATCAATATATAATTTAAAATCAATTATATAATTATCATTTGTGTTTTTAAATTTTAATTCATAGTGTTTTGCTATTATAAAATCATGTAGCCCAATAATTGAATGAAATAACTTGACATAATCATATGAACTATTTCCATATGGTGTTATGTTGTTTTCAAAATCCATACCCCTAGGATCAATAGTTTTTACAGAAGCAGATTTAAAATTATATAAAATATTGCTAAAACAAAAATCTCCATGAATAAAACTATTTTGTTTTTATTCTATATAATTACTATCAATATCTTTTATAATTTCATTTATGCTAATATTTATTTTTTGATTATAAATAATATTTTTATCAAGATTAAAATTAGTCTCTGTAGAGAATTTTGCAATCTTTGTTGTGTTTTTAACTTGTAATTATAATTAATAATTTTGTTTATTGTATTGCTGTGTAAAGTATTTAGCAAATTCTTTAAGCTTGAAAATATTCTTTCTTAAGTAATTATGTTGATTTTTCCGAAAACATAAAGTTATGATAATGTGTTTAAATAAAGATATTCGGTATAGCATTTATTGTCTTTTAAATAAAAATGAGGTATATAAAGACAATTCTTTTGGTAAAGAGCTAAACCAATTTTGTTCTGCTGTTATTCTATTATCCATAGAAGAACTTTTACATACATAACCGTTTATGGTTTTCAATGAGTTAAATGCTCTTTCTGTGGTTATAGTTTTTTAGTATTGAAATAATTTGTAGCAATACCACAATCAAGCCAGGTTTGATTTATGCTCAAGTTAAAATTATATGTTTTTGAATAGTTTGATAGTGTTTGTTTGAAATCATAATTACATTTAATTAAGCATTTTAAAAAAAATAATTTATGTTCTGAATTTCAAAGAAACCATTTAGTATATCTTTAGTATTTAATTCATGATTATTTTTTATATTAAATATAGGTTTTTTATCTTTAAGTAGATAAGTCCAATTATAATTATTATTGCTTCTTGATATTCCTATGCTATTATCCAAAAATTCAAACTTTAAAAAAATGTATCTCTATGTAAAGTTTTTAAACCTATTTTAAATTTGTATCAGTTAAATTTAAGCAAATTGCTTGAGATAATGATTGTCCTAATATTAAGTTTCCATCTAGTCTTATAATATTTATTTTAAGTTCTTTTAACTTTAAGCTATCATATTTATTAAGCTTATAACTTTTTGGTATAGTTAATATAATTTTATCATTTATGTTTTTAAATAACAAGGATTGATATTCATATAATTTTTTTCCACCTATTGGCAAAAACGATGGTGGTACTTTTCCAAATTCTATTTCTAGTTCCGGATTTACATAACGAGTAGAGGTTATAATAATCATTTAAACCCCTCCCCACATATTAAAAGAATTTATATTTAATAATTATTGAATTTCTTCATAGTTTTTAGTTATAAATTCATTAGATCTAATAGCTTTATCGTCTATATAAACCCTTCATCTCCACACCATGGTTTTTATCATAAGGAACATTGTGCTTATTTAGCTATTCTATTATTTTTTTGGCAATGTGTTGACATTTATCTTACCTATACTTCCTTTATAGGTTTTCATATTTCTACTTGTATTGATAATTATTTTAAATCCCATTCTTTTATATTCTATTAGTTTTTTAAGCATTTCTTTATTAACTGGTTTATTTTCGTATTCATAATCTGTATCAATCGTTATTGTTCCATCTAAATCTACTATCAAAGTTTTCACGATTTATCTCCTATCTACTCAACTATAAAATATGGGTTTAATAATTTTTCTTTATTGTATTCTAAGGTCTTTAAAGTATTGTAATCATATACTTTTTTACCAGCTTCTTCTACTATTGCTTGTGCAGCTGCCGTATCCCATTCCATAGTATGTGCAAGTCTTGGATAACAATCAGCTTCACCTGATGCAACAAAGCAAAGCTTTAGTGAGCTTCCAATTGATATAAATTCTTTATTAAGGTTAGTGTTAATATTATTTATAAAATTTAAAGTTTCATCATTTAAATGAGATTTGCTAGCTACAATTTTATAAGTGTCATTATTTGTTATCATTGGTAATTTTATATCGTTTTTATAAGCTCCTTGATTTTGCTTAGCGTAAAATATCAAATCAAGTGCAGGGGCATAAACTATACCTAATATTGGCTTATTTTTATAAACTAAAGCTATGTTTATTGTCCATTCTTTGTTTTTGTTTATAAATTCTTTAGTTCCATCAATAGGATCAATTAGCCAACAATACTCCCAGTTTTTTCTTATGTTATAAGGTATATTTTTGTTTTCTTCCGAAATAATTGGGATGTTATATTTATCAAGGTTTTTGCATATATATTCATTTACTAGTAAATCAGCTGCCGTTAATGGACTTTTATCTTTTTTGTAATATATGTTAAAATCTTGATTAAAAATTTCTAGAGCTTTTTTACCTGCTTCTTTTACAATAAATATTATTTCTTCAATATTCATTTTTTATCCTTATTTATCATTTGTTTTTGTAATTTCTTAATATCAAAAGGCAAAGTAAATATTTTAAACTTATACCAGTTAGAAAATGAAGAAATTATAAGTTCTCCTAATTTATATTCATAGCTTTGCTTTAACTTTAAAGCTTCGATATAATCATAATATTCATATAATTTAATCCTCTTTTTTTTACTTACCCCCCCCCATATGATATGGTTTAGGTATACCAAAAATACCACAAATGGCATTGATAACAAATTAGCATTTTTTACACACTTACCTAATTTGTATGCTAAATGGCTTTGTATTCTTTGTGTAGCAGTTCCATACTCTAAAAAAGAGTTTATTACATTTTCCTTTTCTTGCAGCTTTTGTTTATTAATTGAAATGATTTTTTCTTTATCTTTTATAATTGTATTTTTATTTAAAATTTCTTTTTCAAGTTCATTTATTATATTTGTTTTTGCAAGTATAATTTTTTCCTTTTCTTCTAACTCTTGCTCAATACTTAATATTGCTTTTTTTTGTTGTTCTATTTTCTGTGTATTATTTGTGATTATTTTTTCTTTATCTTTTATAATTGTACTTTTATCTATAATTTCTTTTTCAAGTTCATTTATTATATTTGTTTTTGTAAGGATTAAAATATCTTTTTCTTTAAGTTGTTTACTTTTATAATACTCTTCTAGCATTAATTTGCTTATATGATTATTTTTAGCTTTTATTTTCGTGGTTAAGTAATTAGTGTTCGTTATACTATTTAAGAAATGATTATCTGGATCTATATCATAATCAAAAATCTGAAAATCTTTTAAATAAATATTTTTTACAATTTCATATGTTTCTTTATCATAATAAGTTCTAAAGTCATTATGTTCGCTTTTATTAGCCCATACCATGGTTCTAGTCATATTTAATATATTTAGGATTTTTTCAAAATCCGAATTTAAATTCTCATAAAATCCTACAAAATTTACTATTATTTCATCTTGTTCGTTGCATAAAAATTCGTGTTGTGGTATGAAATGGTAATATTTTAAAATTTCATTTTTTATATTTTCATTTTTTAAATCTAAAACAAAATCCCTAAAGCTTTCATATTTATTTAAATGAATTTTAGACCATTCTAAATCATTTCCACCAGCTCCACCGTTTTTTAAATAATGATAGGCTGAACACATTCTATCGTAAGGATTTCTTACAAAACCAAATGAAAAATATTGATAAAATTTATTTTTATCTTGTTTAATATAAACAATTGCTTTTTTATGACCTACTAGCCATTTATCTGTTTCAAAAATTACTCTTTCTATGCTAGTTCCTGCAACTTTAGGAACATGAATAAAAATACAGCCATATTTATCCTGAAAATCTTTAAACACTTTATTTCCTTAAAATATTATTTTGTAAATAATATATGATTTTTGCTACATTTTTTTCTAATTCGTCAACGTAAATTGTAATTTCTGCTTTATCTGGTGATTCATATGGGCTTGTAATTCCTGTAAAATTTGTAATTTCTCCATTTCTTGCTTTTTTATAAAGCCCTTTAGGATCTCTTTGTTCACAAATTTCTAAAGGTGTGTTTATATATACCTCTATAAATTCATTTTTATTTACTAAGTTTCTTGCAAATTCTCTTTCCTCTTTAAAAGGGGAAATGAAGGCGCTAATTACAATAAGCCCACTATCTAAAAATAGTTTACATAAATGTGCAATTCTTCTAATATTTTCTACTCTTGATTTTTCATCAAAACCTAAATCGCTATTTAGGCCATATCTTATATTATCTCCATCTAGCAAGTACGTGTGATAACCAAGTTCATGCAATTTAACTTCTAAAGCATTAGCTAGTGTAGATTTTCCACTACCACTTAAGCCTGTAAGCCATACAATACAAGGATTTTGATTTTTTATCATAGCTCTTTGTTCTTTTGTAATGCTTTGATTGTGCCAAGTTATATTATTCATCTTTTCTCCTTAAAAATTAAAGAAAATAGGCGTAGCAATAATAACTACTAGAGAATATATTATTGAAATAACCCAGCCTATTTTAAAAAAGTCTTGCAACTTGTATCCACAAATAGAACTAACCATTAAATGAGTTTGATAACTATGTGGAAACAAAAAAGCAGCGCTAGCACCATAGGCAACCGCAAAAATAAAAGGAGTAGGGTTTACATTAAGTGCTATTGCTGTGCTTAATGCTATAGGGAATGATAATGCAGCTGCAGCATTGTTTGTCATAATTTCTGTTAGTAGTAATGTAAAAATATAAATTCCAATAAAGCTTCCATATATTCCATATGAACCAAATATATTAGCTATAAATACACCTAAATCATTTGCAAGCCCACAATTTACTAATACTTTTGTAATAGCTAAAGATGAGCCTATTATTATAAAAATTTCTAATGGAAATTGGCGTTTTATTTCACTTAAGCTTATTATCTTAAAAGCTAGTAGTAAAATTAAAAATATTATTGAAGCTTTTAACAAAGAAATAAATTCTAAAGCAGATACAATAATGGTTATAATAAAACCAAAAAATACTATTAAACTTTTAAAATTATTTAATTTGTTATTCTGATTAATATTAGATAAAACATGGAAATTTTTCTTGATATTATCCCTGTTTTTAAAGTCTTTTCCGATACTTAAAATAAGTCTATCTCCAACTTCTAACATAGAATTACCTATTTTTGTTACATAAGAATTTCTTTTTCTAAATGAAACTATACTTGCATCAAATTTTGTTCTAAAATTACTTTCTTTAACGCTTTTACCTACCAAATTTGACTCTTGACTTATGACTACTTCAACTAATTGCAATTCATTGAGTTTTATATTTTCTTTACCTATCGATATACCTTTAAATTTATTTAAAATACTAATATAATTTATATTCCCACTAAAAATCAAAATATCATTTTCTTTTATAATCTCATCTTTACTAACTGGATTTATAGCATAATCATCTCTTTGTATTTCAAATAAGAATAAATATTCTAATTTTCTTAATTTGTTTTCTTCTATACTTTTTCCTATTAATTCGCTATTTTTTAAAACTTTTGCATTTATTATATGATTTTGTTCCATTTTATTTTCATTTTCATAATTAGGCAAAAGTTTATTAAATATAATTATACCTAAAAGACAAAATATAGATATCAATACTCCAACATAAAAAAAATCAAATATTTTTAAACTAGGTAGCTCATTTTGCACTACGAAAGAATTAACTATAAGATTTGTAGAAGTTCCTATTAGTGTCATAGTTCCACCAAGTATTGAAAAATAAGATAATGGAATTAATAATTTTGATGGTGCTTGAAATTTATTGTTTTTTATGGCCCCCATAAAACTTGCAACAACTGCGGTATTGTTTAAAAATGCAGAAATTGACATAGAAATTACACCTAGTTTTAAAAGTGAAATTATGTAGTTTTTACTAATCATTATTTTTGATAACAAGTCTATAGCTATGCTTTTTTCTACAGCAACAGAAATAAGTAAAAGCATAACCAAGGTGATTAATGAACTACTTGTATAAGACACTAACCAAGAATTTAAATCTAAATATCCTACAATGTAGTAAAAAACAGCAATAAAGCCAAACAATATTGATGGCCTTATTTTGCTAAAAATTAAAAACACTATTAATAACAAAAGAGAGCTTCCTACAACTATCTTCATATTTTTTTACACCCCCACTCAGGATAAAACTCTCTTATATAGTTATTTAGCTCAATTTCAGCTTTAGAATATTGTTTATAATTTTTACTAGTGCTTGAAATTTTTTCAATCATTCCAGCGGCTAAAGTTTGATTTGTGTATCTGTCGATTATTATAAAAGAGCCTAGAGTTTTGTTTTGTTCATAAGTTTTTACGGCAATTTTTTCTTCTAAGTCAATTTTACATAATGCTATATCATTTAAACATAATTCATCACAAGCTATATCTGAAAGAGTATTTATATCTTTTTTATATTCTATTTGATCAAATTTTATAGGAGTGATATTATTGGCTAATTTTAATAAATATCTATTTGATAATTGCATTTTAGTTTCATTCATCCAAATCACTGTAGCTAAAAAACTATCAGTAATATTTACTTTATTTTGTTTACTTGCTATTATATTACCTCTAGAAATATCTAACTCATCTTTAGTTACTAGCGTAATAGCTTCTAGATATTTTGCTTGTTCTTCTTCTTTCATGGTTTGTGCCTGTATAATGCTTTTTATAGTCGTTTGTTTATTTGATGGTAAAACCATAATCTCATCATTTATTTTTATTTTACCACTTATTACACTACCACAAAAACCACGAAAATTAGAATTAGGCCTACTTACATACTGTACAGGTAATAAAAAATCACTATCATTGGCTTTATATAGTTCTAAGGTATTTAATAGTTCAAATAAAGTTTTTCCTTTATACCATGACATATTAGGGCTTTTGTTTACAATATTTTCACCTTTTAGGGCTGATATTGGTATAAAACTAACATTTATATTGTGTTTTAAACATGGCAGAATCTCTTGATATTTCTTGCAAATATCAGAAAAAACATTTTCGTTATAATTTAATAAATCCATTTTGTTTATTGCTATAATAAACTGCTTAATTCCGAGTAGTGAAGCTATATAAGAATGCCTTTTAGTTTGTTGCATAACTCCTTTTTGCGCATCTATTAATATAATAGCTATATCAGCTGTACTTGCTCCTGTTGCCATGTTTTTTGTGTATTGTTCATGACCTGGAGTATCAGCGATTATAAATTTTCTTTTTTCAGTGCTAAAGTATCTATAAGCTACATCAATGGTAATTCCTTGTTCTCTTTCACTTTCAAGCCCATCAACTAAGAGTGCAAAATCAATATCTCCATTTGAAGTTCCATAATTTTTACTATCTTTCATTAAAGAATTTAGTTGATCTTCTAAAACCATTGAAGAATCATAAAGCATTCTTCCTATAAGTGTTGATTTGCCATCATCTACATTTCCACAAGTTATAAATCTACAAAGCTCTTTTTCTGTGTGTAATTTATTTAAAATATTCATTAAAAATACCCTTCTTGTTTTTTCTTTTCCATACTAGCTTTTTCATCAATATCAATCAATCTTCCTTGCCTTTCGCTAGTATTTGATAATAACAACTCTTGTATAATTTTTTCAATACTATTGGCATTTGAATTAATTGCACCAGTTAATGGATAACAACCAAGAGTTCTAAATCTTACTAATTCTTTTTTTGCATTATTTACTAAATTTTTAGGAACTCTATCATCATCAATTAATATTTTTGTCCCCATATATTCAGTAACTAATCTTTCTTTCGCTAAATATAAACTAGGTATTTCTATATTTTCTAATAAAATATAACTCCAAATATCAATTTCTGTCCAATTGCTAAGTGGAAAAACTCTAATAGATTCTTCTTTAGCGTGTTTTGCGTTATAAATATTCCATAATTCAGGTCTTTGACTTTTAGGATCCCATCTGTGGTTTTTATCTCTAAAAGAATATATTCTTTCTTTTGCACGAGATTTTTCTTCATCTCTTCTAGCACCACCAAATACTGCATCAAATTTATAAATATCTAGCATTTGCCTGAGTGCTTCTGTTTTTGCAATATCAGTATGCATAGAAGAGCCATGTATGAATGGTGATAAATTTAACTCATCTATTTTAGGATTTGAGTATACTATTAATTGCATACCCATTTCTTTTGCTTTTTTATCTCTAAAATCTATCATTTCTTTAAATTTCCATTTTGTATCAACATGCACTAAAGGTATTGGTGGAACCGCCGGATAAAATGCTTTTTTTAATAAATGCAACATAACCGAACTATCTTTACCTACGCTATACAACATAGCAGGATTTTCAAACTCAGCTATTACTTCTCTCATTATATAAATAGATTCAGCTTCTAACATTCTTAAATAATTACTTGCTTTCATTACGAGCCTTTTTAAAATTTAAATAAAAAATATTTCTTAAAGTTTTTAATTATTTTACTACCTAAAATATACTGTTTTGGTAAATTTATTTTATCTATTGAGATATTAGATTTGTTTAAATTAACAAAATATACTCTATTAGTTTTGTAATTTTTATAAATATTTAAATAGTCCTTAAGTACAAGTAAAAATCTTATTTTTTTTCTTTTTACCCAATATAAGTACGCTCCAATCCTATATGCTAAATGTAGTCTTATCTTTATATCATTACTGGAATTGATATTGTATGTCTTTAGTAAGTAATCGTTTATAAAAATTAGTTTTTTTATATCTTCCTCTTTATATTTAAAAAATTTCATCATTTTGATTGTTGTAGCTAAATAATATCTTAGTATCATTTTTGATAACTCAAAATAGTGTGGTTTTTTACTAAAATATTGCATTAGCAAGTATGTAGTATTGCAATATCCACTGAAATTATAATATTCTTTAGCAAGACTAATATCTTTAAATAAAAATTCATGATATTTAGCTATGTGCTTACTTGGTTTTATAGGAGCATTATTAAAATTACATGAGCTTCCGTTTCTTACTCTATAATTATAAAAGCACTTTTTGTACATTTTAATATTATTAGCTTCTAAAAACAACATAAGTCCAAAATAATGATCTTCAGCATAGCCATGTATAGGGAATTTGAAATTGAGTTTTTTCATATAATTAAAATCAATCATTCCATCTACCATAAAAGCAAATTGGCATATTTTACTATTAAGCATATTTTGTGCAAATTCTCTAGATGTAATTATATCTTTTTTTATATTGCTAAATTTACTCATTCTATTCCATTTAGGAACTTCGCCGTTATAGTCTTTATCTGCAAACATTTTAAAATCAAACCATATTATTTCACAATGTTTTATATTATTTATACATTCTTTTAAGCAGTTATATTCAATCGTATCATCACCATCAATAAACATCACATAATCAGTAACTATACTTAAACAATCATTTTTTATATTGCTTTCATTTGTGTATATTCTTATGTTTTTATTGTGTTTAAATACATAATCATTTTTATTTTGCCATATCACATTATAATTATCATACAATAATTCAAGTCCTAAATTTCTACTTTTGCTTTGCCCTTCATTTATCTTATCTATAATTATAATTCTATTATCTATATTTGCATAGTATTTTGCAATATTTAAAGTATCATCGATGCTACCATCATTAATAAGAAGTAGGTTAAAGTGCTTATAGCTTTGATTCAGTATAGAATCAATACATTCTACTAAATATTCTTGTATGTTATAAATTGGCATAATTATGCTGATTTTTTTATTTTTTAAATTTTTATTATTTTGCAATATATTCTGATTAGAGTTTTCATACTTATCTACTAATTCAGGAAGTAGATTTAAAGCTTGATTTTTTACACTTAATGGATCAATATCGTAATTATTTATTTCTTTTAGCCATCTAATTAAAGGTCTATAAAAAATCTTTATAAATTTATTTTTTAATTCATTATTGATATTTAGTCTGAAAACGTCATTATGTACTTTTATTGCAGTAATTGCCAAAGAAGCATCTTTATAATATTGCTTTGCTTTAATAATGTCTTGGTTAAACAAGTCATACAAATAAGCAACAGATTTTGAAAGATTACTAATATTTATTTTTTCATCATAAGCCATTATGCTATTTGGTCTGATTCTATAAACATAAAGTTGTTTATTAAGTATATAGATTGATTTTGCTTGTATAAATAGCATTTTGCCGTAGTAATGATCTTCATGAATAATATCATTAATAAATTCTAATTGTATATTTTGCAAATATTTTAATGACACCATACCATGTCTTCCAAACCAAAACATTCTTTTATCATTTTGCTCTAGTAAAGTTAGCCACTCGTTAGCATTTATTTTATAGCTATGTTGGATATTGTATTGTTCATGATGCGTTTTTTTATCTTGTTCTTTTACTCCATCATAAAAAAACTTAAAGTCAAACCAAACAATATCATTATCTCTAGCAACTTTAACACATTCATAAACTGCATTATTTACTAAATAATCATCAGAATCTAGATATAAAATATAATCAACATCATTTATTTGAACTATTGGTTTTTGTGAATAAATATGCTTCAATCTATGTTTATCATTATTTACGATATCTGCTTTTATTAAGCCATCTTGCAAAATGTTATTTTTTATTTGGTATTTTTTTAACAACCAATTTATTCCAACATTTCTAGCATTGCCTAATCCACCATTTTCTTTATCAATTAATATTATTCTTTTATCAATTTTGGTAAATTCTTTAGCTATGTTAAAAGAATTACAATCAGTACTACCATCATTAATTAGTATAATATCTATATTTTTATATGTCTGATTTATTACTGAGCTTATACATTCTTTTAAATAATTTTCAACGTTATAAATAGGGATGATAATACCTACTTTTATATCTTTATCATTCATTTTTATCCTTTGTAAATTTAGTATAGATATTCAAAATTAATGATCTATTTAAAATTGATAAATCTAATTGATTAAATATTTTTTCATTTATATTAATACTATTTATAAAATCATCTAATTTAATTAATCTCCCATATCTATTATATTTTTGAGCTTTTATGTATGGAAAATGATAATTATTTAATTCAGTTCTCAATACTTTATGATTTTTTGTAAGCTTTAAATTTTCAATAAATCTATTACAAATAAAATCTTTAAAATTTAAATTAGTATTTTTAATCAACCAATGATCTACGACATCTCTCAATACTAAGTTTTTATTGTATGTCTCTATATAAACTTCGTTATCTTTAATTATAAAATTTATTCTAGGTATAGAAACCACATCATAATCACTTTTTACCAAATAAAACATATTAAATAATTTTTTTGCATCATAGATATGATCACAATCAATTTTTATCATCCATTCATCCTTAGGTATGAAGTTTTTAACCTAGTTATAATAAGTAGATAATTTATTATCATATTTAATGGGGGGGGGGTAATACTAGTTTGGATATTATAAGGGTATTTATAAGCTTTAAAAGTAGGAAATTTATTGCAAAAATTTATTATAATCACTTCGCTTCCATCGGTACAGTCATTATATCCTATAACACCTCTTTGGATGGCTGGAAGTATAGAATATAAACTTTCTTCTAAAGTATTTATTTCATTGCAGATTCTAATGAAAGCCCAAGGATTTAGTTGTGATTTTGCGTCTTTGCTTCTAGCATCTAATTCAAAATAACCTTTATGTGTTGTATTAGTTTTATGATGCTTGTAATATATCTCATTTGAATTTATCATAATTATTTTTATCCTTTAATAATTTTAATCCTATAATGTAATTTCTATATGATTTAGTATTTTTAATACTTTCTTTATTTATTTTTTTTAAGAGCATTTTTGTGATTTTATTATCATAACAAAACAATAGTGTTGCAATGTATTTAAATAAATATAGGATATTAAATTTGTTTTTTGTAAAATTGTTTATGTAATTACCTAATTTATAAGCTTTTGTGTTGCTTAAAAGAATATCTATTTCATCTTGGGTTAAAACATTATTATTTTTTAAAAAATCAATGCTTTGTTTTAATTGTGTAATTGCTTGATTTTTTTCTTTTACAAAATCTACAATAAATGCTTTAGTATTAAAACTTAGTATATTATTATTATGATCATTAAAATTTTTATAAGTAAAATATTGCTTGTGATTGAAATATGTAGAAATAATATAATCATTATCTTGTTTATAGAATTTTCTTATATTTTCAATAATACCATTGTTTAATTTGTAATTATGTTTTTTATCAGTAAAATATTTGTTTATATATCTTACTATATCACCTCTTAAAGGATTTGATTTGTTATTAATAAACATCGGAAGTTCTTTGTTTAAGTATAGTAATAAATCTACACCATAGGTATCAAGCGCCTCATTGCTATTATCAATTTTATTAAAACTATCAATATTATCAATTTCAATTTTATCTAAGAAATCAGATATTAAATCTTGATTTTTAAAGTATTTTTTATCAAAAATTGTTGGAATTATATTATCTAATCCAAAAACTTCTTGCCAAATTTTTAATGTGTTTTTATGGTCACAAATAAACTGAAAATGGCTTATATTTTTTCTAAAACCATCTTTAAATTCTAAGTCAAAACTATCCTTTAACTCAAAATCAAATTTTTCATCAATTTCACTCCATTTAATTGCTTCAGAGTAAAGTGAATTAATTAATTCTCCTTGTTCTCTTAGATAGATTATTATTTTGATATCATTAATCCCTAGTTTATGCAATATTTCTTTAAGTTGTATTAGCTCTTCTTTTGTTGTTAGCCTTGAATGTATTAATTCTGAAGTAAATAAAATTTTTGTTTTTCCTTTTAATTCTTGTTTTAACTCATTGAATAGATTATTTTTATAATTATCAAAATCTTCTTTTTTTAAAATATTATTCGTAATCCTAAAAGAATCTATTTTATTTTCTTGATAAGCCAAAACTGCTAAAGGCCAATGATTAAACCCTAAAGAATTTGGAATACAAATATGTTTTTGAAGTTCTTTTTTGTTTTCTTTTATAAAATTTTGTATGCTTGTAGAGCCTGTTTTTTCAGTTCCTATGTGTAAAAATGCTTTCATAAAATGCCTTAAAATTAAAACATATATAATTTATATTTATTTAAAATTGAAAAACTATTAATTTCAATACAAATAAATCTATATCAAAACTAAACTAAAGAGCTATTAAACAATTTTTTTCTTAATTAAAGTTAATAAAAATAAATTTGTTAGTTTAATTAAAAGTCATTTATAACATAGATATATCGAGCTTTATCAAATTTGCATAAAAATAAAATTTATATTGAAAATAATAGTTTTTCAATATTTGGAGTTTTATGAATATAGTTATCATAGGAACAGGCTACGTGGGTTTGCCTAGTGGTGTTGGTTTTGCTAAATTAGGTCATAATGTTGTTTGTGTGGATGTTGATGAAAGTAAAATCAATTCTTTAAAGGAGGGTAAGCTTCCAATTTATGAAAATAATCTTGAAGAAGCATTTTTAGAAGTAGTAAATAAAAACCTAACATTTAGCACATCGTATTCTTGTATAAATGAGGCTGATATCGTTATATTAGCAGTTGGAACTCCGCAGTCAAATGATAGTGAAAAGGCTGATTTAAAATACATTTTTGCAGCAACAAACGAAATTTGTAAAAACTTAAAAGATAAAAATAAATATTTCATATTAGCTACTAAATCAACTGTTCCTGTTGGAACTGGAGATAAAATAGAGCAAATTATACATGAAATCAATTCTGATATTGATATAGTATCTTTACCTGAGTTTTTAAGAGAAGGATACGCTTTAGAGGATTTTTATAATCCTGATAGAGTTGTAATAGGAAGTAACTCCGATAAAGCAAGCGAGGTATTGAAGGAGCTATATTCTCATATAGATAATGATAAAATTTTAATAACTTCTAGAAAATCAGCTGAGCTTATCAAATACGCATCTAATTCGTTTTTAGCAATGAAAATACATTTTATAAACGAGATGGCTGATTTTTGTGAAAAAAGCGGTGCAAACATAAGCGATGTTGCACTTGGAATTGGACTTGATAGTAGAATTGGCGGTAAGTTTTTAAACGCTGGTCCTGGATATGGTGGGAGCTGTTTTCCTAAGGATACTTTAGCAATGCTTGGAATGGCTAAAGAATTTGGAGTAGGAATTTCACTAATAGAAACTACCATTAAAGGAAATAACGATAGATTTAAAAAGATTGTAAATAACATTAAAGATATGTTAAAAGATATTGATAGTCCAAAAATAGGCATTTTAGGACTTGCTTTCAAAAATGGCACCGATGATTGTAGACAAAGTCCAGCGATTGAAATTACAAAGGAATTGATTAAAAATTATCAAAATATAAATGTATATGACCCAAAGGCTAATCAAAACGCTAAAAGTATTTTAAATGAGAGTATAAATTACACAAACTCAATTTATGAATGCGCTAAAAAATGCGATTTATTAGTGGTTTTAACTGAGTGGGATGAGTTTAAGGATATTGATTTTTCAAAGCTTAAAGATTGCGTAAGAGTTAAAAAAATCTATGATACTAGAAACATAATAAACTTAAATGAAGCTAAAAAATATGGTTTTGACGTAATAAATATCGGGGTTAAGAATTGAGCCAAGAAATTATAGTGGTTAAAAACACCGAAGGCGACCCTGATACAAAAGCTAAAATTTTAATCAAAAATAAAATTGATTATACTCCAAAAGTATCAGTAATAATCCCAGTATATAACACTGAAAAATATTTAAAAGAATGTTTGGATAGCGTAATAAATCAAAGTTTAAAAGAAATAGAGATAATATGTGTGGATGATGGCTCAACCGATAATTCGCTAGAAATCTTAAAAGAATACGCAGCTAAAGATAATCGCATCACAGTCCTTGCTCAAGAAAATCTATACGCTGGAGTTGCAAGAAATGCTGGTATGATGGTAGCTAGTGGGGAATATTATCATTTTTTAGATAGTGATGATTTTGTAGAAGATAATATATACGAAAAATGTGTTGAAAACAATAAAAATTATGACATTATAATTTTTGCAAATAATGTTATTGATGAAAATACGCAAGAATTAATAAGAGTAAATAAAGCTAGCATAGATGAAAAAAATAAAAATTTTATACAAACAAATCCAAATGCCTGGAGTAAGTTATTTAATAAATGTTTTATTCAGAGTAGAAGAATAAAATTTGAAGGTTTAAAAATAGCTAATGATTTAACTTTTACTTATACAGCATTAGCTCTTGCAGATAATATAAAATACATAGATATTCCTTTAATCTCATATAGAGGTAACCAAAAACATAATTTAACAGCAAATAGAGGAGATAATATAGAATGTTTTTTTAAGGCTATACAAAAATTAAAAAACAATCTAAAAATATATAATGTTTTTCATAAATACAATAATACTTTTTATGATAGAATAAAGGCATCTTTAAATTATGAATTGAAATTTTATAAACATACTTATGATGAATTAAGACAAGTTATGTTTAAGACTTTAGATAATGAGCTATATAAGTTATTGATATGTGATTTAAAGCCAAAAATATCTATAATAATAGCAGCTTATAATGCAGAAAAATATCTCAAACAATGTCTTGATAGTGTTACAAATCAAAGCTTAATAGATATAGAGATAATTTGCGTAAATGATGGTTCAAGCGATAATTCTTTAGCTATCTTATATGAATATGCAAGACTAGATACAAGAATAAAGATAATAAATCAAGAAAACCAAGGATTATCAATTTCAAGAAATAATGCTTTAAAAATAGCAAAAGGTAAATATATACAATTTGTAGATGCTGATGATTATATAAATTTAAAAGCTTGTGAAAGAATTTATTTACAAGCTATTCAAAACGATTTAGATATTTTAATGATAGGCGGTAATAATTTTGATAATTATGGCAATATTACGGAGAGTGCTTATAATAGTTTTTTATATTTACCAAATAATTTTAAGGAAGTTTTTAATTATATTGATTGCAAAGATTTTATAACAAGGATTGCTGTTTCTTCTTGTTTAAACATTTATAAAAATGATTTTTTAAATGCTAAAAAAATCAAATGGATAGGTAAAAAAATATGTTATGAAGATAATTTATTTTTCACTGAAGCCTTATTTAAAGCAAATAGAATAGGGGTTTGTAAGGAAAAATTATATTTTAGAAGAATTCATAATGAATCTATTACACAAAATATAGAGAAAAACTTTAAAGATAAGATAGAAATAAATACTAGATTGTTTGAAATGTTATTTAAAATAACATCTAAAGAATATTTAGATTTATATATAAAATCAAGATTAAATATTTTATATAGTGATTATATAAAAATTGGCAATGAAAAATATATGTCAGATTTAAGTAATTTAGTGAACTTAATATTTAAAAAATATAACTATTCAATTCCAAATATAATGCAGTTTTTGCTTAACAAAGAAGAGTATTATTTTAAATACTTAAAATCAAGCAGAATTGACATAAAAAATTATGGTAGTAAAGACAATGAAATAAATATTATTGAAAATATTACTAATGTTAGGGCTATTTCAACTAAAAAAAGCAATGGGTTTAGTCTTACTTGTAAGACAAATAGTTTTTGTTTTCGCGCTATTAAAAGCGGAAAGTTGATAATTGATTTATTTAATACTAAGGAAGATATAACCTATAAATCAATTAAATTAAATGGTAAAAATCTTTTAAAATCTTCACTTATTTTACGAAGTGGTGATGAATATAGAATAAAAAAACGTATATGGGATGGTAAGCAGTATAAACTTGAATTTGATTGTATAAAAAACAGTGAAATTAAACTAGATATAAGAAATGTAAGAACTAACTCTAATAATATAGAGTTGATAGATAGTTTAATTAATACTAGCATAAAAACTCCTATTTGGTTTATTGATAGTAAAGGTTCAGGTTGTGTATTAGAAAACTGTAATTTTAAGGATTATTTTAAGGTTCAGATTGTTAATGATGGAGAATTAATGCTTAGGTTTATGGGGGTTGATGCAAAATTTAATAATGAAAGAATTCCATTATATGTAAATTATCAGTCAATTAAAATAAATGGAAAAGAGATTTTAAGTAATCCTATTGTGGTTTGGCATGATAAAGTTTTTGTTTATAAAAAGAAAGTAAAAAACAAAGAAGTTATAGAGATTGAAACTACAAAAAAATATTACAAATATTCAAAAAAAGAATTAAACAACATAGTTAGCAAATTAATAAATAATGATGCTGATAAATTAATCATTGATAAAGTAATAAAAATATATGAAAAAGAACAAGGCAAAGAAGAAAGTATTATCAGTAGAATTAAAGAATTTTTTAAAATGATAAACTTTAATTTAAGGAAAAAAAATGACTCAAAAAGAATTGCAAAGTAAATTTAATATTTCATACTTTACTATGAATTATCTTTTAAATATTTCAAGCAAATATAAATATATATATTTTGAAACACCAAAGGTAGCTTGTTCTACAATTAAAAGAACACTGCAGGAATTAGAAGATATACACAATGTGCCTAGAAGCCCACACGATAAAATCAATTCACCTTTAAAATCACCTTTAGATATAGAAAGTGGAGTGGAAATTTTTGATGAGTATTTCAAATTTTCTTTTGTTAGAAATCCATATACTAGAATTTTATCATGTTATTTACAAAAATTTTGTAATGACAATTTGGAAACTAGACTAAAATTTTTATCAAAATTAAATATCAATAAGGATATTAAGCTAAGTTTTAATGATTTTTTAAAAGCCTTAAAAGATATACCATATAAAAAGTATGACATACATTATATGCCACAATATTTATTGCTGGGGGGGGGTAATTTAAAATTAGATTATATTGGAAAATTTGAAAGATTTGATATAGATTTTCAAAATATTTTATTTAAAATAATAGGTGTAAATAATTTGAGTATCTCAAATATAATTTGGCATAAAACTAATGCAAACACTTTGATTGATAATTATTTAGATGATGAAAGTATTAAAATGATAAATGAGATTTATTCAAATGATTTTTTAAATTATGATTATAGTTTTAAATAATTTCGGAGACATAAATTGAATATATATTTACACATTGGAACACAAAAAACAGGAACTACAACAATACAAAAAACGCTTACAAAAAACCATGATATGCTACAAAATAATAGTATATCATACCCCAAGTCGCTTGAACAAAATACCTCTCAATGGTCAATAGTATTTTTGGGCTACAGTGATGTAAAGGATTATTATTTTTGTACAAAAAATAATATTTACAATAACGATAGTCTTGAGTAAAAATAAAAACAAATTTTAACAAATCTAGAAGATGAAATTAATAAAAATATATGCGACAATATCATTATTTCATCAGAATATATACATTCAAGATTAAATAAGGAAGAATTAATAAAGTTAAAAAATAATTTAAAATCAATTAATTTTAAAAAACCTGAAATAGAAAATGATATATTGCAAAAAATAGAGCTAAATAGGGGAGGGTAATAAAGATAAAAATTATTCTTTACATAAGGGAGCAAAATGAAGCTATTAAATCATCAATTTCAACAGCTATAAAATCTGGTAAATATTTATCAGATTTTAATAATTTTAATATGTTTTATTATTATAATTTATTTAATTATAAAGAACAAATTCTAATGTATCTTGTTATATTTGATGATGTTATTGTGTGATTATATGATAAAGAAGCTGATCTTGAAAAAGACTTTTTAAATATTTTCAATTTAAATTACCAAGAATTTGAATTGTGTTTTTTTGAAAATTCTAAGCTTGATTTAATAGGTATGAATTTATTAAATATTATAAATAAAGAATTTCCATATTTTAAAGATAAAAATAATAAAGAAAGAATAGAACTAAACCATTATATAGAGTTATATTTAAAAGAAAATAAAAAATTTTCTATAGTTTACCTAAAGAAGTTATTTATAAAAACAAAGAATATTTTGATGATATAAATGAGTTCATCTGAATAAATTATTTTAATAATAAAAAAGCTTTTTAATGATGTAAATTGTACTATAGATAAAGAGAAATTAATTTTTAATGATGATTTTAGAGAAGTTATAAATATAATATCTAATTTTTTATAGCTATATTAAAAGATAAAAATAAAAAAATAATAGAACTTGAAAATAATATAAAAAAGTAAATTTGATGTTTAGTTACTTATTTTAATATATTAATTATTAGATATTTTATAGCTAGTTTAGTTTTTACTAAGCTTTTAGTTTTAATATGTATGTATTTTGGATATAAAATGATAACTCCAGCAATTAATTCATTTATACTTAATTTTCTATTTCTTCTATATAAAATTTCTGGGGTTATGTTTTTATCAATTGTAAGACCCCAACCGGCGTAAAATGGTGCTCCGTAAGTTACTACTACTTTATCACGGATAAGTGCGTCATAGCCTGCAGTTGATGTGATAGTATGTACTTCATCACAGGCTTTTATACAACTATCAATGCTAATATCAGTTATGATTTCATCACAGTATTGGAGGATAATTTTTTCATCTTTAAGACCCTGACGATTACCAGCTACTACATCAGGATGAACTTTATAAATTATATAAGCTTCTGGGTTTTCAGCCCTAACTTGCTTGATAAGTTTTAAAGAATCATAGCCTAAACCACCACATTTTATAGATGCATCATCTTCAACTTGTGCTGGGATTAGTATTGTTTTTTGCTCTCTTTTTGGTAATTCTTTGTGTTTTAAGCAGTTATATTTAGAAAACGAATTATCTAAGATTAGTTTTCTAATTTCTTTTGCCTCTTGTATTAACTCATCGTTAAAATCAATATTTTTTAGAATGTATTCTAATCTACTAGGAGTGTTAGGATCAAAATAAATTCCTATATCATCAACAACTAATGAATATGCTTTAGTTAAATTTGAGCCAAGTCCAATTGAGCGTATGAAACCATCTTCTACTATGCTAACATTCTTAAAATACTTTTCAAGTTCATTTTTATCGTATTTTTTACCCCAAATGAATGCTTTATCATGTTGCGTAATTTTATATCGCTTTAAAGCATTTAAAGAGTTCATAAAAATTATTTTATTATTATCTGATTTAAAAAAATGTTTTGTATGAGCTCTTTTCCATAAAGAAAAACCAAAGAAAAATAATCTTCCTGAATTAGCCTTATAAATTTCTCTAAACTGAACTACAGTTTTCATAGTATCAAATATATCTGAAATCTCTTCAGAATATAGGTTATAATACTTTGTATATAAAAAATACATTGCATAAAATATTTCTTCAATACTTCTTGTCTTAATCCTACGTTCGCATTTTTGTTTATCTTTTGTAAGCCCCCATCCTGCATAAAACGGCATTCCATAACATAAGCATTCACATCCACAAAGTAAAGCTTCAAATCCCATTGTTGAAGTCTTTGTATAAACTTTTTTAAAGTTTTTAAGAAGACTTATTGGATTATAGCTATCGCTTATAATTTCACATTCTTTTGGTATTTTATTTATATTTATATCGCTTTGTTTTTTGCCGCTTAGCACATCTGGATGAATCTTTACATAAACCTTAGAGTTAGAATTTTCTCTAATCGCATCTTTTATCATATCAAGTGAATTAATATTATTAGCTAAGCCGTATTTTAAAGATAAATCATTAGCACTTTGTAAAATTACCAAAACATTATCTTTATTTCCTAATTCAAATTCTTTGTAAGCATTATTGTATTTGCTTATATTATTATCTACTAGATATTTTATAGCTTTTTTTGCTTGTTCTAATTCATCTTCGCTAAATTTATAAGTATTTAAAATATTTTCTAATCTACTTGGATTTGTAGCATCATAATAAATCCCAACATCATCAAATACTAATGAAAAGCTATTTTTATCGCTAATACCAAGCCCTAAAGAACGAATAAGACCATCTTCAAGTAAGCAAAATTTAGCATTATTTTTTTTAGCTAAATTCTCAGCTATTCTTCCACTTTCCTTTCTTCCCCAACCATAATAAATACCATTGCAGCTTGCATCACGCCAAGAAAGATTTAAAAAGTTTTTAACATTTTTACGAAGTTTATATTGTTTAAAATATCTAATAACCATAGTATCAAAAGCCCCTTTTTAGGGGCAAAAATTATTTTTTACTTTCTTTTAATGCAATGTGTAATTCATTAAGCTGAGAATAAGCAACTTTGCTTGGCGCATCAGTCATCAAGCATTGTGCTCTTTGAGTTTTAGGGAATGCTATTACATCTCTAATTGAGCTTGATTTTGTAACTAGCATTAATAATCTATCAAGTCCTATCGCAAATCCACCATGACTAGGTGCTCCATAACTTAAAGCATCTAGTAAGAAGCCAAATTTTTCTTTTTGCTCATCTTCGCTAATTCCAAGTAATTTAAATACTTTTTGTTGGATATCACTTCTATGAATTCTTATACTTCCGCCACCAAGCTCAACTCCGTTTAATACTATATCATAAGCAACAGAACTTATTTCATCAATTGGTGCATCAATATTCTTTGGCATTGTGAATGGGTGGTGCATTGCTGAATAAGTACCATCATCGTTTTGCTCAAACATAGGAAAATCAACAACCCATAAAAACTCAAATTTATTTTCATCAATGATTTTTAATTCATTTGCTAAAAATAATCTAAATCTTCCCATATAATCCAAAACAGTTTTTTTAGCACCAACGCCGAAGAACACTACATCTCCTACATTAAAATCTGCTTTTTCTTTTAAGAAATTAATAAGTTCAGCACCTTCATCATCAAAAAACTTAGTTAATGGTCCTTTTGGTCCATCCTCTTTCATTTGAATAAATGCTAAACCTTTAGCACCAAATTTTCTTACATACTCTTCAAATCCTTGCATTTGGCGTTTTGAGAAAATATTATCTCCATTTTTAACAACGATTGCTTTTACACGATTTTTCTTAGTATCCTTTGCAGGCTCACTAAAAATAGCATTATTTGATTTTGCAAAAATATGTGCTACATCAATCATTGGCATATCAAATCTTAAATCTGGCTTATCACTTCCATAGCTTTCCATCGCGTCATTATAAGTCATTCTTCTTACATTTTGTGGCATTGTTATGCCAACACTTGCAAATGTTTCTCTTAAGAAAGTTTCAGCATTTTGCATAACCATTTCTTGATCGCAAAAGCTCATCTCAACATCTATTTGAGTAAATTCAGGCTGTCTATCAGCTCTTAAATCTTCATCTCTAAAGCACTTTGCGATTTGAAAGTATTTATCAAATCCTGCAACCATTAAAAGCTGTTTGAATAATTGTGGGCTTTGTGGTAGTGCGTAAAATTCACCTTCATGCACACGAGATGGAACTAAATAATCTCTTGCACCTTCAGGTGTAGCTTTTGTTAAAATCGGAGTTTCAACTTCCATAAAGCCTAATTTTGTTAGAGCATTTCTAGCTGCTGTTGTAATAATTGAACGCTTTTTGAAATTATCTAATAATTTTGGATTTCTAAGGCTTAAAAATCTATATTTAAGTCTTAATTCTTCATTAACATTTAAATCATTTATATCAAAAGGTAGTGCTTTTGCAGCGTTTATTAATTCAACTTCTTCGCAAACTATTTCTATTTCACCAGTTTTTAGTCTTGGATTTACTAATCCTTCTCCTCTAGCTCTTATTTTACCTTTTGCGCTTATTACGTATTCATCTCTTAAAGTGCTTGCAATTTCATGAGCTTTTTTGCTAATTTCCGGATCGCATACTAATTGAATAATACCTTCTTTATCTCTTAAATCTAAAAATACAACTCCACCATGGTCACGATATGAATTAACAAAACCTGCTACAACTACTTCTTCATTAATATTTTTAATACTTAGCTCAGTGCTATAATGTGTTCTCAATTTTTTTCCTTAATTAATGATTTTTTATAAAATTATATTGTTTTTTACTCAAAAATTGTAAATTTATAATAAAAAATATAAGAAAAGATTATGAAAAATAAAGAAATTAAGAAAATTATAATATTTTGCAAACTTGGTTTAGAAGATAGTTCTGAGCTAAAACATATAAAAAATTTTTTAGAACATAAAAAAATAAAATATTCTCTATATATAAATAATAGAAAAGATAATATTAATTTTGATTTAGAAAATGTAAGTTTATTAATTTCCTTAGGCGGAGATGGAAACATTATTTCAGCTTGTAGGTATTTGGCTAATACAAATATTCCTGTTTTAGGTGTTCATGCTGGAAATCTAGGCTTTTTAACGGAGTTTCAAATCAAGGAATTTGAATTAGGAATTAGCGATTTTATAAATGGCTCTTATAAGCTTGAAAGGCCTTTTTTATTAAGCGTTCAAATAAAGTTAAAAAATGGAAAAGTCTTACAAAAATATGCTTTTAATGACGCAGTATTTAATAGAGCAAATCATTTATTATTAGCTGATATTAAGACAAGTTTTAAAGGAGAAATTTTTAATAATTATAATGCCGATGGACTTATAATCTCAACTCCAGCAGGTTCAACCGCATATAACCTTAGTGCAGGTGGTTCTATTGTATATCCACTTAGCCGTGTTTTTATGCTAACTCCTATATGTTCTCATTCGCTAACTCAAAGACCTATTGTCCTTCCTAAAAGCTTTTTTATAGATGTAATTAGTTCAAACTGCACTCTTAGTATAGACGGACAAGAAGTATTTAATAAAGATGAATTTATAAGTGCTAGAATAGGACTTAGCAATGTAAGAGCTAATATTATTAGGAAAAAAAATAGTTCTTATTTTAAAGTTTTAAATGAAAAGCTACATTGGGGAGAAATAAGATGATAGAAAGATTATATTTTACAAATAATATAACTTTTGATGAACTTAATTTAGATTTTAAAAATGGGCTTATTGTTTTTACAGGTTCAAGTGGGGCTGGAAAGTCGGTGATTTTTAAAAGCATTTTAGCAGCTTTTGGGATTTTTGAAAGCACTGCAAATCTTTTAGAAATTAGCATAGATGATAAGATTAATGATGAAAGTATAGAAAATGCTAATCCTAATGTTTTTAGAGTAAAAAAAGATAAAGTAACAAGATATTTTATAAATAATCAAGCAGTATCAAAAAAAATAATGAGCGAATTAAATGCTAGTAATATTCGTTATTTATCGGCTAAAAATTATGATGATTTTGAGCCTAGTTATTTGCTTAAAATGCTTGATTTAGTGGTTATAAAAAAAGAAGCAAATTATGAAAATATTTTAAATGAGTATAAAAATAATTTTAAAAAATTAGATGAATTAGAAAAAGAATATAATAAATTATGTGAAGATGAAAATAAAATTAATGATTTAAAAGAATTATTAAGCCTAGAAATAAAAAAGATTAAAGAAATTAATCCAAAAAAAGGCGAATATGAAAAACTTCTTGAATTAAAAACTAAATTATCAAGAAGAGATAAAATAGAGCAAGCTTTAAGCAAATCAGAAGGCATATTTTCTTATGAAAATAGTGTATTAGAATTATTAAGATTAGCTAATATTGATAGTGAATTTTTTGTAAATGCTATGAGTGAGCTAAATGATATTTTCAATGATTTAAACAATGAAAGCAGTGATTTAAATATAGAAGATATTTTAAATAGACTTGAAAAACTTCATTATCTTGTTAAAAGATATGGCAGTGTAGAAGATGCTTTGATTAGTTTAGAAGAAAAAGAAAAAGAATTAAATATTTATGAAAATATTGATTACGAAAAAAGCCATCTTGAAAAAGAGCTAAAAGTATTAAAAAACAAGCTTTTAAGCGATGCTAGAAATATTTCTAACATAAGAGCAATTTATCTTAAAGAACTTGAGTGCAAAATTAATGATTATCTAAATTTGTTATACTTAGACAAAATTGCTCTTAAGCTAGTGGAATTTGAATTAGGAATTAGCGGTATTGATAGATTTGAAATCAGCCTAAATAAAGCAGGGTTTAAAGAGATTAGTTCTGGTGAATTAAATAGATTAAGACTTGCGTTTTTAGCTAGTTTTGCTGATTTTATTGATTATGCAAATGGTTATATATTCTTAGATGAAATTGATGCTAATTTAAGTGGAAAAGAGGCTATAAGCATAGCAAATGTGATAAGTAGATTAAGCAAACATTATCAAATTTTTGTAATAACTCATATGCCTTGGATTTGTGCTAAAGCAAATCAGCATTTTTTGGTAAGTAAAGAAAACAATAAAAGCTTTGCAAGAGAGCTTAAAAAAGATGAAATTGCAAATGAGCTTGCAAGGATGATTAGTGATGAGAATATTAGTCAATCAGCCTTAGATTTTGCAAAAACCATATTAGAAGGAAAAGAATGAAATTATTATTAGTAGATGATAATAAAATGTTAGCTAAAGCAATAGCAAAAAAAGTTAGTGGAGCATTAAATTGTGAATTTGATATAGCTTATGATTTTGCAGAAGCTAAAGAATTAATAGATAACAATGAATATTTTGCTGCATTGCTTGATTTATGTTTGCCTGATGCTATGCATGGTCAAGTTGTTGATTATGCGCTTTCTAAAAAATTACCAAGTATTATTTTAACTGGTCTTGATGATGATGCTACTAGAAAAAGCTTTATGGATAAAGATATAGTTGATTATGTTTTAAAAGAAGGTAGTGAGTGTGTTGATTATATTATTGATATTATAGAACGCTTACAAAGAAACGAAAATACAAAAATAATTGTTGCAGAAGATTCAATGGCTATGAGAAATATTATTAAAAATATTCTTCAAGCTTATAAATTTCAAGTATTTCCAGCAGCACATGGAGCAGAAGCTTTAGGATACTTAGAGCAACATCCTGATGTAAAACTTATTTTAACAGATAAAGAAATGCCAGCAATGAGTGGTGAAGAGCTTATTAAAGAAGTTAGAAAAGAATATAATAAAAATCAATTAGGCATAATAGTTCTAACAGCTCACGGAAGCGATGATGTAGGTGTTAGAATGTTAAAATCAGGTGCAAATGATTTTATTCAAAAGCCATTTTCAAGAGAAAATATGATTTGTAGAATCAATAATAGTATTGATTTGATTTATTATTCAGAGCAATTAAAAGATGCAGCTGCAAAAGATTTCTTAACTAAACTAAATAATAGAAAGAGCTTTTTTGAAGCTACAAAAGATTATTATTCTAAAATAAATGATGATGTAGATTTTGCTGTTTTAATGATAGATATTGATAAATTTAAAAATATTAACGATACTTTAGGCCATGCGGCAGGAGATAGCGTAATAGTTCAATGCGGACAAACTTTACTTGAGCAAGTAAAGGGCGGAGATATGGTTGCTAGATTTGGTGGTGAAGAATTTTGCTTACTAATAAAAAATATTAAAAAAGAAGATGCTATTAAAATGGCAGTTAAAATTAGAAGCGCAATAAAATCAACTCCTGCTATTTATTTAGATAAAACAATCAACTTTACAGCTTCAATAGGTGTTGCAGTTGGCTCTAAAAAATCAGAAATTGAAGAAATGATTAAAAAAGCTGATGAAGCTTTATATGAAGCTAAAAATAACGGCCGTGACAGGGTTGAAATATACAATGGTGATTGATGTATATTATTGATACACATACGCATTTAGATGATGATAGATATGATGATATCTTAGATGAAGTTTTAACCAATGCAAGTAATGATGGGGTAAAACTTCATATAATCCCAGGTGCTGATATAAAAACTTTAAAAAAAGCTTCTAATATTGCTAATAAATACGATAATGTTTATTATGCAGCAGGGGTTCATCCTTATGATATCACTGATTTTAATTTAGATTATTTAAAAAGTTTTTTAGATGATAAAAAATGTATAGCAATAGGCGAATGTGGATTAGATTATTACAGAAGTCCTAGCGAAGAAGAAAAAGTCTTACAAAAAGAAGTATTTATTAAACAAATTGAGCTTTCAATAGAAAAAAAACTGCCGTTAATTATACATATAAGAGATGCGAGTGCTGATTCACTTGAGATTTTGAAAAGTTATAAAGAAGCTTTTGGAGTTTTGCATTGTTTTAATGCTAGCCCAATATTGCTTGAATTAAGCGATAGATTTTATTATGGAATTGGCGGTGTTTTAACATTTAAAAATGCAAAAAATTTAGTTGAAATACTTCCTAAAATTAGATTAGATAGGTTACTTATTGAAACAGATTCGCCTTATCTTACCCCACATCCTTTTAGAGGAACTTTAAATGAGCCAAAGTATTGCACATTGGTTGCACAAAAAATGGCAGAATTATTAAACAAATCAATTGAGGAGATAACAGAGCTAACAACAAATAACGCAAAAAATTTATTTAAAGGATTAATTTGAAAAAGTTTATATTATTAATAATGATAAATATTTGTTTATTTGCTAGTTTTTCGGTGGATAAATATGATAAACAAGAAAAAATTTTAAAAAGCATTGATGTAGATGTTAAATATTTGCAAGATCAATCATTCATGGAGATTTTTTATGACATGAGTGAGCGTGAGGTGCTTTATTTTACAAAAGTTTTAAATGAAGCTAATATGAATATTCCTATCATTAAAGCAATTTTAAAAAAAGAAGGCGTTCCTGATGTATTTTTATACCTTGCAATGGTTGAGAGTAATTTTAAAACAGATGCAAGATCAGGTGTAAAAGCTACTGGAGTTTGGCAGTTTATGGAGCCAACGGCTAAGAATTTTGGCTTAAGAATTGATAAATTTGTTGATGAGAGAAAAGATGTGGTTGCTGCTAGTGTAGCTGCTGCAAAATATCTACATAAATTAAAAGATGAGTTTGGCAAATGGTATTTGGCAATTTTTGCATATAATTGTGGAAATGGCTGTGTTAGAAAAGCTATTAGAAATGCGGGAACAGATGAATTAAATGCTTTGCTTGATGAAGAGCAAAAATATTTACCTAAAGAAACTAGAAGATTTTTTAAAAAGATTTTAAGCACAAGTTTAATAGCTGAAAATGATATTGCTAAATATGGAGATATTTATTTATTAAATCAAGTTATGGCTTTAAATATAGGCAAGGTTGAAATAAAACCAAATGAAAGTTTGCAATTAGTAGCAAATAAAGCAAAAATGAGCTTATCAGAATTAAAAGAATTAAATCCACAATTTAAAGGTAATTACGCACCTCCATATCCATATTATGCATATTTGCCAATAGAAAAAATAGCTAGTTATAAAGATAATAAAAGCTCAGTTAAATATGCTAAAAATAGTATAAAAAATGTTATAAGTTATAGAGTAAAACAAGGCGATACTTTATATGCAATTGCTAAGAAAAACAATGTTAGCACAAGCACTTTAAAGGCTTATAATAATTTAAAAGATGATAGAATTGGAATTAATCAAAATCTATTAATTCCTATTTTAGATTTTGATAATAGCAAGGAGGCTAAAAATTGAAAAAGTTTTTAGTATTTGCTAGTTTTCTTGCTTTATTTACTGCCTGTTCTAGCACTCCTGCTGCAAATTACGGAGTAGCTAAACCAAATACTCCTGCAACTATGAGGCCATACACTATTAATGGAAAAACTTATTATCCTAGCAAGGTAAATATAGGTGATACTGAAAGTGGAATTGCTAGTTGGTATGGACCAGGTTTTCATGGCAAAAAAACTTCTAATGGCGAAACATTCAATACTAATTCAATGACAGCAGCTCATAAAACCTTACCTATGAATACTATGGTAAGGGTTGATAATCTTGAAAACGGAAGAAGTGTAATCGTAAGAATTAATGATAGAGGTCCATTCGTAGCCGGTAGGATAATTGATTTATCAAATAAAGCAGCGCATGAAATCGATATGACAAAAAAAGGAACTGCTAGAGTAAAACTTACAGTTTTAGGCTTTGATCAAGTTAATTTTAAAAACCAAATTCCTAATTCAAATTCTAGTTTTTCACAAGCTCTAAATAGTGTAACAGGTGGCGATTTTATGATACAAATAGGAGCTTTTAAAAATTCAAGCAATGCTTATAATTTAGCTCAAAAATACGCAAATTATAAAGGTTATACAAGTAAGGTTTTAAACTCAAGCGATGGATTTTATAGAGTGTTTTTAAAAGGATTTAGAAGCGAAGAAGAAGCTAGAGATTTTATTAATTTAGCTAATTTTTTAGGTTCTTTTATATTTAGGGAGTAATTATGATTAAATTAGTAATTTTAGATGTTGATGGATGTTTAAGTGATGGAAAGATTATTTATTCTCCAAAAGCTGATTTGATTAAAGAATTTAATGTAAAAGATGGAGCAGCTATTTTAAAGGCAAAAGAACTTGGTATGAAGTTTGCAATTATTACTGGAAGAAGTTCTGATGTTGTATTAAATAGGGCTAAAGATTTAGGAATTGATTATGTTTATTGCGGCATTAAGGATAAATTAACTTGTGCTAAAAGCTTGTTAGAAGAATTAAATATAAGCTTTAATGAAGTAGCTGCGATAGGCGATTATTACAATGATTTGGATTTATTAAAAGCTGTTTTTTTACCTTTTATACCGAATGATGGTGTTAGAGTATTTGGAAGAGTTTTAAATACAAAAGGTGGAACAGGTTGTGTGCATGAAATGTTAGAAATTATTTATAAAGAAAATAATCAAACAAGGCAGTGGCTTAAGTGTTAGTAAAAACCTTTAATATTATTTTAGTTTCAATGTTATCTATGCTTTTTTTTATTATTATTCAAAAGCCTTATGAATTAGACAAGATGAATTATAAGCTAGATTTTAAAAGCCTTGAAGCTAATGATATCATAGGTTATGAGATTGATACAAAACTAAAAACTCTAGCCTATGCAAAGCAATATTACAAAATAGGCAATCAAGATAATTTATTAGATTTTGAAGTTAAAAGCTTGGATAAAGAATTAAGCGCTTTAAAAGCTACAAAAGAAAATGATGAAATAATTTTAGAAAACAAGGTAGTTTTTAAAGATAAAGAAATTAATTTAGAAAGTGATTATGTAAAATATTTAAAAAATCAGCAAATATTAAGCTCAGATACCAAAACCAAAGCCACTTATAATGGTAGTTTAATTAATGCTAATTCTTTTAAATATGATTTAAAAACACAAAAGCTTGTATTAGAAGAGGTAAATTTATGTATAGAAAAATAGTTATTGTTTTATTTTTCGTATCTAGTTTATTGGCGCAAAAAATTGAAATAAACGCAAAGTTATTTGAAGGCAGTAAAGATAATCAAACAGGTGTTTTTAGTAAAGATGTTAGTATAAAACAAGGCAATGATTTTTTAAATTGTCAAGTTTTAACAATAAAAACAAATAAGGATAACAAAATCTCAAGCTATGAAGCAAGAAATGTTACAAGCTTTTCAATTACTATGGCTGATAGTGTTTTTAAGGGTAGGGCTGATAAGATTTTTTATGATGTAAATAAAAACTCTTATGAGCTAAGTGGCAATGTAAAAATCAAAGAAAATAATAAAGAACTAGTAGCTGATTATATATATATTAATCAAAAAGATGGAACTTATAAAGTTAAGAGTAATAAAGAAAACAAACCTGTTAAATTAATATTTGAGATAGCAAAATGAATATAGTAAGTGCGAAATTTTTAATATCATGTGAAAAATATTTTCAAACACAAGAATATGATTTAAGTGAAATTGCTTTTTTGGGTCGTTCAAATGTCGGCAAAAGCTCACTAATCAATGCTTTAGCAAATCATAAAGGCTTAGCAAAATCATCATCAACACCAGGAAAAACTCAATTAATTAATTTTTTTGAAGTTACATTTGCCGATAAAAAACAATTAATTTTAATAGACTTACCGGGTTTTGGTTATGCTAGAGTTTCTAAGGATAAAAAGGCAGCTTGGAATAAAAACCTAAATGAATTTTTGCAAAAAAGAAAAGAAATAAAATGCTTTATTCATTTAATTGATTCAAGGCATGATAATTTAGACATTGATGAAGGAGTTTTTGATTATTTACAAGACTTTATAAGCGAAGAGCAAGAGTATATTAAAGTATTTACTAAGATTGACAAATTAAATCAAAGCGAATTTTCAAAATTAAAAGCTAAATATAAAGATGCTATTTTTGTTTCAAGTTCAAATAAAAAAGGAATTGATAAATTACAAGCAAAACTATATGAGTATATAAAATGAAAGAAAGATTAAATCTAAGTTATTATTTAGGTTTTTTCATTCTATTTTTTTACCAAATACTTTGCTCTATTGTGTTTTTATTACCACCTTTGTTTGGTGTATTTTTTGTTTATTTAATCATACATTTTAATAAAAAAGGCTTTGATAGGACAAGTTTATTTATAATTTTATATTTTTGTTTTATTGAGCTAACTCATGGCTTATTTTTATTCTGTACTACTATTTCGTTTTTAATTTTTTATTATTATTTTTATAATAAATTAATTTATAAATTAAAAAATAGAGATATTTTAATAATACTTTTCATAATTTTTGTATATGGATTTAATCTAATTTTAAACCTTGCATATTCATATATTTTTGAAGTAGGGCATTTAAATTACGATATTATTTTTATTTATTATATTTGTTTGGAATCGTTGCTAGCCATAGTGCTTTTTAGGGGAATTGTTTGAGATTAAAATTTGTTGTATTTGTAATACTAAGTTTTTTTATTTTATTAATAGCTAGGGTTTATTGGCTTAGTATTTATAGCAACGATTATTATGAAGAATTAGCTTTAAAAAACTCAACAAAAGAAGAACTAATAGCTCCTATTAGAGGTGCTATTTTAGATAGAAATAACACCCCTTTAGCGGTTAATCAATTAGGATTTTCTATATCGTTAAAACCTCATCTAAAACAAGATGATTTAAATAACACTATTAATAAATTACAAGAATGTTTGAGTGATATTGACTCTGAAAAAATTACTAAAATTTATAAAAGAGAAAATAGCTACTATAATCAAGATGAGATTGAAATTATTGATTTTATAGAATACGAAAGCTTAAATAAATGCTATTTTAAGCTCAATTTAGATGAAAATATTTTAATAAAAGCTAGTTTTAAAAGATTATATCCATATAATTCTTTAGCAAGTCATATTATAGGTTATGTTGCAAGAGCAAATTCTGATGATATGGTAAGTAATGATGTAGTAAAAGTTACTAAAAAAATAGGAAAAACCGGAATAGAAAAATACTATGATGAAATTCTACAAGGAACACCAGGTAAAAAAGTAACAAAGGTTAATTCTATAAACCAAGAAGTAGAAGAAATAGAGTTTAAAAAGCCTATTATGGATAATGATATTAAGCTTACAATTGATATTAGAATGCAGCAATTTTTAGACGAATTGTTTAAAAACATGAGTGGTTCAGCTGTTATTTTAAATATTGAAGATGGCTCTATTTTAGCAGCAGGTTCATATCCTGAATATAATCTAAATCCATTTGTAACAGGCATTTCTCAAGAAGAATGGGATATGATGATACAAGATTTAGACCATCCTTTCACAAATAAGATTATAAATGGTCGCTATCCTCCAGGCTCGGTTGTAAAAATGGGTGTAGGATTATCGTTTTTGCAAAGTGGAAAAATTGATGCAAGCACGACTTTTACTTGTGCAGGGACATTTAATTTTGGCGGAAGAAAGTTTAGATGTCATAATACAAACGGACATGGGGTAATGGATTTAAAATCAGCTATTAGGTCAAGTTGTGATGATTATTTTTATAAAGGAAGCTTAAGGGTTGGTATAGCTGATATTAGTGCAACCTTGTATAAATTAGGTTTTGGTAAAAAAACAGATGTGGATTTACCGCTTGAAAGTGTTGGAATTTTACCAAATAAAGCTTGGAAAAGCTCAAGATATAATCAGCCTTGGTATCAAGGAGAAACGCTAATTACTAGCATAGGTCAAGGCAATTTCTTAGCAACTCCTATGCAAGTTGCTGTTTATACTGCAAAACTTGCAAGTGGATATGAAATAAAACCACATTTTATAGATGAAATTAATAAAGAAAAAATCGTATTTGAAAAAAAGGACATTTTTACACCTAGTGAAAAGCAAGATTTAAAATATTTGCGTTTAGGAATGTTTGATGTTGCAAATAATATTAAAGGAACAGGTTATAAGCCTTTGTTAGAAAGTAAAATAACTCTAGCAGCAAAAACAGGAACAGCACAAGTAGTAGGAATATCTCAAAGCGAAAAAAAGAGAATGAAAGAAGAAAATATGGAGTATTACACAAGAAGTCATGCTTGGATGAATGCTTATGGTCCTTATGAAGAGCCAAAATACGCTGTTGTTGTATTGGTTGAGCATGGAATGCATGGGGGCGCAACTGCAGGTCCTATTGTTGCTAAAATTTTTAATAAATTATTAGAACTTGGATATATTGATGAAAAGTATATTAAAGCTAAAAAATAACAAGAATTTGAAATAGGAATTAAAACTAAATTCCTATTTCAAATTCTTTAATTTAAATCAAGGTTTATTATGTTTAAAGCTTTTTATTTTTCAAGAAAATGGGTTATTTGGGCTTGGGGTGGTAGTTTATTTATTTTATTAGCTATTTATTCTCAAACTTTATTAAATGTAGAAATTAATAACTGGTATAAAAATTTTTATAATATCTTACAAAACGCTCCACAAAATAGCACTTATGAGCAATTTATGAATGATTTGATAAAGTTTTTATTTATCGCTTTACCTTATGTGCTAATTGCTACATTAACTTCGTTTTTTTCAAGGCATTTTGCTTTTGCTTGGAGAGAAGCGATTACTTTTTCTTATCTTAAAGCTTGGCGAAAAAATAATGATTATATAGAAGGTTCATCGCAGCGTATTCAAGAAGATATATACAGATTTGCAAAAATTGTTGAGAGTTTGGGGATTGATATTATTAAAGCTTTTATGACCTTAATAGCTTTGTTCCTATTTTATATACTTTAGGAACTAATTTGGTTTTACCGTTTTTTAGCAATCAATTCGGGCTTATAATTTGGGCTTTTACAATGAGTATCGGTGGGCTTATGATATCTTGGTTTGTTGGAATAAAGTTGCCTAATTTAGAATATAACAATCAAAAAGCAGAAGCAGCATTTAGAAAAGAATTAGTATATGCAGAAAATGATAGAACAAATCATGCTTTACCTGAAACAATGCTAGAGCTTTTTACAGGACTTAAGTTTAATTACAAAAGATTGTTTTTACATTATGGATATTTTGATATTTGGCTTTATATGTATGAACAATTTATGGTTATTTTTGCTTATTTGCTTGTTGGAGAGAATTTATTTTTAGGAATTATCACTCTTGGGGTTTTAGTGCAAATTAACAATGCTTTTAGCAATGTTCGTTCAAGCTTTAGTGTGCTTACTAAAAACTGGACTACCATAACTGAATTAAGAAGTATTCATAAGCGTTTAAAAGAATTTGAAGAACATATTAATTATTAAGAGCTTTTTTGCTCTTAAATATATTTTTTACTAAGCTCTACATATTCTAAAGCTTGATTTTTAATAGCTTGTATTTCATCTTCACTTAGAGTTCTTGTTAGCTTGGCTGGTGAGCCTTGTATAAGTGAGTTTGGTGGGAAGGTTTTATTTTTTGTAACCAAAGAATTAGCACCTATAATTGAGTTTTCTCCTATATTTGCACCATCCATTATAGTGCTACCCATTCCAACTAAAACATTTGAATTAATAGTGCAAGCATGGATTATACAGTTGTGTCCTATTGTTACATTATCACCTATAATACAATCAATTTTTGGGCTAATTTCTTTGCCTTCACTATCCTTTAAAGCCCTTGCTACATGAATTGTAGAATTATCTTGTATATTTGTATTTTTACCTATTTTTATACTTGCTACATCAGCCCTAACAACAGCTCCAAACCAAATAGAAGAATTCTCATCTATAAAAGTATCGCCTATAATGCAAGAATTATAGGCGATAAAAACTTGGCTTGAAATTTTAGGATAAAAATTATCGTATTTTATTAACATTAACTCTCCTATATTATTTTTTTATTTTAATAATAACAAAAAAAAGGAGATTTGATGAAAAAGATTTTTATACTTTTTGCTCTAAGCCTTACGCTTTTTGCACAAAGTGTAGCACAAAATAGAGCAAATAAGATTCAAGACGCAAGACTTTTTGTAAAAGCTTGGGATGGTAATGTATTTTGTCTTGGGCCAAAAATAGTAGGAGATAGAACATTGCTTGCAATGTTGCCTTGCAAGGATGTTAGAACCTCAAGATATGATTTATATAAAAGATTAGCTTTTAGATTTAATGATAACTGGCTATGTGCAAGTTTAAGTGATGATATGAAAAGAAACAGAAAAACAAGTGATTATGTTGAGCTTAAGCCTTGTATTTTAAATGATGATTCTCAGTGGTTTAACATAAAAGATGAATTCAGTTTAAGTGCTTATCCTAAGACAAAAATTACAGAAAAAAACTTTTTAGTAGTTGCTACAAATAATAATTTTGGAAATAAATTAAATATATTTAAAGAAGTGATGAAAGAATGGCTAGAGGCTACTCCACCACCTGTAAATTATGCTCTTAAAACTCCGATTTATTTTCTAAATCAAACGGGCTATAAAGTAGAAAGATTTTATTTAAATAAAAACGGAGCTAGTAAAACGCCATTTAATTTTTATTATGATACCTTTACAGGAAAAATAGCTGTATATAATCCTAAAAGTGCTAGTTTTGAATGTCTTGAGAGCAATTTAAATAATAAAGACTTTACTTTTATAGGATTTAAAAAATGTAATTTTGAAGAAAGAGTTAGTAAATTTGCTTGGAATTTTAATTTATTTGAAAATTCTTTTATAGTAGATAGCAAAAATAATTTATTAGATGTTGCAAGAGGCGGAGATTTTGGTAAATTATTTATAGTAACTAAAAAATATTATAAAGAAAATTTAGCAGCTAGCAAGCAGTCAAATGGTCAATTTTTCTTTGATTCAAGTGTTTATCAAATAAGAAATTATAATGCTAAAAATGCTACATTTAGTGCTAATAAATGCGGAAATGAAAGAATATTTAAAAGAGATATTAGAAGTGATGCTTTAGCTAATTTTAATCCATTGTTAGCAAATTGGAAGGATAGACTATTAAGAATCGCAAGATCTACCGATAGTAGTGGTGATTCAAGTGGTTTATGTGGAATTTGCATGCTACAAACTTATGAAATAATTTCTTTACTTACTCATGCTTATGTTGAAAATCCTGATTTAGAAAGCTCTAATATAGGTTTATTATTTGATTATGCAGACCATACAAGTCCTTTTATCTCATTTCAAAGACATAATCCTGCATCATATAATTCAATGCAAGAAGCACTTGGTTTATGGGGAGGAGAGCTTGTGTTTGGAGAATCTTTATATTCAAGAGGTGTTAGAGCTATGTGGGCGCTTACTAGTGGAGTATTGCCTTGGCTTGAGTGGAGTTTAAGTTCTATTAGTGAAGAAGGAGAAATTGATAATCAATTAAGAAGATTATTTAGCGCTCCATTGGGATCTTTATTTATAGGATTATTAAACTTAGAAAATGGTAGAGCTCATGCTGTTCCTATCATAGCTACTAATGCAGGAATTGTAGTAATTCCAACAAATGCAGAAAATATAACAGAAGAAGAATTTTCAAGCTTGATTACTCCTTCTACAAGTGTTTATAATCTAAGGGCATCTTTAAATGCACATGCTAGATATAATATTACAGGCTTAACTCTAATTGGTTTAGTTGGTAGTAGAGAAAGCGAATTAGGTGGAGTGTTAAATCAATATGATTGCACAGGAGATGGTAATCATAGAAGAGGTAATGGAAACTTCTTAAATCCAAATAATGCAAATGCTTGTGGTTTTGGAAGATGTGATTTAATGGAAGTTGATTTTACATTTAGCAGTTAAACTGCTAAATGTAATCTTTTGGCTTTTTAAGCGACGGAATAAAATAAAGTATTTTTTGTTTTATAGTTTTTATAATTTTTCCAAATTTAGATCTTTTTTTAATACTATTTTCATTAATGGTGCTTTGAAAATTAATATCTACATTAACAATTGTAGGGTAAATTGCATAAACATTAACATAGTTAGTATTTGAAGTGTAATGGTCTGCTGCTATATAAATTTTTTTCATTTTTTCTAATAATTTTAGAGCACCTTTTTTATTTATATAATACCCATGTGTTCCATTACCTCTACCTATTATTTTTCTAATAGTCCATTTGCCAATTTCTTTTTTATACCTTAATGAGTACGGAGTATTGATGGTATATCCATCATCTCTATATTGTTGCCAATAATGTCCTAAAAGTAATAAATCTAAATCGCTAGGTAAATTATTTATATAATTTATAAAATTAACTAAATCATCATTAAATTCTGCATCATCTTCTAAAATAATAGCTTCTTTTAAATCTCTTTTAACTATTTCTTCATAACATTTTTTATGACTTAGTGAGCAGCCAATTTCTCCACGATTTAATGGTTTTCTAAGATATTTTAATTGCTCTTCTATTGGTGCTACTAATTCATTTATCTCATCTTCGCTTAATGCTTTACCATATACTGCAGGTATTATTTCGTAATCAAGCCCAAAGCTTTCGCAAAGGGCTGTTATTTTTTCTCTTTTTTCAATGTCTTGCTCTAAATTTATTATAAAAAATTTCAAGCAAAAACTCCTGTTTTAGGACCACTTTTACCACAACAATCTTTATATTTTTTACCACTTCCACAAGCGCATAAATCATTTCTTGATTGTTTTTTGCTTATAATTTGCTCTTCTTCTATAACTTCTTCTTGAGCTCTTAGTTGAATTATTAATAATACTTTTATACTTTCACTCTTAATTCTTTCAACTAATTCCATAAATAGATTGTAGCTTTCTCTTTTATATTCTACTAATGGGTCTTTTTGATTATATCCACGAAGTCCTATACCTGTTTTTAAAATATCCATTTGGTATAAATGCTCTCTCCAAGCTCCATCTAAAACTTGTAAATATAATAATTTTTCAATTCTTTCTCTTTCGCCATCAGGCACTATGCTAAATTTATTTTTTAACATAGTAAGAATTGCGTTATTAATTACGCTTTTACTTTCTTCAAGATTTAATGTCTTTAATAGTTCAATATCAAGCTCTAAATTAATTTCATTTTTAAATAATTCTATTAGATTTTCAGCACTTATTTCATGTAAATTGTTTATTAAATAATCAACATATTCAGCTACATTTTGTTCTACTTTTGTATCAATATCATAATTTGCATCAAGCAGTTCATTTCTATATTTATATATAGTTTTTCTTTGTTCGTTTGCTACATCATCATATTCAAGTATGTGTTTTCTACTTTCAAAATGAAGATTTTCAACTTTCTTTTGAGCGCTTGCTACTGCACGAGTTACAAGAGAGCTTTCTATGCTTTCTCCTTCAGCAATCTTTAGCTTTGTAAAAATTGCTTTTAATCTATCTCCACCAAATATTCTAAGTAAATTATCTTCAAGGCTTAAATAAAATCTAGAAATTCCAGGATCGCCTTGTCTTCCCGCACGACCCCTTAATTGATTATCAATTCTACGGCTTTCGTGTCTTTCTGTTCCTATTATATATAAACCACCTAGTTCTCTAATCTCATCGGTAATTTTTATATCAACTCCACGACCAGCCATATTTGTAGCAATAGTTACTGCTCCTTTTTTACCAGCATCTTTAATAATTTCTGCTTCATGAGCATGGTTTTTAGCGTTTAATACATTGTGAGCGATTTTTGCTTTTTTTAAGTATTCATGTAAAAGCTCACTTTTTTCTATGCTTGCAGTTCCTACTAATACAGGTTGTCCTTTTGCGTTAGCTTTTTTTATCTCTTCAACAACGGCTTTAAATTTTTCATCTTGAGTTTTATAAATTAAATCATCCAAATCTTTTCTAATTACAGGCACATTTGTTGGAATACTTATAACATCTAAATTATAAATTTGAGAAAACTCAGTAGCTTCTGTTTGAGCAGTTCCTGTCATACCTGCTAATTTTTCATACATTCTAAAATAATTTTGATATGTAATATCTGCTAGAGTTTGGCTTTCTTCTTGGATTTTTACACCTTCTTTAGCTTCTAATGCTTGATGAAGTCCCTCGCTAAAGCGTCTTCCTTCACTAATACGACCTGTAAATTCATCAACTATCATTACTTCGCCATCTTTAACTACATAATGAGTATCTTTTAAGAATAAATTATTTGCTTTAAGAGCTTGGTCTAATTGATGAGCTAAAATAGCATTATCAAGGCTATATAAGTTATCAACTCCAAATAATTTTTCAGCTTTAGAAATTCCAGCTTCAGTGATTAATATAGTTCTATTTTTTTCATCTGCTATAAAGTCTCCACTTGGTTTTTCTTTAGGATCTTCTGGAGCAACCCCCCTTATCATTTGCTTTGCTACTTCATTAGCTTTAATATAACCATCAAGAGTTCTATTGGTTGGACCTGATATAATTAGCGGAGTTCTAGCCTCATCAATTAAAATACTATCAACTTCATCAACAATAACAAAATAATGATTTCTTTGCACCTTATCAGTCGCTTCAAAACACATATTATCTCTTAAATAATCAAAACCAAATTCACTATTAGTTCCATAAACTATATCGCAATCATAAATAGCTTTTCTATTTCTATGGTCATTACTTACTAAAATTCCTACGCTAAATCCTAAGAAATTATAAATAGCACTCATTTCATTAGCATCTCTTGCTGCTAAGTAATCGTTTGTAGTAACTACATGAACACCTTTTTTTGTCATTGCGTTTAATACAACAGGCAAGGTTGCTACAAGAGTTTTTCCTTCTCCTGTTTTCATTTCTGCTATGCTTTTATCGTTTAAAACCATACCACCTATTAATTGAACATCATAATGTCTAAGTCCTAGAGTTCTTTTACTTACTTCTCTAACTATTGCAAATACATCTTCTAATACCAAATCTAAATTCTCATGATTTTCTAAAACTTTGTTTTGTAGTTTGTTAAATTCAGCTTTTATTTCATCATCGCTTAATTTTTGATATTTTTCTTCAAGTGCGTTTATTTTTGATACTCTTTTTTTGTATGCTTTAAGAAGTCTATCATTACGAGTTCCAAATATACATTTTGCTATACTTTTAAACATTTAAATTTACCTCTTGGTTTTGATTTTTGAATATAATTATATTTGTTAAAATAAATAAAAGGATATTAAATGGATATTAAAAAAATCTTTTTGCTGTGTGCTTTCAGCATTTTTGCATTTGCATTTAAAATTGATAATATAAATTATAATAGTTTTAAAGCTGATTTTACTCAAGTTGTAGTTGATACTTCTAATAAGACTTTAATATATGAAGGAAAATTTTATTATAAAAATGACAAAAGCTTATGGCAATACTTAAATCCTGATGAAAAGCGTGTTTATATAAATAAAGAAAAAGTTGTTGTTATAGACGATGATTTAGAACAGGTTGTGATAAGTAAAGAAGAGATTGATTTAGAAAATATATTAAAAAATGTAGTTTTAGATAAAAAAGACAAAAATACTTTGATTTATAAAGCTAATTATCAAAATGTGATTTATTATGTTAAAGTCCTTAATGATGTTTTAACAAATATTAGTTATAAAGATGAATTAGATAATCAAGTAAGTATTGATTTTACAAATACTAAAATTAACACCGATTTAGAAGATAGTTTATTTAAGTATGAAATCCCAAATAATTACGATATTATAAGGTAGAACATGATAATAGATATTGATTTAAAAGATAAAGCTTATAAAGTTTATATAGATGAAGCTATTAAAATCAACAAAGATTATGCGATTTTAACAAATACAACTTTAGAAAAATTATATTTAGAAGATGTAATAAATAAAATAGGTAAAAAACCAAAAGTAATTATAGTAATTCCTGATGGCGAGCAATATAAAAACATTGATAGTGTAAATTACATTTTAGATGAATTATTTAAGGCTGAAATTAGTAGAAGTGATTTGCTTGTTAATTTAGGCGGCGGAGTAATTAGCGATATAGGTGGCTTTGTTGCTAGTATTTATAAGCGTGGAATAAGTCATATAAATATAGCTACTACATTACTAGCAAGTGTAGATGCTGCAGTGGGTGGTAAAACAGGAATAAACAATAAATATGGAAAAAATCTAATAGGAACTTTCAAGCAACCTAGTGCTGTTTATATTTATACAAATTATTTTAAGACTTTAGAGCAAAGAGAGCTTAGTGCTGCTATGGCAGAAGTTGTTAAAATGGCTTTATGTTTTGATTTAGAGTTTTATAAGAAACTAAGTGCTTTAAATTATGAAAATATATTTGAAAATATCTTAGAATTTGTTGAAAAATCAATCAAAATAAAAGCAAATGTTGTAATCAATGATGAGTTTGAAGATAATCTTAGAATGAAATTAAATTACGGGCATACATTTGCTCATGTTATTGAAAATGAGACAAATTACAATACTTATTTGCACGGAGAAGCAGTTTCTATGGGTATTGTAATGGCTAATAGATTAGCTTATAATTTAGGGTTTATTTCAAAAGAATTTGAAATAGGAATTAAGAATACTTTAAATAATTTCAAACTTCCTACTGAATACAAAATTAATTCAAAAAATAGTTTTTATGAAGGCTTTTTTCAAGATAAAAAAACTCTAAGTGGAAAGATTAATTTTATTTTATTAGACAATAAAGAAATGAGTATTATTAAAAACGACATTAATCAAAAAGTTATTTTAGATACTTTAGGAGAATTTGAATGAGATTTTTACTTGCGATTTTTCTTTTATTTGGTTTTGTTATAGCTGAAGATGAGTTTAGCAAAAACCTTGAAAGTATTTATAATCTTAAAGAAAAACTACATAAAATAAATGATGAATTAAAAGAAAATATCACAATAAAAAATTATAAAAATTACCAAGAATATTTAAAACTAAAAAACGAATTAAAAGATGCAAATGATAGCTTAATTAAAGCTAAAAAAACTCAAAGAGAACAGCTTGAAAGCAAGATTAAAATATTAGAAGATAAGCTTAATGTATTAAAAGATTATGAGACTTATAGCATAGTAAAATATTTAAATCTTCCAAGTGAGCCAAGTGAATATAAAAAGATTTCAAATATTTATTTAGTTCTTGAAGGATTATCAGAGCGTAAGCAATTGCTAAATGAAAATAAAGAATATGAAAGTAAACTAAAAGACTTCACAAGCTTAGTTTCAAAAGTAGAGCAAAAAACAAAGCTTTTACAGAGTTTATATGAGCTTGAACCTAGCGAGAATTTAAATCAGGAATTAGCATATTCAATAAAAGAGCTAAGCGATTATAAAAGCACCTTAGAAAACATAACAAATGCTTATGAGATATTTAAAGTAAAGGTTGCAAATAGTATTAAGCTAATTAATGCAGATATTAAGAAGCAATATGATAGTGCAATTAAATTTATAGCTATTATTATTTGTATTTTTATAGCTAGATATTTAGTAGGTTTAATTCTTAGAAAATATGTAGATGATAAAGATAAGGTTTATACTTCTTTTAAGATTTTAAATATTTTTACATTTATTATAGTAACTATGTTTTCATTATTTTATTTTGTTGAAAATATTAGTTATTTAGTAAGCGTTTTGGGTTTTGCATCAGCTGGTCTAGCTATTGCTATGAAAGATATGTTTATGAGCCTTTTAGGTTGGGTTACACTTCAATTTGGAGGCGGATTTCATGTAGGTGATAGGATAAAAGCTACTAAAAATGGAGTTACTTATGTAGGAGATATTATTGATATTTCTTTACTTAAGATGACTATATATGAAGATGTTACATATACTACTTTTTTAACAAATCGTCGTGCTGGAAGGATTATTTATATTCCTAATAATTATATTTTTACAGAATTAATTTCAAATTATAATTATTCTTATATGAAAACGGTTTGGGATGGAATAGACATTGTTCTTGATTTCTCAAGTAATATTGAAAAAGCAAAGCAAATAATCTTAGAATCAGCACAAACCCACACTCAAGCATTTAGTGATAGTGCAAAAAAAGCTATTCAAAAAATGAGAAATCACTATCAAATGAAAAACTCAGGAACAGACCCAAAAATATTCGTAATGCTAGAGCAATACGGAGTGAAAATATCTATTTGGTATATGGCAAACTCAAGAGAAGCTTTAAAAATGAGAAGTATAGTAAGTGAAGAAATAATAAAAAGATTAAAAGAATGTGATGATATAAAACTAGCATTCCCATCACAAACTTTGTATTTAGATAAAAGAACAAACCAACCATTCTAAAGGAAAATAATGAAAATATATATTAAAACTTTTGGTTGTAGAACCAATATTTATGATAGCGAACTTATTAAAAGCTATATAAAAGATAACGAAATAATAAACGATGAATTAAACGCTGATATGATAATTATTAATTCATGCACCGTTACAAATCAAGCCGATCAAGGCTTAAAACAATACATAAGACATATAAAAAACCATAATCCAAATACGAAATTTATTTTAACAGGCTGTGCAGCAGCTAGCATTGGTAAAAGCTTATATGATAGTAAGATTGTAGATGGTGTAATGGGTGCATCACTTAAATCAAATGTAAATAAATTCATATTAAATCCAAAGGAATTTGATTTAGGAAATTTAAAATTCATTGATGAAAAAATCGTTAGTAATTATGAAAATCACACAAAGGCATTTGTAAAAATTCAAGAAGGTTGCGATTTTGCATGTAGCTATTGCATAATCCCTAGTGTGCGTGGCAAAGCAAGAAGTCTTGAAAGTAAGCAAATCATAACTCAGATAAAAACACTAGCTAATAATGGTTATAAAGAAGTAGTTTTAACGGGCACAAATATAGGAAGCTATGGCAAGGATATTGATTTTTCTTTAGCAAAATTATTAAAAGAAATTAGCAAAATAGGTATAAAAAGAGTTCGCTTAGGAAGTATTGAGCCGGTTCAAATTGATGATGAGTTTAAAGAGCTTTTAGATGAAGATTTTTTAGAGCGTCATCTTCATATTGCCTTGCAACACACAAATGAATATATGCTAAAACTTATGCAAAGAAGAAATAAAGCTTATAAAGATTTAGAATTATTTGAATTTTTAGCATCTAAAGGCTATGCTTTAGGGACTGATTATATAGTAGCTCATCCAGGCGAAAGTGATGAGGTATGGGCTGATGCTATAAATAATTTTAAGAAATTTCCTATCACTCATCTTCATGCTTTTATTTATTCTAAAAGAGATGGCACAAGAAGTGTAGAATTGGCAAAAACCTTAGGTGAAATAGACAAAAATACAGCAAAAGCAAGGCTTTATGAGATTAAAGAAATTACTAAAATGAAAAATTATGAGTTTAGAAAACAACAAAAAGATTTATTAGTTTTAGTAGAACAATTTAAAGACGGATTTTATCAAGGATATGATCAGTTTTTTAATCTAGTAAAAATTAAATCAGATAAAGATTTATTAAAAACTTGGATAAATATAAAAGATTACGAGGTTCAAATTGACAAAACAACAGCCATTTACTAAAAAAATAAAAATTATTATCGTTTGTATTATCGCAATTATTATTGCTTTAGGCGTATTTTCTTTAACTAAAAAAGAGCAAAATATATCTATAAATGAGTTTTCAAGCTTAGATTTAAAAAATATAAATAATGCATATTTATATGAAAATATGCTTTATTTTTCTATAAATAATAAAGATTATAAAATACTAGCAAATGATGAAATTATCAAAAAAATCTTAAATCATACAAGCATAGAAAATAAAGTAGAGTTTGATTATTCAATAATCTTGCTTTTAATAATGATAGGTGTTTTTATATATTATCTAATGTATATTAGAAGTCTTAGCACAAAACAAGGCTCAAGCTCTCATCCTATTAATAATATGCTAAAGCCAGAATTTAGATTCGTAATTAAAACCGATAGCAATTTTAATGATGTAATAGGGCAAACAAAGGCAAAAAATGAGCTTAGAAAATTAAGTGTTTTATTTAAGAAAAATAATTCAAGTTTTGTTAAAGGAGTTTTGCTAACAGGAGCTAGCGGGGTTGGAAAAACTATGCTAGCAAGGGCTTTAGCTAATGAATGCGGAGTGAATTTTTTATATCAGAGTGCTAGTAGTTTTAATGAGATTTTTGTAGGACTTGGTGCAAAAAGGGTTAGAGAATTATTCGCAAATGCTAAAAAACTTGCACCTTGCATAGTATTTATTGATGAGATTGACGCACTTGGAAAACAGCGTGGAAATGCCTTAGCAAACGATAGTGAAAATACTTTAAATGAGTTATTAACTCAAATTGATGGTTTTAGCGAACTTAAAAATGTTTTAATAATAGCAGCTACAAATAGAGCTGATGTATTAGATAATGCCTTGCTTAGAAGATTTGATAGGAAAATTCACTTTACTCTACCTACTTATAACGATAGGCTAGAGTTTTTAAAGGATTTAGTGGCAAAAGATTTGATTAGCCCTGATTATAATTTAGATTATTTAGCTTTTATTTCAAGGGATTTTAGTGGGGCTAGTTTTAAGAGTTTAGAAAATGAATTAAGACTTAAAAATAAGCTTAGTGAAGATGAAATAATGCTTGAGATTTTAAATATAAAGCACGGAATTAGTGAAGATTTACATTTAAATGAGAGCGAAAGATACATTCAAGCAATCTATCAAGCAGGCAAAATCACAATGGCAAAGATTTGTGATGCTAGATTAGTTTATGCTGATTTATTTCATTTTGAATATTTTTATCCAAATGAAAATATAAAATCATTCTCAGAAATCAAAAACGAAATAAAAATTTTATTATCAGGAATGCTTGCTAATGAGATGTTTTTGGGTGAAAATTATGATAATTTCGCTAAAGATAATGAAAAAATCCAAAAATTAAGCAAATTTTACATGGAATTTGAAATAGGAATTTTAGAAGAAGAATGCAAAGAATTTTTAAAAGCTTATGAGATAGATATCAAGCAATTAGCAGATGAATTAACGCAAAAAGAAAGAATATTTTTTAAGGATAAATAATGGATATTGTAAAAATTGGAATAATTACTAGCTCAGATAGAGCAAGTGCAGGTGTGTATGAAGATATTAGTGGAGAAGAGATTAGAAAAATTATGAAAGAATATTTATTAAACGAAATAGATTTTAAATATTCGCTAATCCCTGATGAAGAAAAATTAATAAAAAATGAAATTATCAAAATGGCTGATGAGTTTAAATGCGATTTAATCTTTACAACAGGTGGCACAGGTCCTGCTATTAGAGATGTTACCCCAGAAGCTACAAGAAAGGCAATCGAGCGTGAATTACCAGGCTTTGGAGAATTAATGCGTGCAAGCTCACTTAAAATCGTTCCAACGGCAATTCTAAGCCGTCAATTAGCTGGAATTAGGGGTAATTCATTAGTGATTAATCTTCCAGGTAAGCCAAAAGCTATTCGTGAATGTATTGAACCAATCTTTCCTGCGATACCTTATTGCCTAGACTTAATTGAAGCAGCTTATATAAATGAAAGCGAAAACGCTCCAAAAGTCTTTAGGCCAAAGGCAAAATAATGCCCTTAAGGGAAAATTTGTTTAATGAATAAATTTATAATTTAATACTTTAATTAATTAAGGAGAATAATATGAATAAGAAAATTGTGTTTTCATTAGCTGTATTATCAGCCTTTTCATATGTAAGTGGTGTCTATATAGACGATGACATTACTTGTAAAGACAATAAAAATAGCAACTTTAATCAGTGCGCTAAAATTAGGTGGCAGTTTAAACTTGGAAATCCAAATAGCCAAGATCATATTGCTAATTTTGATAGTTGTCTAAAAGCGTATGATCCAAATACTGGTGATGAAAGAGGTAGAAATTCTTTTGATAAATGTACAAGACTTGGAAAAGCTCACGATAATTTTTATGTTCAATGTATTAATCAAAGGGGTGTTCCTTTAGCTGAGCGTTCTGAAGACTTTCATAGAATTAATTTACTATCAGATAAATTTAAAGCTAAATATGATGCCTTAAGAGTATGTTCAATTCAACATTTTGATGCAAGGAAATATGATATATGCAAATATTTTGAAAGTGCACGAGGTGATTGTGGTAAAAATGATTTTGTGAAACTTTATCAAAATTTAGTAGAAAAAACTTTGAATAATAATCCAAGTGATTATTGTAAAGGTGTTTTAAAGCAAGAATTAGATGATGTGAAACTGTATAGAGAAAAGGGTATTAAGCGTTCTATTGTTGATTATCCTGTATATTTTCCATATTCTTTACCTGATATAATTCAGATAAGAAAAAATAATATTCAAAATTTTGAAGTAGAAGCAAAATTTAATGTTAGAACAGAAAAGAAGATTATTCAAGATTATTATAAAGAGTTTGTAACAGATACAACAGGAAGAATTGAAGTAGAATCAAATGCAGCTAAGACATATACAAGAACGCTTATTTATTTCTTAGAGCAACCTGATGTTGAGTGGCAAGTAGAAAACTTTGCAAAATATATTGTTGGAAATGATGCTGCACACAATTGGTCTAAAGGTTTAGGTTGGCTTGATTGGGGTAGCCATGATGGTAAGGTAGTAGATTCTGATAACAATAAAATCATTCAAATTGACGGAAGAACTTTTAACGGTGCTCAAGGTGCGGGTAACGTTTATGAGCATTTCTTAAATTATAGAAGCAAGTATCTAGACAATAATGAAGAGCTAAGAAATAAAATTTATGAATATTTATTCTTAAAAAATTCAAGAGTAAGACCAATTACAAGCAATTATTTTAGAGATTATCCAGAAAATTATAGAGAAGGTGGTAACTTAGGCGGACCTAGTAAGTGTTATAACTATGACTTACAACAATTTAAATCAGAATATTCTAGAGCATCTTATTTTGATTATCAGAATTTAAATGATTTTGTATTTAATAGTGGAGCTCCTGAATTTCAACCAAAAAAATATACTTTTAGTATCCATAAGAGCTTTGATAACACGAAAGGTATTTTTGAAGAAGGTAAGAATACTAAATTTAGCATAAATGTAAGACCATCTTTTGATAATACTTCTCCATTTTACGATAATAATCCTACCGGAAATGAGGGCGGTATTTATAACAATATAAAACTTAAATTTTATGCTGATGCTGATAGTTTGTTTATTACTGACATAGCAAATCAAGACAATAGAAATCTTTCTAAGCCATTAAAAGTAAATGATTTAGATAATGTATATATTGCTCTAAAAAATCATGGTGATAGTATTCCAGTAAGAAATGCGGGGACAAAATACTATTTAAGTCAGTTTACTATGAGTAAAAGACAAATTTCAGATTCAGATGGTGCAGTTGATGGTAAGCTTATAAATATTGAAAACACAGATCCAATAGAGCTTCAAATCCAAGAAGGTATTAATGGTTTAGGTCTTAAGTTTGATCAAAATGCGTTTTATAAGCTAGTTGGTATTTCTAAAAAAGAAATAGAAGATGGTAAAACTTATGAAATTACTTTCAAGATCAAAACAATAATAGATGATAATGGAATTTACAAAAGACCATTATTTGAAGAAGATAGTAATAGAATAATCAAAGGAAAGCAATTAGGTGAAGTTAAAATTATTTTAGGCCATGGACAAATGCCAGGTCTTTCATTTGGAACAGCTTATACTAATGTAAATAATGGTAAAGTTGTTGATGGTAATAGAATTGCTTCAAATGTAGAAATTGCAAATCAAATTTATACAAGAACTAATAATCAGTCTATTTACTTAGGTATTAAAAAAGCTAATGTACCAACTTTATATAGACAATATATAAGATTTTTAGACTCTAATAATAATCCACTTAAAGTTAAAGTTTATGGAGTAAATGGTAAATTATTGGATAAAAATAGTGAATGCCAAGGATATTTTCCTTTAGAAAATAAAATGGTTTTAGAATTAGATAAACTTTCAGTTGGACAAAATTACAAATTAAGTTATGAAGTAGCTGAATATGATACTATTGATGAAGCTTGTAATATTTTAGGTCAGAGATATTCAAATGAATTTACAATTAGACCTGAAAAAATTGAGTATAAAGTTGCAGGAAAAGATGAATTTCAAAAGAATACTGGTAAAGTAGATAGTAATTACACAGATAATAATGTAATATTTACTTCTAATATGAAAGATGATAAATTTGGTATAGGTATTGCGGAATTAAGAGTGACTTATGCTGATACAACAAAAGGTGTAAAAATATTTAATTTAGAAGATATAAATACTAATTTATTAAATAAGGTTACTAATACAACAACTTCGTTTGTAGATTTTGATAAGACTAAAGGTGACTTTGCAATTAAGACAATTTTCCCTATGGTAACAGATGCTAAGATTTTATTAGCTGAAAATAAATTCACTCATGAAGATTTAAAAAATGGTTTATGTAATAATAATGATAGGGCGCTTTATAAAGATGAAGCTAATAAAATTGAGTTAGATGGTAAGATAAATTGTCAAACTCCAGGAAATGAAATTAGCGTTAAATTTATAGCTAATCAAAGCTTTAGCTTAGAAAAAGACACAATAGGTAATGATATTAAGGCTAGTGTTACAAATACTAACTTTATTAATTATGTTCCATTTAGTGATTTAGATAATGAGAGATTAAGAATACCTTTACAGATTGCTAACACAAATAATGGTTCATATTTTTATAAGAAATACGATAGTGATAGCGTAAAAGCAGAATTAAATATAACCTACGCAGAAGAGCCAAAAGACCTTAAAAAAGTTATTATTAATGCTACTTCAGATTTAGATGTTAAAGTAATTAGCCAAAACCAATTTGAGCTTTCAGGTTTAAATAGAAAATTTGATGATAAATTAGCAGCATTAGATATTACAAACAAGCTAAGCGCTTACAGTGAAGGTGATTTTGATGCGAAAAACTTTGCTAAGCTTGAGTATAAGATAGGTTATCCAAAAACTTCTAGTGGTAAAGCTAATTTAGAAAAGGAATTTGTTATATCAAATGCTGATTCAAAAATCACATTTACAAGTGGTAGTGAAGAGCCAAAAAATAATATCTTAGATAGACCTTATAGATTTGCTTATACTGGTTTATTCTTTAAGGACATTAGGGTAAATAACAAGAGTGCAAATGGTTATAATATTGAATCAGGTAATGCAGGTTTATTAAAGTATGTTGAAAATAAAGGCTTTAAACCATTAGAAGGACACTATATTAATAACTTTAATACACTATATAATAGTGCAATAAGTTCATTTAATTTAATTTCTGATTATTCTCGCTCAAGTTTAGCTGGAAATAAATATGAAATACCAAATAACTTAAAGCATAATCAATATGTTAAAGATACAATTAGATTTGACATAAAAGATTCAGCTTATAAGTATTTAGATTCATTCTCTACATTTACAATAGAGTTTATAAAATAAACAAGCCCTAGCCAAAAGGCTAGGGTTATACAATCTCTTCAATTTTTTATAATAAAACTACTTAAAATAAGACTTTTAATTCTTTAAATTTCAATGTATATGAGCAAAATTATACTGAAATTCCTATTTCAAATTTTTTGATTTTTTGCTTGAAATTTTAATGTAATTTTGTGGGGCAAAACTACATTAAAATCCGTAAAGATAGCGTTAAAATCCATCGAACTGCGAAGTGGGTTATAGATTTTACTTGTCTTTACCAAATAGTAGTGATAGAAAAAAAGGTGAGGAAAGCTTACGGAAGTGGGTGAGAAAGACTACCATCAAGTTTTCCTACCACTTCCATAAAAAAGTATTCTAAACTTTAAAAAAAATACAATTTGAAATTCCTATTTCAAATTCTTTGATTTTTTGATTGAAATTCTAAGGAATTTGAAATAGGAATTTGATTAAAGTAAATTAGCGTCTTTTAGTATTTCTTTTATAGCTTCGGCACTATCTTTGCTTTTTAGATTCATTATTAAAATATCATCAATATTTACTGAATACTTTTTGCCTGCGTATTTGATAATAGTTTTTTTAAGATTTTCTTTACCAAGTTCTGTAAATAAGTCTTCATAATAATAACTTGATATAACCATATTTAAGCTATCTTGTATGAAGTCTTTTTCATTAGCTATATTATCGCCAATCACTTTTATGCTTAAATTAATTTTCTTTAAGCCATTTGATTTAGAATATAAATCGGTTTCAAAATTACTTATTTCAATACTTCCTGCCATAGCAACAACGCTTACTAAACTAAAAACAAATTTTTTCATATTTGTTCCTTATCGCAAAATTGATAAAACTGCTTTACTGCTAAATTAGCCTTAGCCTTAATTCTAAATAGATTTTCGTATGATTTTTCGCTACCATTGAAAATTATTTTAAAATTACTTGGATTTGAGCTTCTTGATAATGCTACATAAAGCTGTCCTTGAGCAAATATTTTATCACATTTACAAATTAATTTATCAATACTCATTCCTTGGCTTTTGTGAATTGTTATTGCATATGAAAGTTTTAGGGGAAAGGCTTTTAAAATCGCATCAGGCTTTTTATCAATTAAGCTAGGATTTATTCTAAAACTAGCTGCAATTTCTGGATCGCTAAAGTATAAAAACTCTCTAGGATTTACTGAATAAATATATTGATTAGACCTAATTTTCAACTCTTTTTCTTTTTCATCATAGGCGATTATCTCACCTTGCATTCCGTTGTAATAATTATCAAAATTATATGTAAAAATAACCTTAGCACCTATTTTAAAAACAAATTCTTCTTCAATAGGTTGAGCTCTTAGCCATTGCTTAAAATCATTATCTAATTCTTCATCAAATTCTATATTTTTCTTAACACTAGCATTAAAAGAATATTCTTTATTATTAATAGCTTTTAACTTAGCTATATTGATATTTTTTGCTTCTTCGTTTGTGCCACAAATTATCGTATAATCATCATAGTTATTTATATCATCTTTTATTTTGTATTGCTTAAAATATTCAATGCAATTATTTGTAATATTTCCTATTCTAATGCTTCTTAGATTTTCATAAAATTCTTTATCGCCCATTCTATGCTGAGTAATTAGCTCAATTACTTTGAAATTACATTCTTGCCAGTATTTTGAGCAAAAAGCATAATTGCCATCAGATTTAACAGGCTCAAGCTGATAAAAATCTCCAACTATTAATAATCTAATATTGCTAAATCCAAAAAGTCTTGAATAAATCATATCAAATACATCGCTACTTATCATAGATATTTCATCAATGATGATTAATTCTATTCCTGATAAGGATTTATATAATTCTTGCAAGTCATCTTTGCTAGTTTTAAGCTCGTTTATGTTTCTTGCAAGGCGAAGTTTAAAAAATCTATGAACCGTATCTCCGCCGATATTTACAGCAGCAAGTGCAGTGCTAGCTAATACTATTGTCTTAAAAGCATTGCTTTTAATAATCTTATCTATGGTATAAGATTTGCCAACTCCTGCACCACCGGTTAAAAATACATTTCTTCCTTGTTTTAATAAGTCAATTATATACTTACTTTGATTCATCAATTATATTTACTTTATAGTTTTTTGTGGTAAGCGCATTAAGTCTTAACATTAAATCTTCATAAGTATCACCATCATAAGGATAAAACGCCACACATTCTTTTGCCCTTGTATTTAAAAAACTATAAATTTCATTGCTTATGTTTTGAGTATTTTCTTTGCTTGCACCAGAAAATAAAATAATTATCCCGCTTTCTAGCTCAAAAACACAATCGGTTTTTCTTAAAATACTTGCAATTACTTTTCTATGTTCTTCATCAGGACTTTTTATAAAAGCTAAGCAAAACTCAAAATCTATATCATAAAAATATCTATAAATATTCGCTGTAAAAAAATCAATAATTTTTTTCATTTCTTCTTTTTTAAAAATTTGCATAATTTCTCCTTTATTCATTTCTTAAAGTTTTTAATACATCTATTTTACTAGCTTTATACGCTGGATATAAAGATGAAAGCATTACTATAATACTAGCTCCAAAAGTGATTGTTAAAAAATCACTTAAGCTAAGATTTATAGGTAATTTTGCACTACCATATACATCAGCAGGAAGCGAAATAATATCAAATGTATCTAAAATCCAAAGTCCAAAAAAGCCTAATAAACAGCCAAAGATAATGCCTACAAAACCTATAAAACAACCTATTGCAAAAAAGGCATTTTTTACTTCTTTTTTGCTAGCACCTAGGGCTAATAATAAGGCTATTTCACTTCTTCTATTTAAAACAATCATAAATAAAGAAGTGATTATATTTAAACTTGCAATTATTACTATCATCATTAGTATAAAAAATAAGGCTTTTTTCTCTAAATCAATTGCGCTTAAGATATTTCCGTTTTGCTCCCACCAACCTATGAAAAAATATCTATCATTATATTTTGCTTTTAGTTTTGAAATATCTTCTTTTGGATTATTTGTATCTATATGAATACCTGTTATATCTGTATTTTTTAAAACTTTTTGTAAGTCTTTAATATCTACATAAACATAAGAATTATCATAAGCATTTAAGCCTGAATGAAAGGTTGAACCTAAATAAAAACTCTTAATATTTGGACTTATGCTAAAGGCATTAGCACTTAAATCGGTAAATATTAAGTGTAATTTATCGTTTTTATTAGCTCCTAATCTATTTGCAAGACCATTGCCTAAAATTGCTTGGAATTTGAATTCGGAATTAGGAATATTTAAAATCTTATTAATTTGCTTTTCTTTTTCAAAATCAACCCCAAATACAACAGCACCATGCATAGTAGAATTAAATCTAATCGCTGCTTGTGTTTGAATAAATGGGCTTATTTTATAATCTTTACTAAGCTCGTTTATTAAATCTTCATCTATTAAAACACTTCTTGGATATAAAGTAATAGGGTAGTTCATAGTAAGTAATTTATCCATAAAGCTCTTATTCATTCCGTTCATTACTGCCATAGAAATGATTAGAACACAAACGCCAAGAGCAACACCAACAAAAGCAAGTAGCTTTGTAATCATAATAAAAGGCATTGATTTATCAAAGCGAATGTATTTAAATAATAAATATTTTGTCATAAATTATCTTTAAGAGCTTTTGCTATTTGGGTTTCGGTTGCATCTTTTATTATTAAATCTGCAAAATCTAAATTCTTTTTAGCATGTTTATTGCCTAAAAATAAGATTATGAAAGTTTTTGGATTTTCGTATTTGATTTTGTTTATTTGGCTCACTAAATTTTCATAATCAAATAATAATGCCTCATAACCTATTGCTATTATTTTGTAATTATTATTTAATTCATTTATAAAGGCACTTATGCTATCTACTTTTGTATTTAGCTTTGCGTGTTTGTTTGCTATGTGGTATAAATAATCAGTTTGTATATCTGAACTTAAGAATATTAAAACATCGTTTTTAAATTCTTGTGTTTTGCTCTCTACTTTATAATCACTTAATAAAGTAATCAAGATATTTTTTAGTTTTATCTTGCTAAATGGGCGTTTTAAATAATTATCTTTATTATAATTATCACTTAAAATTATTGTGTTTTTTGTCCTGTAATCATAATCTTCATCAACTATTACACAAGAATAACTTGAAAAATCACTAATGCTATTATAAAAATCTACATTTATTTCATATTGTTTTAGTATTGTTTTTAGCAAGAAATTTTCTAATAAATCATTATTTAAAATAGCGATTTTAACTCCGTTAAAACTAGGATTTAATTCATTTTCAAAATTATCATAATTTGTTTCATAAGAAATCGTTGTTTTTGTTAATGAATAAATGTTTTGAATACTATCATCATTGTGCTTTTCTATTAGCTCTCTTATTTGATTTAAATTATTTTCATTTGTATATGATAAAACATTGTTAATATTTTTAAGCTCTTTAGCACTGCTATTTAAATGCTTTATTAAAAACTCATTGTGGTTTTGTAAAGCCATCATTTTTTGCTTTATTTTGCCTACTTCATCTACTATTAATCTAAGATTTTTATTCAAATCTAAATTATCGCTATTAGCGCCTAAGCTTTTTAATATTTCTTTTAAAATATTTATTTTTTGATTTGCACTTTTTTTTCTAATAAGTGCAGCTATAAAACTTACTGCGTTAAATATCAAAATCACTGCCAAAATGATTGTAAAAATCGTTTGATTTAGCAAATTTTCTACAAACAAACTAGCTATTAAAATAGCACATAATAATATATTAAACAAACTTGGAAACACAAAAATCCTTTATATAAACTATAAGCTAAATTATGGCTATTAGATTAAATGATTATTTAATATTTTTACTAATTTTAGAAGCTACATTTTTATTTGTAACTTTTGCTATTTCATCAAAATCAGCCTTGTAAATGTTTTCATAATTTTCATAATATTTTAATAATTTAATAATATTTGCTTTTGAAATGCCAAGTTGTTCTAATTTTGACGCTTTTAAATCATTTTTGCGTTTTGCGTTTTGATGAGTAGTGATTGCAAATCTATGTGCTTCATCTCTTAGTTTTTGAATAAATTGTAAAATCTCATCATTTGTTTTAAGCTCATATACTTTATCTTTAAAATACAGCTTATCACGAGCCGCACCTTTTGCTCTATGTGCTAGATGATTTAATTTTTCTTTAGAAATTGCTATTACATCTACATTTATTTCATTTTGAGCTAGAAGTTCATTTGCTAAATCAAGCAAAGCCTTTCCGCCATCAATTATCCACAAATCAGGACTTGCTAATTCGCTAAAAGAATTAATTCTTCTAATAAGCATTTCTTGCATTTGTTCATAATCATTATTACTTGTAAGATTATATCTTCTATAATTTTGCTTATTAAATTCATTGCTTGATAAATTATAATTTATCATAGCACCCACAATAGCTTCTCCTTGAAAGTGAGAATTGTCAAAAACTTCTATAACATAAGGCATATTTGTTAAATTAAAAAAGCTTTTTAATTTAAACAATAAATTATTTTCTTGTTTTTTAATATTTATTAAAGAGTTATTTTCTGCTAATTCTATTAGCTTTTTAACTTCATTTGTTTTTGCTATTTTTATGCTAACTTTATGATTTGCTAATTTGCTTAGATATTCGCTTAATAATTCTTTATTTTCATTTTCTTCTTTTATATAAATATTATTAGGAATTATTCCTTCTTTGTAGTTTGCAAACAATAATTGACTTAAAAAATCGCCTTCTTTATTTATGATTTTTTCATTAATTACGCTTACAACTTTTCCATGATTAATCACAAGCCTTGTGCTTGATAAAAACTCGTTATCACTAACTACTGCAAAGACATCAAAGCAAACATCTTTTGCTAAATCTACTTCAATTTCCTGATTTAAATTCTTAATATGATTTATCATATCCCTTATCTTAGCTGCTTCTTCGTAGTTTTCGTTTTCTGCGTATTTAAACATTTTTTCATTTAGAGTTTTTAGCATTTGCTTTGGGTTTTTTAAAGCTTGTAAGGCTTGTTTTAAAATATTTTCATATTCAAGCTTTACATTAAACTCGCAAGGTGCTAAACATCTTGACATATCATAAAAAATACATCTTTTTTTACAGCTTTTCATTTGTCTTAAGGGATAACATAAATATAAAGCTTCTAATAAATCTTTTGCCCCACTAGCATAAGGTCCATAATATTTGGTTAAAGAATCTTTTTTAACCTTTCTTGTGATTTCAAATCTAGGGTAATCTTCTTTTAAATCACAACAAATATAAGGATAAGTTTTATCATCTCTTAATAAAATATTATATTTTGGATGCATTTGTTTTATTAGCGAATTTTCTAATATTAAAGCATCTAATTCACTACTTGTTTGAGTGTATTCTAAATTATTTGCTTCTTCAATTAATTTTATAATTCTAGGAGAATTTTTAGGATTAGCTCTAAGGCTTGGCGTAAAGCTAAAATAACTTCTAACACGCTTTTTAAGATTTTTTGCCTTCCCTACATAAAGCAAAGTATTATTGTGATAATACCTATAAACTCCTGATTCATTTGGTAAAGAATTAATTTTGTCTAATAGATTTGATTTTTGCATTTGTTTTTTTAATACTTTCTTTTAAATTATCCACTAATATTTGATGTTCTTTTAAATTTGCGAGATTATTAAAATCTTCGCACATTAAATCTTTTAATAAAATTTTTGGTCTTTTTGATTTTTCGTAATCTATATAAGCGTTTAAAATTGCATTTGAATTTATTATTATTTCATCATTTCTTAGATTAAGAACATTTGCTTCAATAGGCGAAAATCTTTTATAATTATTAATATGGTTTAAAATAGCTCTTTTTGTAGAATCATTTCTTATATCTTGAGCTAGGGTTGGATGATATACTCTTATTCTAAAATAATTCCTATCAAATTTCGTATATACATCGCATACGACACCTTTTTGAGTTAATTTGTATTTAATATCGGGTGGCATACTTAAAATAAATAATTTTAATTGTTTATTAAGTTTTAAAAATAAAAGGTTTTTATTATGAGCTGCAAGTTCTTCATGAATATTTTTAATATCTTTAAATTTAGTCATATTGTTTTGTTATTTGCCTTAGTTTTTTCTGCTTGTGGATATAAAAGCGATCCTGTCTATTATGATAACAAGTCAACGCAAACACAAAAATTACCTTTTGTTGAATTAGAGTAAATAATATCTAACATTTTTTAAAAAAAGGAGCTTCAATGGAAATCACATTTTCATGGGCGGGAATTTTATGTTTGGTGATATTTATCATCGGTTATTATTTTATAGCAGCTGAGGATAAATATCATATAAACAAAACAAAACCTGCAATATTTATCGGAACTTTAATGTTTATTATTTTAGGTATGTTTTTAGCAATTAACGGCAAAAGCACCGAGCCTTTAGAAGAAGAAGTAAAGGCTTTGATTGAAGAAATTGCTGAAATTGTATTTTTCTTAATGGTTGCTATGACTTATATTGAGGCATTGATTGAGCGAAATGTATTCAATACATTAAAATATAAACTAGTTACTAAAGGCTATACTTATAGAAAATTGTTTTGGCTTACAGGTCTTTTAGCATTTTTCATCTCTCCAGTAGCTGATAATCTAACAACAGCTTTAATTCTTTCTACCGTTTTACTAACAATTGATAGCGAGAAAAAAGAGTTTTTGGTTCCTGGGGCAATAAATATAGTTGTAGCTGCTAATGCAGGTGGTGCTTGGAGCCCATTTGGAGATATTACAACTCTTATGGTTTGGACAGCTGGTAAGAGCCCTTTTATTGATTTCTTTGCTTTATTTCCTGCTAGTTTTATTGGTTGGTGGCTTACTGCATTTTTACTAAGTCGTTATGTGCCTAATGTTAAGCCTAATTTTGATACTAAATCAATGGAAGTTGAATGTATTAAAGAAGGTGGTAAGGCTATTATTTTATTAGGGGCTTTAACAATTGCTAGTGCTGTTTTAATGCATTCATTATTTGGCTTACCTGCTATGTGGGGAATGATGTTTGGCTTATCATTATTAAGCATTTATACATACAGATTTAATGTATCTCGTGGTAAAAAAGATATAAATATTTTTCATTATATGACTAAAATTGAGATGGATACATTATTATTCTTCTTTGGTATTTTAGCAGCTGTTGGAGCATTACATTTTGCAGGATGGCTTGCGTATGCATCTAAGCTTTATGATATTGCTGGAGTTACTACTACAAATATCGGAGTAGGGCTTTTAAGCGCAGTTGTTGATAATGTGCCTGTTATGAGTGCAGTTCTTAAAGCAAATCCAAATATGAATATAGATGATTGGCTTTTAGTAACCTTAACTGCTGGAATAGGTGGCTCATTAATTAGCTTTGGCTCAGCAGCTGGAGTTGGTGTAATGGGTAAAATGCGTGGAATTTATACATTTGGATCACATATGAAATATGCTTGGACTATTTTGTTAGGTTATATTCTAAGTATTATTATTTGGTGGTTACAATTTGAGTATTTTGATTTATATTAGGAAAGGAATTTAATGGAAAAAGCAGATATTTTAGTGCTTGACTTTGGGTCGCAATACACCCAATTAATTGCCAGAAGGCTAAGAGAACAAGGAGTTTATACTCTAATTTTACCTTTTAATATTAGTGCAAATGAAATTAAAAGCTATGAGCCTAAAGGTATTATTTTAAGCGGTGGTCCTGCTAGCGTTTATGCAAACGATGCTTATTTTTGCGATAAAGAAATTTTTGATTTAGGATTACCGATTTTAGGAATTTGCTATGGAATGCAATTGATGGCTCATCATTTTGGAGCAGTTGTTGCACCTGCAGGCCATAAAGAATATGGTAAAGCTAAGATTAGTGTTCAAGAAGATAGTTGTTTATTTAAAAACTTACCAAAATCACAAGTAGTGTGGATGAGCCATTCTGATAAGGTTGAGAATTTACCTGCTGGATTTAAAACAATAGCAATTAGTGAAAATAGCCCATTTTGTGCTTATGGAAATGATGAGAAAAAAATGTATGCACTACAATTTCACCCAGAAGTGCAACATAGTGAATTTGGTAAAAATATCCTTAAAAATTTTGCAAAATATGTATGTAATTGCGAAAGCGTTTGGAATATGGGTTCATTTGCTAAAACACAAATTGAAAAGATTAAAGAGCAAGTTGGAGATAAAAAAGTTCTTTGTGCAATTAGTGGTGGTGTAGATAGTAGCGTTGTTGCTGCGCTTTTAGCAAGTGCTATAAAAGATCAAACTATCTTAGTTTTCGTAGATACTGGACTACTTAGAAAGAATGAAAAAGAGCAAGTAGAAAATATGCTTAAATTAAAGTTCGGTATAGAACTTAATACTATTGATGCTAGAGAAATCTTTTTGACAAAATTAAAAGGTGTAACAGATCCAGAAACTAAGCGTAAAATTATCGGAAATACTTTCATTGAAATATTTGAAGATTTTGCAAAAAAACAAGAAGGCGTTGAGTTTTTAGCACAAGGAACTTTATATACTGATATTATTGAAAGTAGCGTTGTAGGTAGCTCAAAAACAATTAAAAGCCATCACAATGTAGGCGGCTTACCAGAAAAAATGAATTTAAAATTAGTTGAGCCTTTAAAAGAAATATTCAAAGACGAAGTAAGATTACTTGGACTTGAACTAGGTCTTACTAAAGATTTAGTATATCGTCATCCTTTCCCAGGTCCAGGTCTAGCGATTAGAATTATGGGTGAAGTAAATGAAGAAAGCTTAAATATTTTAAAAGAAGCTGATGATATTTTCATTCAAGAACTTAAAGCTAATGGCTATTATGATAAAACATGGCAAGCATTCTGCGTATTATTAAATGTAAAGAGCGTTGGAGTTATGGGAGATAATAGAACCTATGATAATGCAATAGCTCTAAGAGCAGTAGATGCAAGCGATGGAATGACAGCAACATTCTCGCATCTACCTTATGAATTACTTGAAAACGTAAGTAGAAGAATCATAAATGAAGTTAATGGAATTAATAGAGTAGTTTATGATATTTCAAGTAAGCCACCTGCAACTATTGAGTGGGAATAAGATTTTTAATTTCTTAATTCAATAATTTGAATTAAGAAATTTATGTTTTATATATTTTAAATTCCTATTTCAAATTCTTTTGATTTTCTAACTAAAATTATCTTTTTTTAGTGCTTTGTATTTATGTAAAATTCAGGAATTTGAATTAGGAATTAAGGTTTAAGCTTACATAATGATTAGCTAATTTTAAAGCTAATTTCTATTTCAAATTCTTTTGATTTTCTAACTAAAATTATCTTTTTATGCTTTATATTTATGTAAAATTTAGGAATTTGAATTAGGAATTAAGGCTTTAAATTTGTGTAATAATAAAGCTAATTCCTAATTCAAATTCCTTAAAATAAGCTTATTTTCTATCTTGTTTATAATATATTTCGTTTATTTGATTATCTTGCAGTTTTATTGCTATATCAACTGGGTTTTTATAAATAGTATCTTGAAAATACAGTATATTATTTTTTTCATTTTTTCTAAATCCATATTTTTTTAGATATTTAAGAATTTCATCGTTATTTTTATCTAGTAACATAGCATTGAGTTCTTTTGTAGTAACTTCATTTATTATGCAATATTTTTGATTTTCAAAGCAAGTTTTATTAGCATTTATGATTTTTGCTATTAAGTCATTTGGCTCTTTTATAAAATATTCATAGTATTTATAAGCAGAAACTAAAGCTAAAATTATTAAAAAATATTTATTAAATTTAATTTCATCTAATCTCTTTTTTAAACTTCCATAAGCAGTAGAAAGCAAAATCGCAGATACAAAATAATAAGCAAAATCAAAGCCCATAAAAAGCTCAATTAAGCCAACAACTACGCATAACCAAGATAAATAATAAGATAAATATTGTAAAAGTTTTATAAGTTTATATTTCATTTCGCTCTTTCTTTAATTCAAATACCAAAATCACAAGAATTTGAATTAGGAATTATTTAGGATTTACCTTAGTAAATCCTTATTTTAGTTTTGAAAGTTCTTCAATTATATCAATTAAATCTTGTGGAGATTTTGCGTGAGCTAAATTGATTACATATTTTCCATTAACGATGAAAGCTGGAGTTCCATAAGTATTAGCTATTTCATCAGCTGCATCATTTACGCTTGCTAAATACTTTCCTTCTGGGCTTTCTATGAATTTTTCTAGTTTTTTCTTTGAGATTTCAAGTAGGGTTAAACCTGCTTTATAAAATTCATCAGGGTTATTATTCCAAGTATTTTTATTTTTAAATAAATCTATAAAATAAGCACTTGCTAATTTGTGATGTAAGCTGTTTTTATCAACTAGACTTAATTTATTTTTTTCATCTTGATATTTTGCATAGTTTAATAAATTAGCCATTTCTTTACCAAATTGTCCCCAAGATTTAACCATTAAAGACTTGATTTCAAGATTAGGTAATTTTTCGCTAATTAATCCTAAAGTATTGTAATTATGGTGTAAATAACAATGCGAACATTGATAAGACCAAACTTCAGTTAAAGAATTATTAGAATTTGAAATAGGATTTTCAAGCACATTGTATTCAACACCTTCGCTTAGAGCAAATAGGTTTGAGCTTAATATTAAAGCAAAAGTTATTGTTTTTAATTTTTTAAACATTTTTTCTCCTTAAAAAAATTGCATTAATATATAAGATTTTAATTAATAAAAATTTATTCCAAATGATAATGATTAACATAATTTAGTATAATTTCATCGCATTTTAAAAAAAAGGATTAAAAATGAAAAAGTTATTTTCTTCAATTATCGCAACAGCGATTTTAAGTTCAGGTGCTTACGCAATTAATATTGATGAAGCTAGCGTTAAAGCGCATTTCGTTGGCTTTAAAATGGCTAAAAAACTAGGCGTTCCTGGTGTTATTGATGATGCTAAATTTGAATTTGGTAAAACAAGTGGTTCGGTTGTAGATATTTTAAACGAAGTTAAAGCTAGTTTAGATTTTGCTAATGAAAACACAAAAGATAAGGTTCGTGAAAATAATATCCATAGAACATATATTGCAAATCTTAAAAATAGCAAAATTGAAGCAAGTTTAAAAGACGCAAAAGGTGATGAAACAAATGGAAGTGTAACAGGAGTTATTACTTTTAATGATGTTACAAAAGAAATTCCTATGACTTATAGTGTTGCTGATGGTAAATTAGTTGTAAAAGGCGAAATCAATATGAGAACAGATTTTAATACTGAAGATGCTTATATTGCACTTTCAACAGATAAGCAAATTGCAGCACTTCATGGTAAAAAGACTTGGGAAGAAGTTGAAATTTATTTTGATGTAGATGTTAAATAATCTTTAAAGGCTAGAATACTAGCCTTTAACTTACTTTAAGGATTATTTAATTGATTTTAATTGATTGTATTGATATAAGCAAAAATTACGGCGAAAAAGTTATTTTAAAAAATGTAAATTTTAGTATAAATGATGGCGAAAAAATCGCAATTATAGGTAAAAACGGGCAAGGCAAATCTACATTTTTAAAAATAATTACAAAAGAAATTGAACCAGATAATGGCAGAATACTTATAAATTCTAGCATTAGCTTTTCTATGCTTTCTCAAAGTATTAATAATGATTTGGATTTAAGTGTTGATGAATATATTAAGCTTGAATTAGGCGATATTTTTAATGCCCTAAAAGAATATAATGAAATAAATGAAAAGCTTGCAACTAAGCCAGATGATAAAGAATTGCTTAAAAACCAGCAAATTTTATTTGAATTAATTGAGAGCAAAGATGCTTGGAGTATTGATAGCAAGATTGCAAGAGCTTTAAAAGAATTTGAATTAGGAAGTTTTTTAAATAGAAGCTTAGCGTCTTTAAGTGGTGGAGAGCAAAGAAGATTAAGTCTTGCTTGTATGTTGCTTAAATCTCCTGATGTTTTAATACTTGATGAGCCTACGAATCACTTAGATGTAACTATGTGTAAATATCTTGAAGATATGTTAAAAGCTAGTAAAAAAAGCGTTATATTTATAAGCCACGATAGATATTTTATTGATAATGTTGCAAGCAAATGTGTAGAAATTGAAGATGGAATTTTAAGAGAATTTATGGGTGGATATAGCGATTATTTAAAGGCAAAAGCAAGGCTACTTGAGAGCTTAAATAAAAGCTATGAAACCTTAGTAAAACAGCTAAAAAGCGAAGAAGAATGGCTGCGTCGTGGAGTAAAAGCTAGACTTAAGCGAAACGAAGGAAGAAAAGAGCGTATTTTTAAAATGCGTGAAGAAGCTAAGAAAAATCCTAGTATTTTAAATAGGCTAAGAGTTGAGCTTGCCCGTGCAAGTGATATAAAATCAAATCCACTAATAGCAAATAAGAAAAAAATGCTTTTTGAATTACACGATATTAGTTTAAGATTAGGTGAAAAGCTATTGTTTAAGCCATTTAATGCAAGGATTTTGCAAGGTGAAAAAATAGCAATTGTTGGTAAAAATGGCTGTGGAAAATCAAGCTTTTTACAAATCTTACTTGAAAAATTACGTCCTAGTAGTGGGTTTATTAAAAAAGGCGAGATTAATATAGGATATTTTGACCAGAAAAAAAGTGATTTAAAAGATGATGAAACTTTGATTGAATATTTTTGTCCAAATGGCGGAGATACTATCAATGTAAAGGGCTTTAATATGCATGTATATGGATATTTAAAGCATTTTTTATTTCCAAAAGAGCAATTAACTTATAAAATCGGCTCACTTAGTGGTGGCGAAAAAAGTAGGGTGGCTTTAGCAAAACTCTTTACAAAAGATTATGAAGTATTAATTTTAGATGAGCCTACGAATGATTTAGATATAGCTACAATTAATATTTTAGAGCAATATTTAATGGATTTTAAAGGGGCTTTAATATTTGTAAGTCATGATAGATATTTTACAGATAGACTTGCTACTAAGCTTTTTGCATTTTCAAATCAAGAAATTAGCATAGAAACTATGAAATTTAGCGAATTGCTAGAATTAAACGATGAATTAAACGAGCTAAATGAAGAAATAGAAAACGATAAAATAAAGCCAAAGGAAGTTGAACGCAAAAAAAGCGTAAAATTAAGCTATAAACAAAACAAGATTTTAGAAGAACACCCAAGTAAAATTGAAGAAATTGAAAAAGAGATTAAATTATTAAACGAATATTTAAGTGATCCAGCTAAATATGAAAAATACGGCATATTAACATTAAATGAAAGGCTTGAGAATTTGAATTCGGAATTAGAGCTTTTAGAAAATGAGTATTACGAAGTTTTAGAACTTGCACAGGAGTTAGAAAATGCTAATAATTAGTATCATTAGTCTTGTTTTTATAATTGAAACATTACTTAAATTACTTGAGATAAATCATATAAAAACCAAAACAAATAAAGGTTTTTTAAGCGATGAACAATTTGTAGAGTTTAAAAATATTGCGATAGTTGAATATAAGTTTTCAATTCTTAATAATTTTTTAGCTTTAGTTTTAAATTGCGTGTTTATATTAGTGCTATTTAAGGTATTAAAAGTTCATTTTGAGCCTAATTCATTGCTAGATAATACTATTTTAGTATTGCTATATTTTGTGATTAATTCTTGCATTCTAACTTGTGTAGATTTTTATAAAACTATGGTTGTAGATACCAAGCATGGCTTTAATAAAAAAACACCTTTTATGTATTTTAAAGACCTTTTAAAATCACTAATTTTATTAGTAATTATAGGTGGAGCTTTGGTTTATATTTTGCTTTTTGCAATTGCTAAATTAGGCGAGTTTTGGTGGATAGGTGGCTTTGCGATATTATTTATCTTTAGTCTTTTAGCTATGGTTGTTTATCCTAATTTTATCGTGCCTATGTTTAATAAACTAAGTCCTATTGAAGGCGAGTTAAAGGACAATATTCAAGCGTTATTAAATGATTGTGGTTTTAAAAGCAATGGGGTATTTAGCATGGACGCAAGTAAGAATGATACAAGGCTAAATGCTTATTTTGCCGGTATGTTTGGAGCAAAAAAGGTAGTTCTTTATGATACTTTAATTAATGCTATGAATAAAAATGAATTATTAGCTGTTTTAGCGCATGAGTTAGGGCATTTTAAGAATAAAGATATTTTAAAAATGCTTTTTATAAGTGGATTAAATCTTTTAATAACTTTTGCAATTTTTGGGTATTTTTCAAGTTTTTTTGAAAATCAGTTTAATTTAGAAGGCTTTGTTTCTAGCTCATTATTCGCCTTTATTATGGTAGGTTCAGCAATATCGTTTGTTTTAAGTCCTATTTTAAATTCTATTTCAAGAAAGAATGAATTTAATGCAGATAAACACGGAGCTTTAAAAACAAGTAAAAGCGATATGATAAATGCTTTAAAAGTATTAGCAATTCACAATAAAGCCTTGCTAGATCATAACGCTATTTATGAAGCTATATACAAAACTCATCCAAGTTTAAGCAAAAGAATAAGTGCTCTAAATGATAGTAACTTTTAATGAATTAAAAAGCTTAGTTGGAGATTTAATTGCTAAGCAAATCATTATGGAGTATTTTTCATTTTCATTGCTTGAATACTCACTTGCAAGGTCAAACACTATAAGCGAAAATGATAGAAAAAACTTAATAAATATTGCAAATTTATATTTAAATAATATGCCTTTGCAATATATTTTCAAAAAAACTTATATAAAAGATTTAGAATTTTTATGCGAAAACGGAGTGTTAATTCCAAGGTGTGATACAGAAATTTTAATTGATTTAGCGACTAATTATATAAAAGAACATAATGTAAAAAATGCTTATGAAATAGGCTTTGGTAGTGGAATTATTAGTATATGTTTAAAGCTTTTTACAAATATTAATATAAAAGCTTGTGATATAAATAAAAAGGCTTTAGAGCTAGCTTGTAAAAATGCTAAAAAACATAATGTAGATTGCGATTTTCATCTAGCGGATTTTAATGTAGTATCGTTTAAAAACTATGAATTAGTGGTATCAAATCCACCTTATATTAGCACAGATTATGCTTTAGATGAATATGTAAAAAAAGAGCCAAAAACAGCACTTTATGGCGGTAAAAAAGGCTATGAATTATTATTTAAAATTATTAAAAAATGTTATTTAGAAAATGTAAAATGCTTAATATGTGAGTTTGGATACGAACAGAAAGAAGTTTTGAGAGAGTATTTAAAAGAATATAATTTTAAAGCTAGTTTTTACAAAGATTTAAATGGATTTGATAGAGTGTTTATAGCAGAAAGGTTAGATTATGAGAAAAATTAATGATTTTTTATTAGCAGGAATAATTTTTATTGAAATTTTTATAGGAATTGTAGTTGCTCCTATTATATTTTTTCCAAGTGAAATTATAGGAAATGGGATTTTAAGTCATTTAGAGAGTGGTTTGCTAATGACCCAAGTATTTGTAAAATTTAATTATTTGTTACTTTTTGTAAGCTTTTTTAATATTTTTTATGAAATTTTTACAAATAAATTAGCTAGTTTTAGAATAATTTTAAGTTTTTTAATAGTAATTTTGGCTTTAATTTTTGTTTTTTATTACACGCAAAATGTTTTAAATATGCAAGAATTAGGCATAACTAATAGCGATGAGTTTAATGCAAACCACAAACAAAGTGAAATATTATTTAAAGTAATGGTAGTTTTACAATTTATTTTATTCTTTACTAAGAAAAAAGAAAAATGATGTATAATCGGCAAAATTTAAAAGGAGTTTAGCATGCAAATTAATAGTAGTATTCAAAGCAATGTGTTAATGGCTCAAAATAAACCTATTCAAAAAGTTGAAGATACTTCGGCAGAGCAAGTAAATGAGAAAAAAATAGGTGAAGAAAAATTAGGCGAGAAAAAATATCAAGAAATTTCAAATTTACAAGATGATATGATTTTAAAAGCCATGAATAATGCTAATAAATCTGATTTAAAAGAAGACTTAGCAAAAATTGAAGATAGCTTAAAAACTGCAACAAATAATGACAGAATGAAAAGCGAAGATTTTTCTAAGTTAAATGCTGATTTTTTAAAACAAAACGAAGAAAGTTTTAAAAACGCACAACAAGTTAGCTTAAATCAAAGTCAATTAGCTTCATTATTAGCTTAATCTAAAGGGCTTTTTGCCCTTTATAATTCCTATTTCAAATTCCTTATTATTTATATCTATTTCTTATTTAATGATACTTAAAGTAACACTTGTATTTAAAAGTTTGTATTTTAAAATTAATAATGTTTTATATTTTATTTTCGTTATATTTATATGACTAGAATTGTAAGAATTTTATATCAGGAGAAAAAATGAAAAGAGAAGAAATAAAAGAATTAATAGATATGTTTGCACAAGCAAATATAGGTAAAATCAAAATCAAAGAAGGAGATTTTGAAATAAGCCTAGAAAAGCAAGGAACTGTTGTTGAATGCGCTCCAATTCCTGCAGCTATGCCACATGCAGCACCTGCTCCAATAAATGTAAATGTAGTAAATGAAGCTCAACCGGTTAAAAATTCACACCCAACAATTACAAGCCCAATGGTAGGAACTTTCTATCAAGCACCAAGTCCAGGGGCAGCACCATTTGTAAAAGTTGGTCAAACAGTAAGAAAAGGCGATACTATTTGCATTATTGAAGCAATGAAGATTATGAATGAAATTGAAGCTGAGTTTGATTGCAAAATTGTAAGTGCATTAGTAGAAGATGGACAACCTGTGGAGTTTGGAACAGAATTATTTGCAGTTGAAAAACTATAAGTAGGTAATTATGAGAGAAATTAAAAAAATATTAATTGCAAATCGTGGTGAAATAGCACTAAGAGCTATTAGAACGATTAAAGAAATGGGAAAAGAAGCGATTTGTATATATTCAAGTGCCGATAAAGATGCTTTATACTTAAAATATTGCGATGCAAGTATCTGTGTTGGTGGTCCAAAGTCAAGCGAAAGTTATTTAAATATTCCATCAATTATAAGTGCTGCAGAATTATGTGGTGCTGATGCGATTTTCCCAGGTTATGGATTTTTAAGTGAAAATCAAAATTTCGTTGAAATTTGTGAGCGTCATAATATTAAATTCATTGGTCCAAGCGTAGAAGCTATGAATACTATGAGTGATAAAAGTAAAGCTAAGCAAGTTATGAAAAGAGCAGGTGTTCCAGTAATTCCTGGTAGTGATGGAGCTATAAAAGATGTTAATATGGCAAAAGAACTAGCAGAAGAAATGGGTTATCCTGTTATTTTAAAAGCTGCTGCAGGTGGTGGTGGCCGTGGTATGCGTGTGGTTGAAAAAGCTGCAGATTTAGAAAAAGCATACTGGTCAGCAGAAAGCGAAGCAACAAGTGCGTTTGGTGATGGAAGAATGTATATAGAAAAATATATCAAAAACCCACGCCATATAGAAGTGCAAATCATAGGAGATAGCTTTGGTAATGTTATTCATGTAGGAGAGCGTGATTGCTCTATGCAAAGAAGACACCAAAAACTAATAGAAGAAAGTCCTGCGAAGATTTTAACTCCTGAAACAAGAGCGAAATTACTTGAAACTGCAGTAAGAGCTGCAAAAGCGATAGGATATGAAGGTGCTGGAACATTTGAGTTCTTATTAGATGATTATCAAAACTTTTATTTCATTGAAATGAATACAAGACTTCAAGTTGAGCACTGCGTAAGCGAAATGTGTAGTGGTGAAGATATAATCCGCCATATGATAAATGTAGCAGAAGGAAAGGCTCTACCTAAACAAGAAGAAATAAGCTTTAAAGGTCATTCAATTGAGTGCAGAATTACAGCAGAAGACCCTAAGACATTTACTCCTTGTCCTGGAAAAATCACAAGATATTCAGCTCCGGGTGGTGCAAATGTAAGAATGGAAAGCCATATTTATCAAGATTATTCAGTTCCGCCGTTTTATGATAGTATGATTGGTAAGCTTGTAGTTTGGGCTCCAACTAGAGAAATGGCAATTCATAAAATGAAATGTGCTTTACAAGAATTAATTGTAGGTGGAATTAAAACTACAAAAGATTTTCATATTTCTATGATGGAAAATCCTGATTTTATTAATAATAAATTTGATACAAACTATTTATCAAGAAGATAATTCCTAAATGAAATTCTTTAAGAATTTCATTTAGCTAAACAACATGAAAGAAATCAATTTTTTTAAACTATCTTTAAATATCTACTTAGAAATGCTGCTAAGGTTTAGCTCGGTAGTTATAAATACTATTATGATTAGCAGATACAATGTATTTTTAATAGGAGCTATGAGTAGTGCGAATCAAATCTTTATAATAGCTACTACGATTTTTTCATTCTTATCAATTGGCTCTAGCGTATTAATCTCTCAAGCACTAGGAGCAAATAACAAAAATCTAGCAATAAAATCAGCTCATATAAGCTTATCTTTTAATGTGATTTTAGGAATATTTATATTTTTTATAATTCATTTTTTTGATTTTAAAATGCTTAAATTACTCAATGTTCCTGATGAGATTTTTAATTATTCTTTGATTTATTTACAAACTATTGCTTATGTAATCTTGCTTGATTGCGTAAATATAGCATTATCATCTGTAATTAGAACCTATGCAAAAGCAAAAGAGCTTATGATAGTTTCACTTGTGATGAATGCTGTTAATATAATTTTTAATGCGATATTTTTGTATAAATATGATTTAGGATTATTTGGCGTTGGAATTTCAAGTATTATTTCAAGAATTGTTTGCCTTATTATGCTTGTTTATATTTATTTTAAGATCGCAAAATTACGCATATACTTTAAGTTATTTTTCAATATTAATAAAGATATTTTTAAAAAGATTTTAACAATAGGTGGCTTTAGTGCAGGTGAAAACCTACTTTGGTCGGCTCAATATATGGTGGTTTTTGCTTTTGTTGGCTTGCTTGGAAAAGACGCAATGAGTATTCAGAGCATATTTTTTCAAATTTCAATGTTTATTTTTACAACAAGTTCGGCTTTAAGTGTTGCAAATGAGATAATCATAGGAAGATTAGTAGGGGCAAAAGAATACGAAAAAGCGTATAAACATAGCTTTGTAATTTTAAAAATAGCAATAATTTTAAGCTTTATTTTTGCTAGTTTTGTATTTATATTTCAAGATTATATTTTTAAAGCACTTGATTTAAATGATGATTTGATTAAGATTATTAAGCCACTTTTCATTATTTCTTTTGTTTTAGAGGCTTCAAGAGCTATGAATATCGTTATGGTAAATTCGCTTAGAGCGAGCAGTGATGCTGCATATCCGTTTTATATGGGAATTATTTTTATGTGGGGAGTTAGTGTTCCTTTGGCTTATATTTTAGGAATACATTTTGGCTTTGCAATGGTTGGGATTTGGAGTGCCTTTGTAGCTGATGAGTTCTTGCGTGGGCTTGCAAATACATATCGTTGGAAGAGTAAAAAATGGCAGAATAAAACAAGCTAAATAAGGATTAGATCTTGCAAAAAGAACAAATTATATACAATATTTAAAGCTTTGTTTTTATTAAAATATATTATTGTTGTTATGTTTTTTACGATAATTTTAAGTCTTTCAATAGGTGGTTTTATAGCATTTATTGCTTTTGTTTTACCAATTTTGCTTGTAATTCTTTATTTCCTAACTTATGTCACTTATAATAAGAAAAATTGTATGCTATGATGAATACTTTGAAATAATTAGGATTTTTAGAAAGACAAGGGTGAATTACTCTATTTTGTAAGTTGTAGAAAAGTTTTTTTAAATAAAGATTTGTATTTATGTTATAACTATGTAAAATTTGTTACTATTATCAATTGCTCTATATTTAATCCAAATGAGTTAAAAAAATTTTTAGAATTATTAAATAATAAAGGTATTAATGAAGAAATTTCAGACATTGATGATAGCTTATTTTATAGTCTTTTTGCTTTAATCAAAAAAGCTAATTCCTATTTTAAATTCCTTTGAAAATCACTAGAATTTGAAATAGGAATTTAAATATTAAAATTGATAATTGTTTTATTAAATGCTATGATACGAAAAACAATCAAGGTTATAGTATGAAAAAAACATTAGAAATCTTAAAAATACTTTTTATGATTTTTGTAATAATTGAAATAGTGATTGCTTTTTACTCAGTTTTTGCAGGTGTTATTTTTAGCATTGGCTCAGATGTAAATGTAATTTATTCAATTATTGTTTGTTTTTTTGCAGCTAATTATTTTATTTATGAAAATTTAAGTCAAATAATAATTTTATTTTACAAAGGATTTATACTTTATCCGCTAATTTATCTTCAAGCTTTTATAATCATATTTTTTATAATACTTTTCTTTAAATTAAGAAAGAAATTTAATAACAAACTTGCTTTTACTTATAGCGTAATACCTGTGATAATAATATTTGCTTTATATAATTATTTTTTTAGAACCATACCTGATTATTCAAGTAAAACTCATGAAAGAATAGTAACTCTAAGTGATTATAAAAAATATCAGCAAGGCTATTGCTTAGAAGAAAATAGGATATTACCTAAAGATGAACTTTATAAAAGAGTAGTGATTGATCATTTTGTAAAACAACAAGAATACAAAAAGATATATACGAAAATACGCTATAACAAAACTTGTGAGTGTGGATACTATATACACAAAGATATTAATTTAGCTAATTACAAAGATTACTTAAGAAAAAATGTTTATTCTAAAGAATATGTTAATTACGATGAATTAGAACCGGTTGATTATACTAATTATATAGTAGTTAAAAATAATATAGCAGGATTTACTAAGCCTATTATCTCCTTTGATAAAGGTGTTATTTTTTATACAGATATAGCTTTTGATTTTCAAGATGATACATATGGAATTTATAAATTATTTCTTCTTGATGAATTTGATGAGCGTGAAGATAAAGAAAAAGAGTATAAATATAGACTTAGAGTTTTTAATCATGAGTTTTTATCATACGAAGCTGATATAAAGAAAAAACGTAGTTATAGACGTAAATTTGATAATTGTGGTTATTCAAACCTAAACCCAGAAAAACAAGCAAAAGAAAGCTTAGAAGAAATAAACTTTAAATAAAAGGAGAAAGCATGGCAAATTTTAGATTAGATTTAAATGGTGATTTTATAAATATTAGAATTATATAAACAAAATAAATCTCATAACAAAGTAATTATAAAACTTCTAATTCCTATTTCAAATTCCTTAAAAAATTATGAGAATTTGAAATAGGAATTTAGGTTAATATAAAAAAGTTTTTATGGTGGTAAGATATCTTGGATCTTACTTTAAAGCTAAGAATAAAACATATAAAGCAGTCACTATAAATCTAATAGATGATAATATAAGGGGTGATTTTTCGCAATTACAGTTAATAGAAGAAAAGTTTAATAAGGAGAAAGTTTGAGCGAATATTTAACTTCTAGTAATTTTACGCCTTTATTTTCTTTAAAAGATAAAAACGCTTATATTACTAGCTTGGTTCATTGTAGTGCTTTGTTTATTTGCTTTTGTGTTTTTATGTATATTGGTAATTTTTGGTTTCTAGTATTAATTTATTTATTATTGCTGCATATTTTGATGAGCGATATTTGCATTGTAAGTTTAAAAAACCTAATATTATATATTTTCATAAGGATTTTATTCATTTTGTTAATCATAGTTGTAGGCAAAGAGATGAGCTTAATGAAGAAGAAAAAACAATATATTTAAAAAATGCTAAAATCTATAAAACCTGCCTTAATATTCAAAGCAAACAACAATTATATAAATTAAATAATTTTTTAAGTATATTTTATATTTTTATGAGTGTTTGTAATTTTATACTTTTAGTATTTTTTAAAAATATTTATAAAATTTTTACTTTAAATTATCAAAGATTTTATGATACTTTATTAATAGAAGATGATGAGAATATTATTTGTATTTATACGGACAAATCTAATTATTCGCTTTTGTATGAATATTTTTTAAATAATTTTAATATTGATATAACAAAGCTTGATTTTAAAATCAAGCCCTTTTTCTTTCATTCGCATTTGGTTTATAAATACACTAAAAGCTAAGCTTATGAAAGCTATTTAAAATCCAAATTCCTATTTCAAATTCTTTTAATTTTCTTCCATTTTTTTTGACATTCTATAAATGAATGAAAAAATTTCGGCTACTGCTTTATACATAGCAGGTGGGATTTCTTCTCCTAATTCAAGTTTACTTAAAACTTCGCATAATTCTTCATCTTCTTTAATTGGTATTCCGTTTTCGTTTGCTAGTTTTATAATGCGTTCGGCTATTTCGCCACTACCTGTTGCCATTACTTTTGGGGCGTTGTTTTTTTCTTTGTTATAGCCTAAGGCTAGAGCTTTTTTAATTTTATTCATATTTTTTTATCAAATCCTATATTCATTTTATATTCTTCTTCATATTTATTTTCTCTAAGTTTGCTAATGAAGAAATTAGAAACTATCAAATCCGCTTTTCTTAAGTCCTTTTTAAACATTTTTGCATGATTTATCAAAGTTTGCCTAAAAACATCATTTTCTATCATCATATTTATATCTAAATATTTATCTTTATTTAGTCCAAGCATTATATTTAAAGAGCCTAATTTTTTAAATTTTAATTTAATTTGAGCGTAAAATCTATCTTCACTATCACTTCTAAAACTTATATTTGATTCATCTAAATCATCAATAGAGTAGGGCAAATAAGTATTAACTTCGTTATTTGCTACTGAAATAATTTGGTTTAATTCAATTTGATTTAATAGTTTTTGGCTCATTTCATAAGCTACTTTATTATCCTTTGCTAAAGCCATTTTGCTAGTTTGAAGCAAAATCGCCTTTGCATCATTTGATACGGCTTTGCTTATATGCTCGTTATTTCTAGGGCTTATGTTATCCATATCTTTTTTTGCTTGATTTAGATGGGTTTTTAATCCTTTTAGCTCGTTTGTGCTTACATAATTTTTAAAACTTTCTTCGTTTTTTAGATTTGCACTAAGTAATCTTGTAAGGTTTTCAATTTTGTTTTGTAGGCTTAGATTTTCTGCATTTAATACATTGCTTATAATTTGATTTTGATTTATTACTTGCTTGATTTCTGGATTTGAAATTAGCTTTAATTCTTCTTTAATATCTTGAGATTTTGTGATTTCTTGCAATGCTTTTAAATCATTTTTAATCTCATCATTTGTTTTTATAATAGGTTTTTCGCTTGTTTTTATCTCTTCTTTGTTTTGTGGTAGTTTGATTTGCTCTTTAATATCTTCTTTTGTGATTGTATTTGTTTTATTTTCTTGAGTTTTATTTAAGGTATTTTCTTGTTTTATTTCTACTTTTTCATTTAGATTTTTATTAATATCGCTTAATTTATTAAAAATTTCGTGATTATTTTTAAGAATTTCTTTGATATTTTCAAGCTTATTTAAGATATTGTTTTCCCCATTTGGCTTTTTATAATTATTATGCATATTTGCTGGGTTATTTACTAATTCTTTCGCTATGTTTTTAATATCTTGCAAACTTGATTTTAGGCTTGCTAGTTTTGGCAATATTGTTTTTAATTTATCATTTTTAACTTCTATGTTTATTAGATTTTTTATTTCGTTATTGATTTTGCTCTCTAGCTTATTTGCTACTTCTATTAGCTTTAATGGTTCATTGTTTTTTTGCAAATACGCTCTTGCGTTTTTTAATAATTCAAATGTTTTTATAATAGAATTATTAGTATTTGTGCCTTTATTTTCTAGTTTTTCATTTATAAAATTTTCAAGTTTTAAAAGTGATTCTTTAGCGTCCATTTTCTCTTGTCCAAGCTTAAAAATCTCACTTTTTAACTCACTTGTTTTAATGTTTTTCATAAAAGAAATTAGCCTAAAGAAGCTTTGTGGCAATACTTGTTCGTTTAGATTAGCTCTTAATTTACTTTCTAAAAAAATACCAGAATTATTCAAGGCTTGAAATAATGCTTTTGAATCTTGCATTTTGGTATTTAATAAATTATCAAGCTTTTTTACAAAAACTTCTAAATCTTTATCCTTGCTAAGTATTGATTTTAATTCCTTTAAATCTTCGGCTATATTTTTAGAAATATTAATGTTTTTTGCATTTTCACCTAATTGATTTAAATCTTTACTAGCTTTTATGCTATCTAGTAATTTATTTACAATTTTTTTAATGCCAAGCTCAAGAGTTTCATCTTCGCTTATGGCTTCGTTTATTAAAGAACTTCCTTCTTTTATGGGTTCTTTTATATCTTTAGTATTATTCGGTTTTAGGTTTGCACCTTGTTGCTTTAGTCCTAAGTCGCTATTTACTAAAGAATTTAAAGTAGTGTTAATATTATTCATCATTGCCTAAATGAACGAACTGGCTAGGTTTTTGTTCGTATTCAATTCTATTTGCTGCATCTATTTTTGGCTGAGTTAGCGTAAAAACACCTAAGCCAAATAATAAGATGATATAAACTAAAATATAAGCATTTGCACCAAAAGTATTAATTGCATATCCTAAAATTATAGGAGATACAACAGAGCTTGATACATAAGCAAACATCAGCGTTCTTCCTATTTCAAGTATTTGTGAGCTTTCTTTTGCTCTATCGCTTGCTCTTGCAAGTGCTAATGCGTAAATGCAAAAAAGCCCCATTCCAAGAAAAAAGCAAAAAATAAAAATAGCTATTTTATTACTAGCTAAAAAATATAAACCAACACTAGAAACAAAAGCAAGGCTTACACAAAATAAAATAGCAATTTTTCTTCCATAAACATCAGATAATCTTCCCATAAATAACTGAGCTATAAATCCACCAAGCATAGCAGTAAAAATAAGCAATGAAATATCTTGAATATTATAATTTAGTGCTAGAAAATATGTTTGCGACATAGAAAAAAACCCATTCATCAAAAATCCACCAACAAAAGCAGCTATAAAAGCTAATTTTGATACATTGAAAATATTTGGAACGCTGATTTTTTTTCTTTCTTTTAGTTTTGGCTGCTTTATTTTTAATAAATTAAGTGGCAAAGAACATAATAAAATAACCAAAACCGCAATTATAAAAACATTATTATAACTAGGCTTTAAATACATTAATAATACACCTATGGCAAAGCCTGAATAAAATACTATTTCATAAATTGATAGCATTCTTGAACGGATTTCGTTTTTTGATTTTTGATTTATCCATGATTCAATGATGATTAATAATGTATAGTATGAAAATCCTATGATAAATCTTAAGATTGCCCATAAATATATATCTTTAATCACTATATGAAGTATGGTTGCGATTGCAAATAATGAAGTAAAAAAACCAAAACTTCTAATATGTCCTACTTTTTGAATTAAAGTATGAGATGCAAAAGTGCTAATTAATGCTCCTAAATATATGCAAGAACTAATTAAGCCTATGTAAAAATCGTTATAACCTAATTCTTTTAATAATATAGGATTAGTGCTAAGTAAAAACGAGTTGCCTACAAATAATAAAAGTGAAGCGAATAATAAAGCTTTTAAAGAATTTATAGTTTTAACCATTTTTAGCCTTTAGTATCGTAATGCTTAATAATATCAATATTGAGCTTACAAAAAATGCACTAACATGAAAAAGATTATTCTTAATTAAAATTCCAGTTAGAATTATAAAAATAATATATGCAAAAATTTTATATAAATTTATAAATACATTAAAATGTTTTAAATGTTTTAAGCTTTCTTTTATGCCTTTTTTTGGTAGTTCAATTTCTAAAGGATTATATAAAAAAAATCTTGGCATACAAGCTATTTGAAACTTTGGTAAAGATTTTTTTAGTTTTATATAGCTAATTAATGGTATTAAAGTATTTGCAAAAAATGCTAGTTGAATGCTAAAAAACGCACTCAAACTAGCAAATATTAAGCATAAAATTGCATCTAAGATTATTAAAGATATAAGAAATTTATACATAAAACATAAGCTTTGCACAAAGCACAATTAATATTGCTAAAGTTAAAGCTAATGGATGAATGATTTTATTTAAAGGATTTGGTTTTTTAAGAATAAATTTATAACTTAAACTAAGTGCAACCATGATAAAAATCAAACAAGCAAAGAAAACTTTTAGCATAAAAATTTGTTGAAAGGTAGTATCAAAATATCCGATTTGACTACCAACCCATTTACTCATCATCATTCCGCCTGTAAGTAGCAATAATAGCACACAAATAGGCATGATTTTAATAGCTTTTTTAGTAATTACTTCCTGAACTTCAGTTCTTAATTCCTGTTTTAAATTCTTTTTAGCTTTACTAAAAATAACAACATCAAAAAACAAATAACCAACAAAAATAATCGCACAAAAAACATGAATAATAAGTGCAAATGGATATAAACTTTCCATATTTTTCCTTTCGTAATTTTTAAATGAGATTATATTTGTCTTTTTTGTTTGTTTTATTGATTTGGCTTAATTATTATAAAAGTTTATTAATAATTATTCTAGGGCATTAAGCCCTAGAGTATTAATCTACTTTAAAGTTTTCAATTTCATTAAAGTTTAGGTATTTGTAGATATTTGCTTTTTTGCTATCGTTTAATTTATCATTTACAAGCTCTAAATATTCGCTTGGATTTGGTAAGCGTCCTAAGATAGCACAAACAGCGCCAAGCTCAGCACTTCCTAAATAAACTTTAGCTCCTATTCCCATTCTGTTATCAAAGTTTCTTGTGCTTGTACTAAACACAATTGCTCCATCATTTACACGAGCTTGATTACCCATACATAAGCTACAACCAGGAACTTCAATTCTTGCTCCTGCAGCACCATAGATTGAGTAATATCCTTCATTTGTTAGTTGAGCTTTATCCATTTTTGTTGGAGGTGCTATCCAAAGGCGAGTTTTAAGCATACCTTTACCTTTTATAATCTCACCTAAAGCTCTATAATGTCCTATATTTGTCATACAAGAACCTATAAATATCTCATCAATATTCTTAGGGCGATTGCTATCAGCTAAAACTTCGCTTAAAGTTGCAACATCGTCAGGATCATTAGGGCATGCTAAAATAGGCTCTTTTACTTGATTTAAGTCTATTTCAAAGATATGCTCATACTCTGCATCTTTATCAGCTCTTAATAAAGTAGGGTTGTTAAGCCATTCTTGCATTCTTGCTTTTCTTCTTAAAAGCGTATTTTTATCATTATAACCTGCTTCAACCATTGCGTCAATTAAGCTTATATTTGATTTTAAGTATTCAGCAATGCTTTCTTTACTAAGATTAACACAACAAGCTGCCGCACTTCTTTCAGCACTTGCATCGCTTAATTCAAATGCTTGTTCTACTTTTAGATTTTCAAGTCCTTCAATTTCTAAGATTTTACCTGCAAAAATATTCTTTTTGCCTTTTTTCTCAACCGTTAAATAACCTTCTTTAATCGCTACATAAGGGATTAGATTTACTAAATCTCTAAGAGTAATTCCAGGTTGTAATTCACCTTTAAAGCGAACTAAAATGCTCTCAGGCACGTTAAGTGGCATAGCCCCTGTAACAGCAGCAAACGCTACTAAACCTGAGCCTGCAGGAAAGCTTATACCTATTGGAAATCTTGTATGTGAATCAGCACCTGTTCCAACCTCATCAGGCATAGCAAAGCGATTTAACCAGCTATGAATAACACCATCGCCAGGCTTAAGCGATACTCCACCTCTTGAACTCATAAAACCAGGTAGAGTTTGATGAGTATTTACATCGCTTGATTTTGGATAAGCTGCAGTATGGCAGAAGCTTTGCATAACAAAATCAGCATTAAATCCTAAGCTTGCAAGCTCTTTTATCTCATCTCTTGTCATTGGTCCTGTTGTATCTTGTGAGCCAACGGTAGTTGTTTTTGGCTCAATATACATTCCAGGAACAACTCCATCTAAGCCGTAAGCACGACCTAACATTTTTTGAGCTAAGGTATAGCCTTTAACTTTAACTTCAGGTTGAGCTGGTTTTTTAAATATTTCTTCTTTTGGCATTCCTAGAACCTCTCTAGCTTTAGCGCATAATCCACGACCTACAATTAGCGGGATTCTACCACCTGCACGAACCTCATCTAAAAGTGTATTAGGTGTAAGTTCAAAAGTAGAAATTACCTTTCCTTCTTTTCTTATTTCGCCTTTTTCAATATCTATTATAAATTTATCATCCATTTCAAGGCTTGTTACATCACAAACAATAGGTAAAGCTCCACTATCTTGGGCAGTATTAAAGAAAATTGGAGCAATAGTTTGACCTAAAATAACACCACCTGTGCGTTTATTTGGAACTCCTTTTATATCTTTACCTAAGTGCCATTGAACTGAATTTATTGCTGATTTACGGCTTGAGCCAGTTCCTACAACATCACCTACATAAGCAACTTCAACTCCTGCTTTTTTAAGTTCTGCGATTTTTTCAATACTTCCTTCTTGTCTTCTTACAAGCATTGCTTGAGCGTGTAAAGGAATATCACTTCTTGTAAATGCTTCACTAGCAGGGCTTAAATCATCGGTATTTGTTTCGCCATTTACCTTAAAGCAAACGCATTCAATTTGCTTTGCAACTTCAGCTCTTTTGATAAACCATTCAGCATTTGCCCAGCTTGTAAGAACTTTTGTAGCGTATTTATTACCATTTTTATGTAATTCAGCAACTTTATCAAAACCATCATGAACGAAAATAATATCTTCTAAAGCATTTGCGGCAAGCTCAGTGATTTCATTATTTTCTAATGCTTTTAACAATACTCTTACATTGTATCCACCTAGCATTGTGCTTAGCATTGAAATTGCTTCAGCTTTTGATATACAGGTGCATTTGCTTTTATCAAATAAGATTTTTTCTAAAAAATCACACTTAATTAATGCCGAATCATCAACACCAACACCAACACGATTAGCTAATAAATCTTTTAATTTTTCACTATTGCTATCGTTATTTTCTAATAACTCACATAATTTCTTAGTTTGCTCTACATTTAACGCTAGTGCAGGGACATTTAAAGCCGCACGCTCATCAACTAATTTTTGATATTCATCTAAAAATGCCATGTTAACTCCTTTAAAATTTTTAAAAATTGTAGGTTATTTAAATAATGAATTAGTATAATTTTACGAAAAATGAATAGGGTCAATATCTATTGTTACTTTTTGTAACTTTTTATAATGGCTTGCTAATTTACTTAACAAAATTTTCTTACTTGATCTAATCAATACATAATATCTGTATTTTTTATCAATCTTTTCAATGGCACATTTTCCATAGCCAATAATTTCGTAATCATCGTAATTTTCTTTACTATTTTTTAGATGGTTTGCTAGTTCATCACACAAATTAGAAGCTTCCATTTCATTTGTTGATGATATTATTAGCCTTAATAATCTTTTAAATGGTGGATAATTATTTCTATATAATTTCTCATCTTCTAAGAACTCATCATAATTTGTTAGATATTTTTCAAAAAAATCTTTATTTTGAGTATTGATTAAAACTTTTGCTTTTTTGCTTCTTCCTGCACGACCTGCTACTTGAATAGCAAGTGCAAGTGTATTTTCACGAGCTTTAAAATCAGGATAGAATAAATACTCATCAAGACCTAAAATCGCACAAAATGTAACATTTTTATAATCATGTCCTTTTGAGATGAGTTGAGTTCCTACTAAAATATCTATATTTCCTAATTCAAATTCTTCTAAGATTTCTTTTAATTTTGTGTTTGAGCTTAGCTCATCGCTATCTAATTTAGCTATTCTTGCACTAGGTAGGGCGATTTTAAGATTTTCGCATAATTGTGCTGTACCTATTATTTTACTCTCAAGCATCGTGCTACCACAATTTTCGCAAGTGTTTTTTAAATATTCTTTTTTACCACAATAATGGCACTTATAAGTTTTATTGTGTAAGCTCATAGGAACAGAACAATTAGGGCAAATTTTTCTTGTATTGCATTCTTTGCAAACTACTTGCCTATAATTTCCACGAACTGGTAAGAAAATCATACTTTGTTCTTTTTTCTCTAAATTTTCTTCTAATAAATCTAGTAAATATGGACTTATTATTTCATTATCGCTATCAAAAAGAATTTCTTTTTCGCTTTTAAAATAAGTTCCTTTCAGTCTAAACTTATTAATATTAGTATTAAAAAAACTTTGAAGACTTGGTGTTGCAGAACCTAAGACTATTTTAGCATTTGAAATACTAGCAAGATAAATGGCTAAATCTCTAGCGTTATAACAAGGATATTTTGAAGATTTATATGAATTATCGTGTTCTTCATCTACAATAATTAAGCCTAGATTAGTAAATGGTAAAAAAAGTGCTGATCTTGCTCCGATTACTAAAGGCTTATTTCCTAATTCAAATTCTATTAAATCTTTTTGTTTTTTTGCCTTAGTTATCTTGCTATGCCAAGTTATGAATGAATCTTTAAAATATACTTTCATTCTTTTTTGCATTTGCGGAGTTAGGCTAATCTCAGGCATTAAAAACAAAGCTTGTTTGCCACTTTTTATACATTCATCTATTAATTTTGCGTATATTTCGGTTTTTCCACTGCCTGTATCTCCAAAAATTAAATTCATTTTATTTTCTTGAATACTCTTTAAGCATTGTTCTTGTTTTTCGTTTAGCTCTATGTTAATTTCGCTACAAATTTTAGTTGTATTTTTTTCTAAATTTTTACTAAAAACAAAGCTATCAAGACATAATGAAATATTAGCAGCATAGTATCTACTCATAAAATTAGCTAATTCAATTTGAGTAGGGCTTAGGCTATCATCGTATATTTTAATAATTTCTTTTGTTTTAAATTCAGGTTTTTCACATTTAGAAATTATAACTGCTTGAACTATTTTTTTACTAAGTTCAACTTCAACTTTAGTGAATAATTTTATTTCTAAAGAGCTTTCGTAGGTTAATTCTTCTAAATTATGACCTAGGATAGCTACTTTATAAAAATACATTATATTGTTGCGGGTTCAAAGCAAGGTATTAGATTATTAATTGAATCAATTCTACTTTTGTTACAACCATTGCAAGTTGCTTTTGCGCATTCGAATTTACCAGTTAAGCTTTTGTAAATTAAATTGAAATAAATATTGCTATTAACAGAATACTTATAGATTAAATAAATTCCATCTTGAGCTCTATCACTAACGCTTGTTAGATAGTTTCCGTAATCTAATTCAGGGTCATAAGTAGCACTAGGTGTACTTCCATCTAATATATACCAAGGTATAATTGTGGTGCTAGTTTTTTCTTTTAAACCAAGAAAAAACCAACCCTTATCCTCATCTCCTCTATCTAAACCATCTTTAAATAAATTTGTAAAAATTTTACTAGCATCTGCTGCTTTTTTTTCAAAATCGTTATAGCTTTCGTTTTGACCTATGATTATATTTTTAAGCAATTGATTATTAGCTTTAGAATTAATTGTATCAATTCCTGTTTTTAGGCTTGTTAATTCAGTTTTAAATCTTAAATCAAAGAATTTAGGTAAAGCAACTGCTGATAATACTCCTATTATTACAATGGCAAATATTAATTCAATCATAGTAAAAGCTTTTTTCACTTTATTTTCCTATTTTTAATTTATTACACTCACTAATATTATTACAAATTAAACTTTTATTAGTTTGTGAATATGCAAAACTTATGCTCTTTTTATTATTAAAATGAAATGTTATAGTGTTTTCTCCAGTGCCATTATTTACTGAAGTCCAACAAGGCGCATTTGATTTAGAAGAATTGCATTCTGCTAATTTATTAAACACCAAATTTTCACTATCCGTAACTACCCCAGTCTTATTTCCAAAATATATATTTTTAGGGAATTTTTTTGAACCTGTTTCATAAAGCATACTTTGAGAATATTGCTCTAAATTAGTGATAATTAAAGCGTGTTGTTCTTTTAGTTTTAAAGCATAAGCATCATCACGACCAGCGAATAATTTCGGTATTGCAACTCCTGCTAAAGTTCCTATAATTACGATTACGAAAATAATTTCTATCATACTCATAGCTTTTTTCATGCTTTATTCCTTTTTAATACTCGCTTTTAGCTTCTTCGTTTAAATCACTGCAAGGTAAAACTTTACCACCAAAATGACTATAACTTTTTAAGCAATTAAATTCACCTTTATAGTATTGAAATATATAGCCAATATTTGTTTTTTTAGGATTTGGATAGTATATAAAAACTTCCCCAGTATTTTTAGACCAACCATTCCAGCTTTCGCCTTTCCCACTTTTAACAGCACTTGCTACATTGCCAAATAAATTACCACTTGCAAAATTGCATTTTCCAGCCCAGTCTAAATTCGCCTTATCACAAAGTGTATTCGGGTAAGTTTTTTTGCCTGTTTCAAGATATTGATTACCAGCGTAAGCTTCTATTCCTTTTCTAATTGCTTCAACTTGTTCTTTTAGTTTAACTATTTGAGCGGTTTGTTTGTTTGCCATCATTTTAGGTATTGCAATCGCTGATAATATTCCTATAACTGCAATTGCAAAAATCATTTCTATCATACTAAAGGCTTTCTTCATCTGCTTTTCCCTTATTGTTAAGAATATTAAGTATATTTAATAGTTCTTCTTGTTGCTTTTTTAAACCTGCTTTAAGCTTTATATTTTCTTCTTCTAATTTCTCAAATTCTTGCATTAATTGAAAGTGTGAGTAACACTTTTTAAGGTATAAATTAATAAATTGTGGAATTTCAATATTGCCATTACTAGGATTAATTTTCTTAATATCATCATTTAAATAAGCTAAAAAATCCTTAGTCGGAACATTGAAATTATAACCCCTAGCTCCTAGGGTTATCGTAAACTTAGTTGTTTCCAAGTAGTTGCTCGATTGATCTTAATGTTTCTTCTTCTATTAGATTCTTATTCAATAATTCTTCTTCTAATTTGCTTATTTCATAAGCCTGTGCTTCACATTTTGCTTTTGCTTGTGTTAGTTCATTCATAAGTCTTTCATTTTCACTAACAAGGTATTTATATTTTTCCATTAATTCAACTATTTTTTGGCTTAATGTGTTTGTTATGTTATCGCTCATTTTGTTTATCCTTAGTAAAATTTTAAAGCTATGATTTTAATTATTTATAGTTAATATAATAAGAAAAAATTGTTTTTTAGGATAAAAATGTTAGAACTAACAAGTAATTACACACCATCACCAGATCAAAAACAAGCAATAGAAAAAATTGTAAAAGGTATAAAGAATGGTAATAAATATCAAACTCTTTTAGGAGTTACTGGCTCAGGTAAAACCTTTACTATGGCAAATGTTATAAATGAACTTAAAATGCCAACACTAATAATGAGCCATAATAAATCACTTTGCGCTCAATTATATAGCGAATTTAAGGGCTTTTTTGCTAAAAATCATGTGGAGTATTTCATAAGTTATTATGATTATTATCAGCCTGAAGCTTATATTCCAAGAACCGATACATTTATAGAAAAAGATAGTGCAGTTAATAGCGATTTGGAAAGACTTCGCCTAAGTTCAACTGCTTCGCTTTTAGCTTATGATGATTGTGTTTGCATTGCAAGTGTAAGTGCAAACTATGGTTTAGGAAATCCTGCTGAATATATAGGAATGGTAGAGTTTTTTGAAGTAGGTAAATGCTATAAACAAAAAGAATTATTACTTCATCTAGTAGCTATGGGATATAGTAGAAATGATGCGTTTTTTGATAGGGGAAATTTCCGTGTAAATGGAGAAATAATAGATATTTATCCAGCTTATTATGAAGATGATGCCATAAGACTTGAGTTTTTTGATGATGAATTAGAAAAAATCTATAGCTTTAATACATTTGATAATAAAAAAATCAAAGATTTTAATAATTTCGTTCTTTATGCTGCAAATCAATTCATCGTTGCAAAACCTACGCTTGAAAAAGCTTGTATAGATATAAAAAATGAGCTTGATGAAAGGCTTGAATATTTCAAAAAGCAAGGCAAATTACTTGAAGCTCAAAGGCTTGAGCAAAGAGTGGAATTTGATTTAGAAATGCTAGAAACTACCGGAATGACTAAAGGAATAGAAAACTATTCAAGGCATTTAAGTGGGCTTAATGCAGGGGAGACTCCTTATACTTTATTTGATTATTTTAAGATTAAACAAAAGCCGTTTTTAGTAATTGTAGATGAAAGCCATGTTAGTTTGCCACAATTTAGGGGAATGTATGCAGGAGATAGGGCTAGAAAGGAAGTTTTGGTTGATTATGGCTTTCGTTTGCCAAGTGCTTTGGATAATCGCCCATTGCAATTTGATGAATTTATTAATAAAGATTGCTTTTTTTTATTTGTTAGTGCAACTCCGGCTGAATTAGAGCTAGAGCTTAGTGGCGAATGTGTATATCAGCAGATTATGCGTCCAACGGGACTGCTTGATCCTGAGATTAGTATAGTTGATAGTGAAAACCAAATAGAGCATTTATACGATGAGATTAAAAAGGTAATCGCAAGAAATGAGCGTGTGTTAATTACAACACTAACTAAAAAAATGGCAGAAGAGCTGCAAAGATACTACACAGAATTAGGAATAAAGTGCAAATATATGCACTCAGATATAGATGCGATTGAACGAAATGAATTAATAATTGGTCTTAGAAATGGCGATTACGATGTTTTAATAGGTATTAACTTGCTTCGTGAAGGACTTGATTTACCTGAAGTTAGTCTTATAGCTATTTTAGATGCTGATAAGGAAGGCTTTTTACGCTCAACTACTAGTTTAATTCAAACAATGGGAAGAGCAGCAAGAAATGTCAATGGTAGAGTGATTTTATATGCTAAAAAAATCACAAAATCAATGCAAGAAGCAATTGATATTACAAGTGAGCGAAGAAGTCTTCAACAAGCTTATAATAAAGAGCATGGAATTATTCCAAGAAGTGTTGAGCGAAAATTAGAGCATACATTAAAACAAACTGATGAAACTCTTAAAAAGAGCAAGATAGAAAAAATGCCAGCAAATGAGCGAGCAAAATTAGTAAAAGAATTAAGAGAAAAAATGCACCTTGCAGCAAAAGAGCTTGATTTTGAACAAGCGGCATTTTATAGAGATGAGATAAAAAAACTACAAAAAATATAAAAGAATTTGAAATAGGAATTAGGCTTTTGGGATAGGGTATAAAGGAATGAAATGGCTTTTAAAAATGATTTTATTTTTTTAATTAAAAATATACTTTTTTATACAGCTTGGTTTTGCTTTTTTGTAGCTTTTTTCTATCTAGGTGATATTATCTATTGGTTTTGTACTTTTATTTTTTATAGAGCATATCTTTTTACAACTAAAAATGATGTAAAAAATCAAATAATCTTTAAAGATAAATTTTATTTAATTTTAAAAAATATTATGTTTTACATATCTTGCTTGTATTTTATGAAAATTATATATGTTATGTGTCTTTATAATGATATTGCTTATAAAAATGTTCAAATTACTGCTAATATTGTATATGTAATAATTTCTGGCATTGTATATTTATATCTTATTAGAGTTTGTAAGAACTATAAGATTTATTTTAAAATATATTTTATTTTATTTTTTGCTATATTTTGTGCTTATTGGTATTATAATGATTATATAAAACAACCAAATGCTTTTATAACAAAGATTTTACAAGCTAAGTTAGAACCTAGAAAATACGAAAATGGTTATTTTGTAAATGATAGTAGTATCTATGATGATATAAATAATCAAATCAAAGGCAAAAGTTATAGTGAAATAAAAGAAATTTTAAAGCAATATGATTTAGATACGAAAGAGCCAGATTATTTTTATTGCTATAAAATGATTTTAGGTGAAGTAATTTATATTTATTTTGTACTTGAAAACGATAAAGTTATTAATATCATAATACATAAATTATCTAAAAATTTAGCAAAACACAATAGGGTATAAGCTAGAAGGATATAGTAATGGCTTTTAAAAATGATTTTATTTTCTTAATTAAAAATATGCTTTTTTATCTAGCTTGGTTTTGCTTTTTTGTAGCTTTAGCTTTGTTTTATTTAGTTTATATAAATCCACTAAGCTTTAATAATCAATTAGATTTCATAATTTATTTTATAATTTCAAGCCTATGTTTTATGCTTTATTATATAATTTCTAAAAGATTAAAAAACTTTGAAATATATTTAACAGATAGATTTTATAGTGTTTTAAAGTATTTATCATTTTATGTAATGTTTATTGCTTTAGCTAATGCTTTGTTTAATCTTTATGTAAAAAATGATTTTATTTTAGATCTTATTTATGCGGTTTTGTTTTTCATAATTTATAAGCTTTTTAGTAAGAATGTAGTTAAAAATCAAGCATTTGCTTTGGCTTTATTATTGGTATTTTGTGCTTATAAATATTATGATTATTTTTTAAAACAGCCAAATGAACTTGTAATGCAGATTATAAAAGCTAAAAAGATTAATTTTGATGATTATTTATTGGTAGATGATATTAACTTAATTAAAACTCTTAATGAAAATATAAAGGATAAAAGCCCTTATGAAGTTTATGAATATTTTAAAGAATTTAAAATGCCAAGATGTTATAAAAACGCTAATATTTGTTATAAAAATGTAGTGTTTGGCAAGACAATTTTCATAACTTTAGTTTATAAAAATAAAAGAATTGAAGAGATTTTTTACAAAGCAAATTCCTAATTCAAATTCCTTGCAAAATCCTTAGAATTTGAAATAGGAATTTGATTAAATAATTTTAATAATTATTTTTAGATATATTATTGCAATTTAAATAAACGGAGCGATAAATGTATTCTAAGCTGATAGAGTTTATAAGAAAATCATTATATTATTTGTTTGTACTTCTTTTTGCATTAATAATTTTAATGATTGGTATTGTTTCTATGGCGATATATAATTTTTTTCAACCTTACGATCATAGTGATTTTGTTAAAGTAACAAAGGAATTAAAAAAAGTTGAAGAAATTTTATTAAAGCAAGGATATAAACCATATTATGATTTTGGTGACAGCAGAACATATAAGGTAAATTACAATGAACTTGGATATGGTTGCATTATTGATGAGTTGCAAAAACAAAAATACGCTATTCAAAATTTTTTTGTGAGATACCTACAAACGCATTTAGAAAAAATCAATAATTATAAAAGTATAGATGAAATAAAAGAAATAAAAAAATTTAGCAAAGATTTATTAAAAACTTCACAAATATATGAATTTAATTATGAGCTAACAATTGATGGCTTTGAGCATTTTTATGATAAAAATTCTTTTATTTTTAAAGATGGAAAATTATTTGTAAAATATTATTACTTTGATTTTAATAATAATTTACTTGAAGAAAATTATGAGTTTTTAATAGATGATTGTGGTTATATTGAGCGTATGTAATAAAAGAGATAATTTGAAAGTAATTAATAATTATTAGGATTTTAAATGTTTTTTAGAATAGTTAAATTAATAAAAACACTGATATTTGTTATAGGTTTATTATGTTTAATACTTGCTTTGTGTTATTTTGCATTAACTTATTTTATAAGTAATAACACCGACCCATTAAAAGAATTTAATGAGCTTAAATCAAAATTATATAGAATTGAAGCAGACCTAAGTGAGAATAATTTAAGCTATTATGATTTTAATACCGATAAAACTTATAAAATAGATTATAATAAATTCGGCTATAAGTGTAGAATTGAATACCTAGAACGACAAAAACTCGCTATAAAAGATTATTTTAATCGTCATGCAAATGTAGAAAAATTAGAAAAAGTTCAAAATTATAAAAACATAGATGAAATAAAAGAAATAAAAGAATTTAACAAAGACTTATTAAAAACTTCAAAAATAAATAATTTTAATAATGAGCTAGTAATAAAAAATGATAAATATTTTTATGATGAAACTTCATTTGTTTTTGAATCTGAAAGATTGTTTGTGAAGTATTATTACTTTGATGAAAATAATGATTTTAAAGAAATTAGTGAAGAGTTTTTTATAGATAGTTGTGGTTATATTGAAAATAGATATAAAGCAATAAGTTCTAAAGGTAGATTTAGATTATAAAAGATAGTTAATTCCTATTTCAAATTCTTTTTAAAATTAATATAAATAAGGAGCGAAAATGAAGAATGATAACGAAGCTATATTTATAATGACTAGAAAAAAATCGCTTTTTATTTATTACACACTTGCTATTATTGTGCATTTAACAATGCTATTATTTGGCATTGGCTCTATACTTTTAGAAAGTATTCTTGCAAAAATCGTTGGTATATTTTTAATATTTTTTACTTTTTATGGATTTTTTTACTTGTTTGATATTAAATTTATTGTTTGTTATAAAGATTATTTTGCAATTAGGCGAGCATTTTTTATGCAAAAATTTTATTATAATGAGTTTAAATCTTATTTGCCTAATTGTGGTGTTATGTGTTCTTTGATGTTAAAATTTAAAAAATTTAAATTACCTTTACATATAAATCAAGAATTGTTTTCTCAAGATGAGCTTAATAGTTTCATTGAAATTTTGCAAAACCACAATATCAAGCGTTATAATTGGTTTGATTAATAGTTAAAGGTATGGTTTAATGAAAATACTTAAATTATTTAAAACTGTATTATATATAATGATTTTTTTTAATCTTTTTTGTTGTTGGTTTTTTAGTTTTTTTAAGTTATGGCAAAGCTGATAGTGAGATTATAGATACTGTTAGTTTATCTATTGATAAAATACAAGAAATTCTTGTTGAAAATAATTATTGCAAATCTAAAGAAGATTGTGATAATAAAGCTTATATTTTATAGATTTGGCTTTTAATAATATTTATTTAGATATTTATAATAATGTAGATAAAGCTACAAGCAATGAAATTTGCAGTATGATGAAAAACATAAAAGCACAAAATAAGCATATAGATTTTTATCTTGAGTTTTTTGAATATTCTAAAGATGAGTATTATCAAGGATATAATAACAATAATCAAGCGATAAAACAAAAAGTATTTTATAAGTGCAAATATTAATTGAAATATAGATTTAATAAGAATTAGCCTAAAGCTAATTCCTAATTCAAATTCTTTAAGCTTTGATTAAAAATATCTTTAGCATGAATGTAAGTTGTATCAAATACCCTTAAATTATCAAAATCACTTTCGTTAATTAGTAGTGAAATCTCAGTGCAGGCTAGTAAAACTCCTTGAACTTTATGTTTATTTACGATATTTATAAACTTTTCTTTGCTACTTTGCATTATCAAATCTTTGCAAAGTTCATTAAAAATAATATCATTTATCGTATTCATATCATCATTATTTGGAGTGATAACATTCAAGCCCTTTAGCTCATTTTTATAAAAGTCTTCTTGCATAGTGTATTTAGTGCCTAGCAATAAAACATCTTTTATATTATTAAGGTTTAGCTCATCAAGGCTTGAATGGGCTATATGGATGAATTTTGCCTTTAAATCTTTTTGCAATTCATTTGCAACTTTATGCATAGTATTTGTGCAAAGTGCGATTATATTTGCACCAGCTTTTTCTAATCTTTTTGCTTCTTCGTTTAATAAACTTGCAGCTTTTTGCCACTCATTATTATGTTGATATTTTTCAATCTCATCAAAATCTACGCTTGATATTAAAATCTTTGCACGAGATAAAGAATTATGATGAGTTTGGCTAAACTCATTTATTAATTTATAATAAGTTATAGTACTAGCATAACTCATCCCACCGATTAAACCTATCAAATTAGCCCCTTACAGCAGCATTGATTAAATCTATAAAGCCATCTACATTAAGACTAGCCCCACCAACCAAAACACCATCACAAAGCCTATTAATCTCAGCAATATTGCTAGAATTAACACTACCACCATATAAAATAGGTTGTTTTGTTTTGCTTTTTAGATATTGCATAATTTTTTCAATATCTTCTAATTTTGCAGCGCTTTTGCCGATACTATAAATTGGCTCATAAGCTAGAATTAATTTATTGTATTTTAAATCAATTGCATTAAGTTGCTTTTCTAAAAACTCTATGCTTTTGTTTTTTTCATAAGTAGCAAAATCTTCTCCTATGCAATAAATTACTCTTAAATCATTTTCAGCACAAAAATCAAATTTTTGTGCCAAAAATTCATCATTTTCGCCCAAATTTCTTCTTTCACAATGACCTAAAATAATAGTTTTTATCCCAAATTCTTGCAAGTGAGATAATCCTATTTCTCCTGTAAATGCTCCATTATAAGCTGGGTATATATTTTGTGCAGCTTGAATGAAGCTAAACTCACTATCAATAAATGAAGTTGCGCTCGGAGCAACTATAACTTCTAGGTTTGAAAAGTCGCTAAATCTAAGATAAGCATTAAGCTTTTTTGCATATTCAGCAAAGCCTTTTCTAGTGTGATTACATTTAAAATTTGCAGCAATAATCATTAATATTCTTCCTTCAATATAAGTGGTTTTATAGCAGGTAATTCTTTACCCTCAATTAGTTCTAAGCTAGCTCCACCGCCAGTAGAAATAAAGCTAAAATCATCAGCATCTCCTGCACGATTTATAACATCGGCAGTATCTCCACCACCAGCAACGCTAGTTGCGTAAGAATCGCTTATATAGTGGCTCATTTTAAAGCTACCTTTAGAAAATTTATCAAACTCAAAAACTCCCATAGGTCCATTCCACCATATAGTTTGAGCATCACTTAAAATCTCTTTAAATAATATTGAACTAGCAGGTCCAATGTCAAGCCCCATCCAGCCATTTGGTATTTCTTGAACGCTAACTTTTTTAACAACACTATCATTTGAAAAGCTTTGAGCTGCAAGCACATCAACAGGTAAATATAGCTTAACTCCAAGTTCTTTTGCTGTTTGCATAATTTGTTTAGCGTCTTCAATTAAATCATCTTCTACGATAGAATTGCCTACATTTAAGCCATTTGCTTTAAGAAAAGTAAATGCCATTCCACCACCTATGATAATTTTATCTACCTTAGGAAGTAGGTTGTGTAAAGCTTGTAATTTTCCGCTAACCTTACTACCGCCAACAACAGCTACGAATGGTCTAGCAGGTGATTTTAATAAATCTTGAGCGAAATTAAATTCTTTTTGTAGTAAAAATCCAGCACAAATTTCTTTAGCAAATCTAGTAATTGCTTCAACGCTTGAATGCGCTCTATGACAAACCCCAAAAGCATCATTGCAATATACATCACACATTGAAGCCAAGCTTTTAGCTAGTTCTTCATCATTTTTTGTTTCGCCTTTAATAAATCTTAGATTTTCAAGCAATAAAACTTCACCTTGCTTTAATTCACTAGCTTTAGCCTTAGCATCATCTCCTATTACATCGTTTGCCATAATTACTTCAGTTCCTAGTAATTTTGAAAGTCTTTTTGCAATAGGTTTTAATGAATATTTATCGCTTACTTCTTTTGGACGACCTAAATGGCTTGCAAGAATTACTCTAGCATCATTATCAAGGCAGTATTTAATAGTAGGAATAGCAGATTTTATTCTTCTATCATCACTAATATTTCCGAATTCATCTTGAGGAACATTAAAATCACATCTAATAAAAACACATTTATTTGTTAAATCAACATCTTTTATGGAAATTAAAGGCATTTTACAACTCCTTGCTAATATGTTGAGCTAGTCTATTTAATTGATACGAATATCCGTATTCGTTGTCATACCAAGCTAGAACTTTTACAAAATCTTCATCAATTATTTGAGTTAAATCAGGAACAAAAACACAACCATAAGTGCTAGTGCAAAAATCACTTGAAACGCAACAATCATAATCAATTGCTAATATTTCGCTCATATTTTTACTAGCTTTTATAAAGGTTTCGTTTATTTCTTCTTTTGAAGTTTTTTTATCTAATAATAGTGTTAAATCTAGCATTGAAACATTTGCTAAGCTAGTTCTTACGCTTTGACCATCAACCTTACCTAAAAGATTTGGTATAACTTTTCCTATTGATTTAGCTGCGCCTGTGCTTGAAGGAACTAAGTTTAGTGCTGCTGCACGACCCCTTCTAATATCTTTAGGGCATTTTGTATCGCAAAGCTCTTGAGTTGCTGTATAAGCGTGAATTGTATTCATTAAGGCTTTTTTAATACCAAAATTTTCATCTAAAACTTTTGCCATTGGTGCAAGGCAGTTTGTGGTGCAACTTGCGTTTGAAATAATTGCTTCACCTTTATAATTATTATGATTTACATCCATTACAAACATAGGAGTATTATCTTTTGGTGGTGCTGACATGATTACTTTTTTAATACCATTATCCAAATAAGCTTTAGTTTTTTCTTGTGTTAAAAAAGCTCCCGTGCATTCAAAAACTAAACTAGCTCCGTATTTAGCAAAATCAATATTTTCAATCTCTCTACTTCTAATTATTTGAATTCTTTTATTTCCTACTATTAATACATCTTCTCCATCATTATCAATTTCTTGATTGAAATTCCCATGAACACTATCGTATTTTAGAAGATATTTAATATTTTTCATATCCCACGAGCAGTTAATTGCCACCAAATTTAGCTTGTTTTCGCTAAGAATTATTCTACTAAGACATCTTCCGATTCTTCCGAATCCATTTATCGCTACATTTACTCCCATTTTTAACCCTTTATTTAAAAAATTTGAGATAATACTAATAAAAAAAGGTTAAGAGATTTTGAAAATAGCAATTTTTGGCGGTAGTTTTGACCCTGTGCATTTAGGTCATGAAAAAGTAGTAAATGTAGCGTTAAATACATTAGATATTGATAAGCTTATAATATTACCTACTTATATTAGTTTGTTTAAAGAAAATTTTAGTGCAAGTCCTGAGTTAAGAATTTCATGGCTTGAAAAAATTTTTACAAAAAGTGACAAATTAATAATAAGTGATTATGAGGTTAGACAAAATAGACCGGTTCCTAGCTTTGATAGTGTAATGTATTTTAAAAATTTACTAAATCCTAGTTTAATTTATTTTATAATAGGAGCTGATCATTTAAAAACTTTACATAAATGGCATAATTATGAAGAATTATCAAAAAATGTTGTTTTTGTAATAGCAAGTAGGGATAATATTTTTATACCTAATGATTATTTAAAGCTTGATATTAACGAAGATATATCATCAAGTTTTATAAGAAATAATTTAGTTTTAGAAAAAGTTAATCCAAAAATAAAAGATGAAGTAAAAGAATTTTACAAAGGAAAAAAATGAGTAGAAACGAAGAAATAATAAAGCTTTTAGATGAGAAAAAAGCTGAAAATGTAGAGCTAATTAGCTTAAAAGGAAGTGAATATTTTGTAGATGAAGTAATAATAGCTACTATGATATCAAGTAAGCAATCTATTGCTTTAATAGAAGATATAAAAGAATTAATAAAAAAACATAATAGCAAAGTATATTATGAAGAGTGTGCTGATGAGTGGAGTGTTCTTGATTTAGGAGATTGTTTAATACATTTAATGAGTTCTGCATATAGAGATAGATATCAAATTGAAAAATTTTTGCTTGAGTTTAAGCGTTAAAAGTTTTTTTGTAGTATCGCGTTTATTATTCAAGGAGAAGTTATGGCTAAAAGAGTTTTAATTAAATTTTCAGGCGAAGCTTTAGCGGGTTCGCAAGGTTTTGGCATTGATACACATATTTTAAAATTTATTGCAGAACAAATAAAACAACTGGTAGATGAAGGCACACAAATAGGTATAGTAATCGGTGGTGGTAACATTATTCGTGGTGTTAGTGCTGCAAAAGATGGTATTATAAAGCGTGTTAGTGGCGATCATATGGGAATGCTATCTACTGTGATTAATTCTATTGCTATGCAAGAAGCGCTTGAAAGCTGTGGGATTAGTGTAAGAGTTCAAAGTGCTATTCAAATGGAAGCATTTTGTGAAACTTTCATTATGAGAAGAGCTCAAAGACATTTAGAAAAAGGTAGAGTTGTAATTTTTGCAGCTGGAACGGGAAATCCATTCTTTACAACAGATACTGCAGCAGTATTAAGAGCTATTGAAATTAATGCTGAAATGATTATAAAAGCAACAAAAGTTAATGGTGTATATGATAAAGACCCTATGAAATTTGAAGATGCAAAAAGATATGATGAATTAAGTTATGAGCTTGCAATGGGTGATGATATTAAGGTGATGGATGATACAGCAATAGCACTTGCAAAAGATAATAAACTTCCTATTGTAGTTTGCAATATGTTTGAAGAAGGTAATATTTTAAAAATTATTAAAGACGATTTTAGTAATTGCTCAATAGTAAAAAATCAATAATTTTAAAGGAATTTATATGAGAACAGAACAAATAGCAGCAAAAGCATTAGAAAAAGTAGGAAATGATAGATATATTTTATCTTTAATAGTAGCAAAGAGAGCTAGAGAGTTAAGTGATGGTGCAACTCCTTTAGTAAAAGTAGAAAAAGGTAAAATGAAGTTTAGCGATATTGCAATGTTAGAAGTTGCAGAAGAAAAAATAATTTTTGATGGTGTAATTAACGAATAATACAATGAAAAATATTCTAAGTTTTGAAACATTATTAGAAGATGTTAGATACTGCAATGATTTAAATAAAGCTAAGGAATTATTATATTCTTTATTTTCAAGCACTCCTATGCTTGAAAAGGCTTTAGATTTTTGTATAAAATCTCACGAAGGACAATTTAGAAAGAGTGGAGAACCTTATTCTATTCATCCTATTTTAGTGGCTTGTTTTGTAGCTTTCTTTTCAAAAGATGAAAGCATGATATTAGCTGCATTATTGCATGATGTTGTAGAAGATACAGAATGCACTCAAGAAGAACTTATGAATATGTTTGGTCATTCGGTTGGCATTTTGGTTGAAGGTATGACTAAAATTGTTGAAATTCGTGGGGATAATCTAGCTAGCTCAGAATCTAATGAAAAACTTAGAAAATCAGCAATGACTTTTAGAAATATGCTAATGGTAAGCATTGAAGATAGTAGAGTTTTATTAGTTAAATTATGTGATAGACTACACAATATGCTAACTCTTGATGCTTTAAAAGAAGCAAAACAAAAAAGAATTGCGGAAGAAACCTTAATGGTTTATGCTCCGATAGCTCATAGATTAGGGATTTCAAGTATTAAAAACTATTTAGAAGATTTAAGCTTTAAATACTTAATGCCAACTGAGTTTAAGGAGATTGCTGATTATTTAAAAGCAAATAATGTTCAATTACAATTAACCTTAAATGATTTTATAGAAAAAATCATAAATCTTATGCGTGATAATGGATATATTGAAGATGTAGATTTTAAAATAGAAAAAAGAATTAAGCATGTTTATTCAATATATTTAAAAATGCAAAGAAAAGGCGTTAGTATTGAAGAAGTTCTTGATTTATTAGGTATTAGAATATTAGTAAAAGATGTAAAAGATTGTTATATTGTTTTAGGACTTTTACATGTTCATTTTAACCCACTTGCTTCAAGGTTTAAAGACTATATTGCATTACCAAAACAAAATGGCTATCAGACAATTCATACAACTTTATTTGATGCCCAATCAATTATTGAAGCACAAATTAGAACTTATAAAATGCACGAAACTGCAGAATTAGGAATTGCAGCTCACTGGAAATACAAAAATGACAAAGAAGACTTTAAGGCTGATTGGGTTAGCGATATTGCTACAAATAATTCTTTAGAAGAAAAGGACAATGATTTAGAATTTTACGAATACGCAAAAGATAGTTTGTATGTAGAAGATATTGCAGTATATTCACCAAAAGGCGAGATTTTTACACTTCCTAGGGGCTCTACTGCACTTGATTTTGCTTTTGAAGTTCATTCACAAATTGGTCTTAAAGCAAGCCATGCTTATATTAATAGAGTTAGATCGCCATTACTTACAAGCCTTAAAAATGGAGATATTGTAAGAATAGAAATTGATGATAATGCAAAGCCAAGATGTTCGTGGCTTGATAGTGTTGTAACAGCTAGAGCAAAGGCTATGATTAAATCACATTGTAAGCAAAGAATTTCAAGTATAGATCAAAAAGTAGGCTTAAGATTATTGCAAACTATTTTTAGTGCTGATGAAGAAAAAATTAATACTTGGATTAATAATGAAAAATTATCAAAAATTGTTAAAAAATGTGCAAGCGATAATATAACTTTAAGCAAAGCAATTGATAGTTTAAAAAAATACGCAAAAAGAATTTGGCTTGTAAAAAACTATGATCTAAAAAAACAAAGAATTGAAAATCTTGTGGTTTATTCAAATTACAAAATCAATAATATAGATTTTGATTATTGCTGTAATCCAAAAAGAGGAGATGATATTATTGCTTTTAAGCATAATCATTCTGTTACTATACATAATAAATTATGTGAAAGAGCAAGTAAATTAATGGAAGATAATAAGGCAGAAATGGTTCTTATAAAATGGTCAAAACATGCGCCTAAAAATTACAAAATGATTTTTTCACTAGAAAACAAAAAAGGCACATTATTAGCTTTATTATCAGAATTATTAAAACTTCAAATTAATATAAGCAGTATTAATATTTCTAAAAATACCGATAGTTTATTAGAATATTTTGAAATAATTTTTGAAGTTCCTGATAATCAAAATATTGAAATAGCAAAAGAAAAAATTAAATCAAAATGTAAAATCTACGAATTTGTATCATTAAATGATGCTTATAGCGAATAAAGGATAGAAAATGAATTTAAATGAAATATATGAAGATTTAGAACGTGGAGTTTCTGAATTTATAGATTTAGAAAAAATAAAAAATTTAATCAAAAACTATTATGAAAAAGGCGAACATTTTTACGTAAAAGCAGGGTTTGATCCAACAGCACCTGATTTACATTTAGGTCATAGTGTGGTTTTAAACAAGATGAGATTTTTACAAAATCATGGAGCTATTGTTCAATTTTTAATAGGTGATTTTACAGCTCAAATAGGTGATCCAACAGGCAAAAGTGCAACAAGAAAACAACTAAGTAAAGAAGAAGTTTTAAAAAATGCAAAAACTTATGAAGAACAAGTTTTTAAGATTTTAGATAAAGATAAAACTGAATTAAAATTTAACTCAACTTGGTTAAATGAATTAGGTGCAGTTGGTATTGTTGAATTAACTTCAACTTTTAATGTAGCTAGAATGCTTGAGCGTGATGATTTTACAAAAAGATTTAAAGAACAAAGTCCTATATCTATTAGCGAATTTTTATATCCATTATTACAAGGGTATGATAGCGTAGCATTAAAATGCGATATTGAAATGGGTGGAACTGATCAAAAATTCAACCTACTAATGGGAAGAACTTTACAAAGAACTTATAATACAGGTAAAGAACAAGGTATTATAATGATGCCATTATTAGTTGGGCTTGATGGTGTGAATAAGATGAGTAAAAGCTTAGGTAATTATATAGGAGTTAGCGAAGAACCTAATACTATGTATGCAAAAGTTCTTAGTATTAGCGATGAGCTTATGAAAAATTATTATGATTATTTAAGTTTTAAAACTACAAAAGAAATTAATGAAATATTTGAAAGCATTAACAATAATTCTTTACATCCAAAAATAGCTAAAGAAAATTTAGCTTTAGAAATTGTTGAAAGATTTTGGGGTAAAGAATTAGCTCTTAAGGCTAAAGAAGAATTTGATAATATTCATAGCAAAAATGAACTTCCAAGTGATATTGCTGAGTTTAGCTTTAATGAAGAGCAATGGATTGTAAAATTAATGCAGGATACTAATCTTGCAAGTTCAGGAAGTGAAGCAAGAAGAGCGATAAAAGCTAATTCAGTTAGCGTTAATGGCGAAAAGATTAGTGATGAGCAATTAAAATTAAATAATGGTGAATTTATTATTCAAGTTGGAAAAAGAAAATTTGCAAAAGTAATGATTAAAGGATAAAAATGAGCTTACCAGAATTAAAAATAAGAAATTTTACTTTAAAAGTTCCTGTATTTCAAGGTGGAATGGGACTTGGAATTAGTTGGGATAGATTGGCTGGTAATGTTAGTTTAAATGGTGCTTTAGGAATTATTTCTTCAGTTGGAACAGGTTTTTATGAAAATAGAGCTCATATAAATAAAGAGCTAAATGGAAAGCCTTACGGAAGTGAAAACTTTTATTCAAGCAAAGGTTTAAAAGCAGTAATTACTAATGCAAGAAAGATTTGTAATGATGCACCACTGGGCTGCAATATAATGCACGCTTCAAATGAGTATGAAAGAATAGTAAAAGATGCCTGTAATGTAGGCTTTAATGCGATTATTAGCGGTGCAGGACTTCCTACAAATTTACCTGAATTTACAAAGGATTTTCCAGAAGTTGCACTAATTCCTATTGTATCATCAGCAAAAGCACTTAAGATAATTTGCAAAAGATGGACTCAAAGATATGATAGATTACCTGATGCTGTTGTATTAGAAGGACCACTTAGCGGGGGTCATCAAGGCTTTACCTACGAGCAATGCTTAGACCCTAATTATCAATTAGATAGATTAATACCTGAAGTAAGAGCAGAGCTTGATGAATGGGGAAATAATATTCCTTTAATTGCAGCGGGTGGAATTTGGAATAGGAATGATATTTTACATGCAATTAGCTTAGGTGCTAATGGGGTTCAAATGGGAACTCGCTTTATAGGAACTCATGAGTGTGATGCTGCACTAGAGTTTAAACAAGTATTGCTAAATGCTAAAAAAGAAGATATTGAATTATTAAAAAGCCCAGTAGGTTATCCAGCTCGTGGAATTAGAACTAATCTTCAAAAAATGATAGAAGAAGGCACAGCTCCAAAAATATCTTGTGTAGCAAACTGCGTTGCACCATGTGAGCGTGGTAGGGGAGCTAAAAAGGTAGGCTATTGTATAGCTGAAAGACTTTATGATGCTTATAGTGGAAAAGTTGAGAGCGGATTATTCTTTACAGGTGCTAATGGTTATAGATTAAATGAATTAATTAGTGTTAAAGAGTTAATTGAAAAATTAGTTAATGGCGAAGATGAATAAACTCTTTTTGCTAATTTTTAGTATTGCTTTATTTGCTGGAAGCTTTGATGAAGATTTAAAAAATTTTGATAAGAATTTTCTAGTTTCTAGCAAAACAGAGCAATTAGCAACTCATCAAAAACTTAAAACTATTTATATAAAAAGTATAATTTCAGGCGATTTAGATACTAAAAAAGAAGTTTTAAAAAGAATAGTTTTAAGTTCAAATATATTAAAACTTGATTCTTCTACTTATCAAAAAGAATTAGAAGAATTAGGGATTAATGCTAAAAAACTAAGTTTTAAGACAAACGATACCAAAAAGCCTATACAAAAGCCAACCGATACTGCAAAAGTTAGCGAAAAGATAGTTCAAACTAATAATAATTTTTATATTACAAAAATCATTAAAGAAGATAATAAAATTAATTTTAATATTAAAGGTGATATTGATGAAAAATCAATATCTTTAAGCACCTATAATACCAAAGAAATAAACAATAAAATCCTTGAATTTGATGGCATTTTAGATGCTAAAAAAGAAACCTTTATTGATAAAAATTATGAAATAAGTATAGTGCAATTTAATCCGAAAAGAATTAGAATTGTAGCTAGAAGTAAAGATGAAATAGATATAAAATATAATATTGATAATGGATTTAATATAGAAGTTTTATCAAAAACACAAAATATAGTAAATAAAAAAGAAGAAAAACCATCGGTAAAAAAAGAAGAAAAACCAGCAAATATTCAAAGCAAAAAAACTGAAGAAATAATCAAGTCTTCATTAAAAATAGAAGAAAAAAATCAAGAAAAAGCAGAAACAAAAGGCACTAATAACATAAGTAAAGTTACAAAAACAAATAATGGTATTAAATTTAATATAAGCTACGAAATAGAAAATATCAAAACAATAAACTATGGAACAAATCAAATAATTGAGTTTGATGGAGTGTTGTTAGGTGGTAGAAAAAACTATGATTTTAAAAATTATTCTATTAGTATTCTTCAATTTAACCCTAAAAAAACAAGAGTAGTTTTATATACTAAAGCACAGCAAAAGCTATTTTTTAATATTGATGATAATGAAGTTGTTTTTTCTACTGAAGAATTAAAATCAAGTAAAGCGAGTTTTAATAAAGCGAATTTATTAATTACAATTGATGCAGGGCATGGTGGGAAAGATACAGGGGCAAATGCTTTTGGAAGAAATGAAAAAGATATTACCTTATCGGTAGCATTAAAGCTTAGTAAAGCATTGAAAAATAAAGGCTATAAAGTATTTTTAACAAGAAATAAAGATATATATATAGGTCTTCGTGACAGAACAAAAATGGCAAATGATAAAAAGAGTGATTTGTTTATAAGCATACACGCAAACTCAATTGCTGATAAGTCAAAAACAGATAAAATTTACGGCATAGAAACATATTTTCTCTCACCAGCAAGAAGTGAAAGAAGCAAAAATGCTGCAGCTATTGAAAACAAAAGTGATATAGAAGAAATGAATTATTTTTCTAAGCAAACATTTTTAAACTTTTTAAATAGAGAAAAAATAATATCGTCTAATAAACTAGCCATTGATATACAAGGCGGGATTTTAAGTTCAATTCCTAAAAATTATCTTAAAAAAGATGGCGGGGTTAAAGAAGCACCATTTTGGGTGTTAGTTGGAGCTTTAATGCCTGCTGTATTGATTGAGATAGGCTATATTTCTCATCCTATTGAAGGGAAAAATATAGCAGATAGTAAATATCAAGATTTTTTAGTAAATGGTATTGTTAATGGAATAGAAAATTATTTTATTAAGAACAAATAAAGGAGAATTATATGAGAAAGGCTAATTGGGTACTAAAAAACGATGAAATTTTTTCTTTAGATTTTGATGATTTTTATTACAATATTAAAGAGCCTTTAAAAGAAAGAAATGGCATTTATGTTGAGAATGCTTTTTTAAATGCAAATAATAAATTAACTATATTAGAATTAGGTTTTGGTCTTGGGCTTAACTTTTTTTTAAGTGCAAAAAAAGCAATAGAACAAGGAATAAAACTAAATTATGTAGCAATAGAAAATCATTATCAAAGCATTGAAGATATTAAGTTTTTTTGCAAAAAATTTAATATAGAACTAAACAAAAGCTTCATAAACGACTATCCGCCTTGTAAAAATGGTATTTATAGAATTGAATTTGATGGAATTACTCTTGATTTGGTTTTTCAAGATGTTGATGTGGCTTTAGATGATTTGGATTTTTTAGCTGATGTTGTATATGCTGATGGATTTTCTCCTAGTAAAAATCAAGAAATGTTTTCAATCAATACTTTAGAAAAAGTAAAAAAACTTTTAAAACCAAATGGTAAATTAATAAGTTATAGTTCAAATTCTAATTTTAAAAAAGCTCTAATTGAACTAGGTTTTGAAATAAATAATATAGAAATAGGCATTAAAAGAGAAAGCACTTTAGCAATATTAAAAAATAAAGTTCAAAAAGAAGAGCTTGATGGTTATTTTCATAAAAATTACCTAGAAGTAAATAATATCGCAATAATAGGTGGTGGAATAGCTGGTGCAACTTTGGCTTATGAATTATCAAAATTAGGTAAAACTATAAGCGTATTTGAGCAAAGCCATACTTTAGCAAACGAAGGCAGCGGTAATAAAATCGGCTTATTAACAGCTCTTATACAAAATCCTTCAAGTTTATTAGGAGAATTTAGCCAGTTTTCGTTCTGGCATAGTTCAAAACTATACAAAAAATTAGGCTACAAATTAGAAGGGGTTTTAGAACATGCTTACACAAAAGAACTGCAAGATAGATTTAAAATGCAAAAGGATAATCCTTTAATTAAATTACATTTTGATTTTGCTTTTTTAAAAGACGGCGGAACGCTAGAGCCTTGTAAATTAGTTCCTAAAATATTTGCCTTATCAAATGCTAGGATATTTTTAAACTACAAGCTTAATGGCTTTAGAGAATTTTATGATAGAGTAGAATTAGATTTTGAAAACAAAACAATGACTTTTGATGCAGTGATTTTTGCAACAGGAGCTTATTCTAAAGAAATATTTAATAATCTTCCTTTATCAGTAGTAAGGGGTCAAGCAACTTGGCTAAAAAATCAAGTAAAATACAAACACCCAATAAGCTCAAAAGCCTATATTACAGGCGCTAAAGATGGCATTGTGTTATTAGGTGCTACTTATGATAGAAATCTTATCGCAGATGCTAGTAGTGTTTATGATGAAGTTAATATTAATAATTTTAAAGAGATTTTTAAAGCTGATTATTCTCATTTAATTATAGGAAATAGGGTAGGTTATAGAAGTTATTCATCGGATAGATTTCCTATCGTAGGAGCTTATTTTAATGAGAATAAATACAAAAGCACTTATAAAGCTCTTCAGTTTGATAAACACAAACCTCAGACTAACGCTCCAAGAAGTAGGGTGTTTGTTAGCACAGCTCATGGCTCAAGGGGACTTGCAAGTGCCTTAACATCGGCTAGATTAATTACTAGTTATTTTAATAATACACCTAGCGGAATGTTTAAAAGATACGAACACGCACTTCATCCTGCTAGATTTTTAATAAGAGATTTAAAAAAGGGCTTAGTAAAATAAGTCCTAATTCCTATTTCAAATTCCTTGCAAAATCCTTAGAATTTGAAATAGGAATTTGATTAAATAATTTTAATAATTATTTTTATATATTATTATAATTTAAACTATTTATTTATTAAGGCTAAATATGCAAGTAAATTACAAAAAATATTTAAAAATCATTTTAAAAAAAGTAATAGCTTTTATCTTTACTATAATTTTTCTTATTATAGGAAGTTTTTATGCAATGGTTAGCGAAACTCAAAAAGAAACTTTTGACATACAATATAGTAAAAACCCAGAAGCTTCTGCTAAATTTGTAAATGCGATGGAATATAGAATTGTTATTGAATTATTGCATACATATTTGAATTATGATAATTTTATAATGGTATTTCTTATAAATCAAATGAATGATAAATTTAAAGAAGGTAAAGAGCTTTTACCAAAAGATAGCATAGAAGATATTTTATGGTGGATGATTTTAAATAGAAATATGTTTTTTAAAAGTGATGATTTATCGTATGCTAAGTATGTTGCAAATACTTATAAAGATGAATTTTTTAATGAGATTTATTCAATGATTGAACGCTTACCATATGGGAAAAATTATTTTGATAATATTGAGCTAAATCAAAATCGCTTTGCAACTATGTTAAAGCTTGTTTCAATATATACAGATTTAGACACTGATAGATTTGTATATTATTTAAAAGAAGAATCAAATAAACATGATGAAGTATATAAATATTTAGATATGGCTTATAAAAGATACTTTGATTCGCAAAAGTCAAAGGAATTTTTTTATGCTTTATATATAAATACAGTGATTATGCTTCATGCTAAAGATATATACTTAAATTTACAAGGTGATGAAGACGGAAAAATGATTGAACCAGCAATAATCCCACAAGATATATGTTATAAAAAAGATATATTTGAAATATACGATAATTTTCAAAAAATTATTGATTATGTAAAAACTACAAAAAATTATTCTAGTTCTTTTACTGGAACAAGTTTAGAAATATTAGAAGTTTTAGAAAATTCTTGTCCTAATGAAAAAGAATTAAGAAAAAGAATAAGAGCAGAGATTGATGAAATTAATGAAAATAAAAAACATAATAAATAAAAGAAAGTAGGGTATAAAACTTCTAATTCCTAATTCAAATTCCTTGAAAAATCATGAGAATTTGAAATAGGAATTTGAGCTTATATAAAGGAGTTTAAATGTTTAAAAAGACTTGCTTATTGCTTATTCTAGTTTCGTTATTAATTGCTGGATTATTTGATATATTTCATAAAGATAAAACACCAAAAACTCCTATATATACTTTATTTGATTTAAGTAAAAAAGGCACTAAATTTGAAATAATCTTTAAGCCACAAAGAAAAGATATAGGAGAGCATTTAGGGTTTTATGCTTTTTATCCTTTGCGTTTTGAATATGGTGAAGTAGGTAAGGATTTTTATTCAGTTGATTTATACGATCAAAAAACAGAAAGCAATATACGAGATAATCCTTATTATCCACTTGCACTTGATATTAAAATTTATGAGCTTACTAAAGATGGTGATGAGATATTAGTATTTGATAAAATCGCTACGCCAAATGCAAATACAAATGTAGGCAGTCGTAGAACTATGAGTATAAAAAATGAAAAAGTTTTTATGGCGGTAAGATATCTTGGATTTTACTTTATACCTGAGAATAAAACTTATAAAGCAGTCATTACAAATCTAATAGATGATGATAATATAAAGGGTGATTTTACAAAAATCGCAATCACAGCTTATAGAAGAAAAGTTTAATAAGGAAAGTTATATAGCTAATCCAAAGCAGATTTTAAAAAGAATTTGAAATAGGAATTTTAAATAATTTATAACATTAAAGCCTAATGAAATTAAAGCTTTTAAAGCAAATAAGGCTATACAAAAACCTTTTAAGATAAAATAAATCCAAATTCCGTTTTTAAATTCCTTTAAAAATTATGAGAATTTGAAACAGGAATTTGCTTTAGTCGTTTTTTAAATTATTTGCTATTTTTGCAGCTAATTTGAGTTTATCATTATCAAAGTGTGTATAAATCCTAGAAGTATTTAACGATGCGTGTCCCAAAGCTTCTTGAACTAATAGCAAATCTTTTTCTTTTTTATAAAGTAGGGTAGCAAAGCTATGCCTTAGCATATGAGCTCCATTTTTTTCTTTTCTAATGCCTGCTTGCATTAAAACATTTTCAATTAGTCTTGAAATATATGCTTGAGTTAGCGGTTTGCCTTGCTTGTTTGTGAATAAATAATCATCAGGACTAGCAATTTGCTTGAAATATTCTAAATGCTCTTTTATTGAATTTACATTAAGCAAAACAACTCTATATTTATTACCTTTAGCATGAATCCTAAGGCTAATCAAATCATTTTCATAGCTAATATCTTTTAGTCTAAGCCTTAAAACCTCATTCACACGAACACCTGTAAATAATATTATTTTAATTGCAAGTTTGTTTCTATCGCTATTGCTTTTGTATTGAAAATCATTTAAAGTGCTTAAGAATAATTTCATTTGTTCTTCACTCATGTATTCAGGAAGTTTAGTTCCCGAGCTTGAGTTTAGTCCAGACCAGTTTTTAAGCTCAATTTCATAATAATGGCTTCCTTCTTCGTCTTTGTTTTGTGAGCTTAGGTATTTAAAGAAATTAACAATAGCTATTTTGTAATTTTTTTTACTTGCATCACTTAAACCTGCAGTAATAGTTGATAAAATTTCAATTACTAGTTCTTCATCAATTTGTTTTAAAGAGTAGGGCTTATAATGAATGATTTGCTCATAAAACTTTTTAATAGGGTTAAAGTATGTATTTATTCCTATCATTCCAATATTCCTTGCTTTTTTAGCTAGCTCATCTAATTCTTCAATATTATGTAAGGTATTTAATGCAATATTAATTTCTCTTAATTCTTCAGCTTTTTCTAAAAGTTTATTAGATAAGGAATTTAATTTATGTTTTAAATACCTTGCAATCCAAAACAATAATGAATTAGAAAAATTATCTTCACAATCAAGCGGGTGTTTCATATATGTCCTTTAAAGTATTTATTTTAAGATTTTATAATGATAATATACTTAGATTAAGATTATTAAAAATTTTTATTGTTTTCAATACTTTTTTAAATCATAAAATAATTTGAAAATTATAAGTATTTTAATATGATTATTTTACATATAATTATACATAAAATAATATGATAAAAATATGATTTATACTAATTTTCGTATTTTTAATACATAATTTTAAAAATACTGCAATTCTAATGAATATTTATTAAATTATTTTGAGCAAATATATTTGAAAATAAAATATTTGAAAATTAAAAAATATCTATTTGTAATTTAATTGCATTCATAATAAAATAGAATACTAATAAATCAATCTATAAATCAATTTAAATTATTTAAACTAAAAAACAATAAAGAGCACAAATAATACATCTTTTTCTTGGATCAAACCTATTAAAAGAGTAAAAAAGTTAAAATGTGAAAATTATAGTTTTCAATACTAATTATAATTTTAATAATAAATTCTAAGTTAGCCATTAAGCTAACTTATTAATCTTGCTTTTTGCTTTGATATTTTGCCAATTCGCTTTTTTGCATTTTTAAAATATGCTCTTCTGTTACTATTACATGAAAAACAGCTTCTAAAACACAAACATCTCTTATATAGGCTTTTACAACTACTTCTCTTTTTTTACTATTATCAAATTTAGCATTTGCTTCATAAGTTAAAACATCTCCAACTTTTGCTGGAGCATAAAAACTTGTCCTTGAGCCAATTACACAAGTATTTTTCTTATTAATTGCAGCTTGCGCTACATAAGCAGCAGATGAATAAATAAAACCATTATGTGCTAGACCTTCGCTATCGCATATAAGCTCAGAAGTTATTTTTAATTGTAGAACAGCCCTATTTTCTTCTATTTCTGTTATATATCCGCTTAATTCATTGTTAATAGAAGGACAAGCTTCAATATTTGTTTTTACTTCACCTTCTGTTGTTTCTACTTTTTCTTCTGCCATATCAAACCTTTAATTTTACATAAACTCTTTTTGGTGCAGGATAACCTTCTTTGGTAAAATCATCATCAGCTAAAAAGTCTTCTAGACTAAACCCATCTATCCATTCGGTTTTTCTTTGTTCTTCAATCGTTGTTTTGCAAGTTGTTAAAACTTCAAAATCTTTGAAATTAGCTTTTTTACACCAGTTTTTTAAAGCACTTATTGTCGGTATAAAATACACATTAGACATTTTTGCATAACTTGTATCAGGAACAAGTGCAAAAGGTTGCTCGTTTTCAATATATATAGTATCAAGAAACACTACTCCATCTTTATTTAAACTTTGTTTGATTTGTTTTAACATTTGAACTGGATCACTTCTGTGATAAATTACACCTAAGCAAAATATTACATCAAATTTATGTTTATAATTGGGAACATCAGCCACACCTAAAAGTTCAAAATCTATGTTTGTTTTAAATAAAGAATTTAAAAATTGAAATTGTTCATAACATCTTTTACTAGGATCAAAGCCAACGATTTTTGTAGGTTTAAAGTCAAGCATTCTAAACATATAATATCCATTATTACATCCTATGTCTGCTACTACTTTATTTTCAATACAGCCTAAATGATCTTTTAAAAGATTAAATTTTACATTACTTCTCCATTCGCTATCTATGAGTAAATCATTAATCTTAAAAGGTCCTTTTCTCCAAGGCTTTAAAGATATTGCTTTTTGCAATATTTCTTCATTATTTAAACTACCATCAACAATTTCAACAATATCACCAAAATTTAATTTCATTTTAGCCTTCATGTCCTAAAATTTTTGCACAAAACTCTATATAAACATCATTTGCCTTATCTTCTAATAATGCATCGTTTTCAAACATAAATTTTTCTATTTGATAGCTATCAATATTGTTTTTTTCTAATAATATTCTTAAAGCTACAATTTCTTTGCAATAATTTACAACGCTATTATGAACTGCACCTCTTGGTGCATTTTGTAATACATCAATTAATTTTTCTTCAGGGGTTGTTTCAAATAATTTATCAAATTCATCCATTTTATTACCTTTAATAATCACTATATATTTGATTTTTATGTTTGATTTTTTTATATTGATTTTGTTTTTTAATTTTTTCTAAATTGTTATACTTATTAATTAATTCTTCCTTACTTAATTCAGAAAAACAACATAAATTTACAAAATTTTCAAGCTCTTTAGAATAAGAAGAATCAAGATAAGTAGGTTCGCATTTATTGATTAATTTTATATTTTGCTCTATGCTTAATTTAAATAATTCTTGAGAAAAATTTTCTTTTTTTAGAGCTAAAACAAAGCGGTGAGCAACTTTTTCAAGTGCTCTTAAATATTTAACACGCTTTGCTTTATCATTCATATTACTTGTTAGCTCTTTCTATATACTCGCCTCTTTGAGTATCTACTCTAATTACTTCACCTTCTAAAACATGGAATGGTATTTGAACTACTGCTCCACTTTCTAAAGTTGCAGGTTTTTTATTTGAGCCTTGAGTGTCACCTTTAAAGTTTGGCTGAGTTTCAACGATTTTTAACTCAACAACTTGTGGAACTTCAACACCTATAGCTTTTCCGTTGTGGAATAATACACTAACATTCATTCCATCAATCATCCATTTTCTACTTTCACCTACATCTTCTTCACTGATCGCAACTTGCTCGTAAGTTTCAGTATCCATAAATTGGCAGAATTCACCATCATCATAAAGATATTGCATTTCTTTTTCTATAAGATTTGGAGATTCACACTTATCGCCTGCGTGGAATGTTTTTTCTAAAACCTTACCATTTACAAAAGACTTGATTTTTATTCTTACAAAAGCAGGACCTTTACCAGGTTTTACGTGTTGGTATTCAACAATTTTATATGGAATACCTTCTATTTCAATTTTTAAGCCTTTTTTTAAATCACCCATTGAATATGATGCCATTTTATTTCCTTTTATTAAATTAAATCCAAATTTCTTCAAAATTAGAATTGATATTATAACTTTTTAAGCTATCTACTAAGTAATGTAGCAAAGAAATGTTATTTGTATCAATCACTATTTGTGAATATTTTTTATTATTAATTAAAAAATATTTAAGGTTTAAATTAGATATTGTTTGCTTAACACAAAACATTGAATATGTGTCACTTTTATCAATATTTAACTTAAAAAATTTCTTTTTACTTAAATTTCCTGTATCTTGCAATTCAAAATGAATATAAAGCTCATTAGATATAGGAAAAAAATCATTTGAATTAGTATTTGCTAATTTCAAATACCAATCATTATTAGCAATAACCTTTTTAATACTCTCTACTTTTTCATCTATAATTTTAGAAATCTGTATATCTTTTGGATTTACAGATTTCAATACTAAAATAAGTGATATTATCAAAATACTTGAGATAATACCGAATATTAAATAAAGTAAATTACTTTTCATTATTATTGTAATTGGTCTTTAATAATATCTCCAATTGTTATTTTATCATCAGAATTAAATTTCTCTAAATCTTCGCGAGTTTTGATGATGTTTAATTTTTTCACACTTAGACGGATTTTTCCATTTCTTGTAAATATTAAAGCTCCTTCAATTTCATCTCCAATATTAGGTTTAGTTTCTCCTAAATCTTCATTTTTAATTAAAGCTTCTACTTTATCATTTACCTTAACAAAAACTCCGAAATCTTTAATATCACTTACTACACCTTTAATAATATCACCTAGTTTGTGATCTTTTGCAAATAATGCACTAGGACTTTCTTCTAGGTGTTTAACGCTTAAAGATATTTTTTGATTTTCTGAATCTATTTTTCTTATTTTTACTTTAATTTTATCACCAACTTTGTAAACTTTTTTGCAAGTTTCATTTTCTGTCCAAGAAATATCATCATTTAATAATAAACCTTCAACATTATCAATTTTTACAAATGCACCAAAATTAGTAATTGTGCTGATTTCACCTTCTACTATATCTCCAACTTTAAACTTCTCACTAAAACCATCAAATGGCTTTGGTAATAAGCTTTTTAAAGATACTCTTAAGCGGCGTTTTTCACAATCTATTTCAATTACTTCAACATCAATTTCTTGACCTTCTTTTAAATAATCTCTTGGATTTTTAACATTTTTATCCCATGAAATTTCACTAATATGTAAAAATCCTTCTATATCATTTCCTAAATCTACAAAAGCACCATAATTTTCAATGTTAGAAACAACTACTTTTAAAACATCACCTATTTCTAAACTGTCTTTAATTTCATCCCATGGATCACTAAGAGCTGCTTTGATTGATAATGATATGTGTTTTTTCTCTTCATCATAACCAACAATTTTTACAACTACTTTATCACCTTCTTTATAAAGAGTGCTAGGATTAACTGGCCCTTTATAAGAGATTTCACTATAATGCACTAATCCATCAACGCCACCGATATCAACAAACATACCATAACTTGTAAGTTTTCTTACAACACCTTCTTTTAATTCAGTGTCATTTACTATATTTGTAATTAGTTCTTTTCTTTTTTTGCGTTCTTCATCGTTCGCTTTTTTCTTAGAAACTACAATGCTTTGTGTTTCTTCATCAATTTTTAAAATTTTAACTTTAATTTTCTTGTTCATTAAAGTATTTAATTCTTTATGTGAGCATTGAGATTTTGGTAAAAAGAATTCTACCTCATTAGCATCTACTGCTACAAAACCACCACGGTTTTTACCTATTACTTTAACATCAAAAATTTCATTATTATCTTCATTATAATTTTTTATAAATTCAACAACTTTTTCTTTTCTAAGTGCTTTTTTGTAAGATAAAATTCTACGACCATTGCTACTACCAACGATAGTAACTTTAATAGTGTCATCTATATTGAATAATAATTTGTCATCTTTTGTTATTTCTGCTATATTTAAAACGCCTTCTGATTTGTCTTGAATATCAACAAAAACTTCATCACCTTCAATTTTAATGATTTTACCTTCAATAATTGCAATATTTTCAGGGTTTTTTTCGCTTTCAAACTCATCTAACATTGTCGCGAAATCAATGTTTTCTAAATCTTCTAAATTGTTATGAGCTCCATTTAACTTAGCCATTTTGGTCCTTTTGTAATAAAATTAATCAAATTAAGAAATGATTATGCCCTATTTTATCACTATTTAACTTACAAGTAATAAATATCTATGAAAAATTTTCAATTTTTTTTACTACTTTTTCAATAATCCAATCAGGCGTACTAGCTCCAGCACTTACTCCACATAGTTTTTTATTATTAAACCATCTATAATCTAATTCATTTTCATTTTCAATTAAGTAGCTATCTTTACAATGTTCTTTTGCAATTAAAAATAATTGTTTTGTATTAGAACTATTTTTCCCACCTACTATAATCATTACATCACTTTTCATAGCAAGCGACTTAATTGCTTCTTGGTTTTTAAAGGTTGCATCGCAAATTGTATTAAAAACTCTTACTTCTTTTACTTTTAACATCAAATAATTTGCAATTTGCATAAATTTTTCTACTTTTTTTGTTGTTTGACTAACCAAAGCTACTTTATTTTTAAATTTTACTTCGTTTAATTCGTTTTCATCTAAAACCACATAATTATTAGTAGTTGCGTAACTTCTAACACTTTTTACTTCAGGATGATTACTATCTCCAAAAATTACTATTTCATACCCTTCACTACTCATTTTTTCAACTATTTCTTGTGGTTTTTTAACAAAAGGACAAGTTGCATCAATAATTTCTCTGCCACTTGTTTTTAAATTATCTAAATCTTGTTTGGTAATTCCATGTGTTCTAATTATTGCTTTTTTTTCATTTCCTAATTCGCTAATATCATTTAAGGTATTAACATTAAAATCGTTCTTTAATCTTGTTATTTCATCATTATTGTGAATTAATGGCCCAATTGTTGCAGCATCTTTTGTTTTTTCTGCTTGTTTGATAGCTCTTTTTACACCAAAACAAAATCCATAACTTTTAGCTAATTCAATTTTCATTATTAATACCGAAATTATTTAAAATATCATAAAAATTAGTAAAAGACGCATCTACACATTTCGTATCATCTATATTAATTTCATAATCTTTTGCTAGTAAAGAAAAGCTCATAGCAATTCTATGATCCGCAAAGCTTTTTAAATTAAAATTGTTTCCTTTAACGCTTTTTCCAATAACGCTAAATCCGTCTTCAAATTCTTCGTATTCAACGCCTAAAAGTTTATAATTTTCAAGCACTGCTTTTATTCTGTCGCTTTCTTTTACTCTTAATTCTTTTGCATTTTTTACAATAGATTTTCCATTAGCGTATAAAAATGCTATTGAAAGTGCTGGTATTTCATCAATTAGCCAAGAAATATTTTCGCTTACTTCCACTGCTCTAAGCTCAGAGCTTTTGATTGTAATATCCCCTATACATTCATAATTATTTTCTTTAATTTCATATTTAATATTAGCTCCCATTTTTTCTAAAACAACAAAAGCTTCAATTCTAGTTTTATTTAACAATACATTTTTTAATTTCAATGTAGAGTTTTTGCTAATAGCACATAAAACTGCAAAGAAAAATGCTGAAGAAGGATCGTTTGGCACTTTTATTGAGTATGGCTTTAATTTTTGAACCATTGGCTCAACCCTAACTACATTATTTTCTACTTTTATAGGTGCATTCATTAGTTTTAATAGATTTTCAGAATGATCTCTACTTAATTCATCTTCGCTAACTTCACAACCATTACTTAACAATCCAGCTAAAATTAAAGCAGTTTTTACCTGAGCTGATTTTAAATAATTATGGTATTTAAAGTACTTTATATTTTTGCCTGCAATTGCCAAAGGTGCGTAATTTGCTTCATCTCTTCCGTAAATATTTGCACCTAAATCATTTAATATAGCACTAACTCTTTTCATAGGTCTTTTATTTAAATATTCATCTCCGCTTAAAACAAAAAAACCTTTAGAGCTAGCTAAAAAACCTATAAGTAATCTCATTAAAGTTCCTGAGTTACCGCAATCAAGAACTACATTAGGAGAAATTAATTCTTCAGGCGGAGTTATTATTAATTCATCTTCTTTAATTTGAACTTTTGCACCTAATTGCTTTATTACTTCTAAAGTATGCAAGCAATCTTGCGCATATAAATAATTAACCACCCTACACTCGCCGTTAGTTAGTAAAGAAAACAAAGCAGCTCTATGTGATATTGATTTATCGGCTGCTATATTTTCTAAAACTATATTAAATTCTTTTTTTATTGTTGGAATTTTCATCTTAACTTTAATCCTATTTTTTCTAATTCGCTGATTATTTGACTAATTTCATTATTTACATCATCATTTTTTAATACTTTTTCATCATCTACAAAACTAAAATTAATACTTAAACTTTCAAAATCTTTTAAGCTTTCATCTTGATATAAATCTATGATTTTAAACTCTTTTAGATTTTTAATATTTAGATTATTAATTAAGTTTTTAATAATTGAATAATCATAGTTTTTAGGTACTAATATGCTTAAATCTCTTGTTGTTCCTTGGAATTTAGAATAAGATTTTGCTTGAATGAAATCATAAACTAAAGCATTAAAATCAATTTCACACAAATAAGTAATAGGTAGTTCTAATTCATTTTCTAAATGTAAATCAAGTCTTCCAACTACTCCGATTTTTACTCCATTTTTATAAATATCAGCTCTTTCAAATTCACTAAATAAATGAAAATCGCTAGTTCTTAATTCAAATTCTTTTAAAATTGTCTTTAATTCACTTAAAAATGTAAAGAAATCAATATTTTTTGCTTTTGCATGATTTTTAATATTTGAGCTTTCATTTAAACCTGAACTAATAAAAGCAATTTTTTTACTCTCATTACCTGCTTCATCAAAAGTGCTGCCGATTTCAAATAATTTAACTGATTTTCTTGAGTTATTAAAGTTAAATTGAGCTTGCTTTAATAAAGTAGCCATAATAGAACTTCTTAAAGTATTCATATCACTTGTAATAGGATTTATAATTTCATTTTTAATATATTTTAATCCTAATTTTTCTAAGAATTCTTTACTATCAAATACATAACCAACGCTTTCAAAATATCCACTCATTAAAGCTCTTTTTCTAAGCTCTAAAGATTTTTGATAATTTAAATAAGTTTTATTTGTTCTATTTGATTCATAAAATTCTAAAGGTTTTGGCTCTATATTATCAATTCCTATCATTCTTACAATTTCTTCGCAAATATCTGCCGAATTGCTTATATCGTGTCTATAAAAAGGAATTTTAAGATATATATTATCTTCTGCAATACTTAGCTCAAAGCCTAATCTTTTTAATATTTTTACAACATCGTTTTTCTCACAAGTTTGACCTATCATTTTTTCTAATTCTAAAATATTGCAACTTATTGAAAGCTTTTCTTTGGTTGGAGTGTTTTGGCATGAGCTTCCATAAATTTTAATATTTTTATCAAGCTGTAAAAGATTAAATAAATAATCAATTCCAATATTTAGCTCAGGCTCACTACCCCTAAAGCTTCTATAAATATCAGTATTTTTATAGTTTTTGTGAGTATTTGCTATAATGTTTGGATTTACATAATTAGCTACTATTAATATCTTCTTACTTTCATTGCTGATTTTAAATTCTTCATTTTGAGTAATTCCTAAAACAGCTAATTCTTTGTCTTTAAATCTAATTGCAAATTCTTTATTTTCTTTTGTTTTAACATCAAGGCTAATTTGTTCGCATTCATCACATATTTTGTTTAAATCAAAAGCATTAAATAATACACCGCTTGCATGGGTTGAATATGATAATAAATTTTCAATAGAATTTGATTTAAGCTCTTCAATGCTTGCTAATCTTAATTTTACTTTTAAAGAATTTTCAATATCTTCTAATAATTCAATGGCTTTTATACTTACATTACCATCTATTCCATCGCTAAAATGAACATTTAAAATTCTTCTAATGCCTTCTGCATTATCAATATCTTTAAAAGCTTTTCTTTCTTTTAGATTGATGTCTAATGCAGCACTTAAATCCCTAGCAACTCCATTTATACTAAGGCAATCCCCACGATTAGGAGTAAGTTCAATTTCAATTAATTCATCATTAAATAAAGAATATTCACGAAGTTCTTTTCCTAAAACAAGCTCTCCTATACTATCATCTAAAACCATTATTCCATCATTGATTTTTGCAAAACCAAGCTCGGTTGATGAGCATATCATACCATTACTCTCAACTCCACGTAATTTGGCTTTTTTAATAGTAATTTCACCTATTTTAGCACCTTCTAAACTAACTGCTACAAATTGTCCTGCTTCCACATTTTTAGCGCCACAAACTATTTGTAAAGTCTCATTACCAACATCTACTTGGCATACGCTTAATTTCTCAGCATCTGGGTGTTTTTCTTTGCTTAAAACTTTTGCTACTACTACTTTAGCAGGAGCTATTAGAGTATGAACGCCATCTACTTCTAATCCTATACTATTTAAAGTTGTTACTAATTCATCTGTACTTATATTTTTTAAATCTATAAATTCATTCAACCAATTTTTACTAATAATCATTTAAATTGCTCCAATAATCTTAAATCTCCTTCAAATAACGACCTTAAATCAGGAATTTTATGAAGTAACATAGCAAATCTTTCAACACCTAAACCAAAGGCATATCCACTAACATTTTTATAACCTACATTTTTAAATACATTAGGATGCACCATTCCACAACCCATAACTTCTATAAAGCCTGTTTTTTTACATACTCTGCAACCACAACCGCCACAAAATACACAAGAAATATCAACTTCAGCACTAGGTTCAGTAAATGGAAAAAAGCTAGGACGAAATCTAACTTTAACATCACCAAACATATATCTTAAAAACTCTTCTAATACATATTTTAAGTTAGCAAAAGATATTTTATCACCCTCTTCTACTACAAGCATTTCAATTTGATGAAACATCGGTGTATGAGTCATATCAAAATCTCTTCTAAACACAGCACCAGGTGCAATCATTCTAATAGGTGGATTTTGTTTTTGCATTGTTCTTATTTGAACTGGACTTGTTTGTGTTCTAAGTAGCATTTTATCAATGAAATAAAAAGTATCTTGCATATCTCTTGCAGGGTGAGATTTAGGTAAATTTAAAGCCTCAAAATTATGAAAATCATCTTCAATTAATGGACCTTCTTCTAAGCTAAAATTTTGTCTTACAAAATAATCAATGATTTTATCCATTGTGCTCATTACAGGATGAAGTGCCCCTGAACTTGATTTTTCATCAAAATAAGCAAAGTTAAAAGCATCTTTTTTTGCTTTTGCTTTTATAAACTCATCTTTTAAAACCTTTTGTTTTTGAGCAAAATTATCATTAAATTCATCTCTTAGCTTATTTAAAATTTCTGCTCTTTGTTTCTTTTCATCGCCTTCTAAGTCTTTTAACTTAGCAAATTCACTTGTTAAATATCCTTTTTTACCAAGAATTTGCACCTTAATTTGCTCTAATTCTTCAAGCGAAGAACAATTATTTAAACTTTTTAAAATATCTTCCAAGAGTTAGCCTTTTTGTTGATTTTTTACAATTTTAGTGTAAATTACATAAATAAACGATTAAAATTATTAAAAAAGGAAAGAAAATGAGTGATTTAAATGTTTTTGAAAGAATTGTTATCGGAGAGCTTCCTTCAAGTAAAGTATTAGAAAATGATGAATTTTTAGCTTTTCACGATATTGACCCAAAAGCTCCTGTTCATATTTTGATTATTCCTAAAAAAAGATTTACAAGTTTTCAAGAAGTTGATGGTGCTACTATGGCTAAAATGACTGATTTTATTCATGAAGTTGCAAAATTACTAGGCCTTGATAAGAGTGGTTACAAACTACTTACAAATGTTGGAGCTGATGCAGGACAAGAAGTATTTCATTTACATTTTCATATGTTAGGTGGGCTTAAATTATTCATACCTAAAGTAGAAGAAAATAAAGAAGCTTTATTTTAATTTCCTAATTCCAATTCCTAATTCAAAAAAAGAATTTGAATTAGGTTTATTATCTAAAACTATACAAAATTACAATAGCAAACAAATATAATAAACCTAAATAGCTTAAACAAGCTATATATAATTTAAAGAATTTGAATTAGGAATTATTTTCGTATTTTATTAAATCTTTAAATCCTGCTTCGCTAAAACCTTTTAATCTTAATTGACAAGATTCGCATTTACCACAAGCTAATTCATTGCTATCATAACAACTATAGCTAAGCTCTAAAGGTGCTTTTAAACTCATTCCAAGTTTTACGATTTCAGATTTTTTAAGTTTAATTAGTGGAGTAATGATTTTTATATTTTCTCCACTTCCTTCTTTAATAAATGCTGCAGTTTTTTCTACAAAATCTAAAGTAGTGTCAGGATAATTGCTAGAATCTTCGCTAACTAAGCCTGTATATATAGCACTTGCATTAAATCTTTGTGCAATTGCTGCTGCAATACTATAAAAAATACCATTTCTAAACGGCACATAAGTATTAGGCACTTTTCCGTTTTCTCCTAAAGTGCCTTTTGGAACTTCTAAACTAATATCTGTTAGGCTTGAGCCGCCGATTTGTTTAAAAAAATCCATATCAATTGCCATTTTTTGTATTTTATAAAAATCACAAATATCATTAAATGCTTTTAGTTCTCTTTGTTCTGTTCTTTGATGATAATTAAAGTGAATTGCAATAACCTTATAACCATCACGAATAGCACAAGCTGTGCTTACACAACTATCAAGCCCACCACTTAAAATACTTATAGCAATTTTACTCACTTATATTCCTTAACAAACTCAGCTATTTTTTCTATACCTGCTATAATATTTTCCATTGAAGTTGCATAAGATATTCTAAAATAACCCTTCATACCAAAACCACTTCCAGGAACACAAGCTACTTTTTTCTCATCTAAAAGCTTAGCACAAAACTCAACATCATCAGGATTAATGCTAGAGCAATCTATGAATAAATAAAATGCTCCACTAGGTTTTGAAAGTAATTTAAGCCCTTTAATATCGCTTATCATTTCACAAGCTTTATCTCTTCTTTTCTTAAATTCTTCTTTCATCATAGCAATATCACTATCAATTTCTCCTACTAAAGCAGGAATTGCAGCTGCTTGAGTAATACTGCAAATATTACTCGTGCATTGTCCTTGAAGATTTTTCATAAGTTTATTTAATTCTTTATTTTTACTTGCACTATAACCAAAACGATAGCCTGGCATAGCAGCACACTTGCTAAGTCCATTAATAGTAACGGTGCGATTTAGTGCATCTTCACTTAAACTTGCAAAAGCTACAAATTCTCCATCATAAACTAATTTTTCATACATTTCATCAGCTAATACTACAATATTTGTGCCTTCTAAAACTTTTGCTAAAGCCATTAATTCATCTTTAGTATATAAAGCACCGGTAGGATTGCTAGGGTTGTTTAAAATTAATATTTTTGTCTTAGGTGTAATAGCTGCTTTTAGTTCTTCAACACTTAATTTGAAATTATTTTTTGGAGTTATGATTACAGGAACTCCGCCAGAATACTTAACTTGCTCAGGATAAGTTACCCAGTATGGAGCTGGAATTATTACTTCATCGCCATCACAAACAAGAGCTTGAATGGCATTAAATAAACTATGCTTTGCTCCGACATTTGCTATAACTTCGCTTATTTCATAATCTAAATTATGATCTCTTTTAAGCTTGGTGCAAATTGCTTTTAAAACTTCAGTAGTTCCTGCAACAGGAGTGTATTTACCACAACCATCATTGATAGCTTTAATTGCTGCATTTTTTACTATTTGTGGAGTATCAAAATCAGGCTCTCCTGCACTAAAACTAATAACCTTAACGCCTTGTTCTTTAAGTAATTTTGCTTTAGCTGTGATTGCTAAAGTTATTGATTCTTCCAAACCTTTAATTTTTTGTGAAAATTGCATTCTCTCTCCTTTTAAATTTTCTTTAAATATCCATTATCGTGCATAAATATAAAAAGCTCTCCTAAAATATGCTTTTTAGTCTTTTCGTTTATCAATTCTGAAGAATTGATTTTATCTTGAATTTTTTCATCAATTTCACGAATATCATAATCTAAATCTTCTAAAATATCTCTAATTGATTGACTTTCAATAATGCTTTCAATCTCATAACCTTTTTCATCTATATCAATGCTTACTTGTGTTGGATGAGTAAATAAGTTATGTTTCATTCCTAAAACTTCTTGATAAGCTCCAACTAAGAAAAATCCTAAGAAATAATCTTCTTGCTCAACATCAACATCGTGTAAAAATAATGGTCTTTTATTAGCATCATAAGAAATCTCGCCATCACTATCACAAGTAATATCCCAAATACTAGCTGATCTTGTAGGCGGAGTGTTTAATCTATCAAGTGGCATTACAGGGAATTCTTGTCCTAAGCCCCAAAAATCAGGCAAGCTTTGAAAAATTGAAAAATTCACTAAATATCTTTCTTGAACTTCTTTTTGAGTTCTTAATAAGTGTTTTGGACTAAGCATAGAAACAGCTTTTTTGCCTATTAAATGAACTAAGATTTCAGCATTTGAGCGATCTTGTAAATCTACATAACCCAAGTCAAATAAAGTTAAAATACTATCTAAATGATCATAACTATCGTGCATATATTCTACTGCGTTGCTAGGTTTTATGTTTTTATACAAATCGCATAATTCATCTATTAATTGTGGATTTTTTTCTTTTAGTTGCATTTTGCTTTCTGAGTATTCTTGAGAAAAAAGCTCAAGCACAGGAGCAACTAAAACAGCATGAGAGCCACTTACAAAACGACCACTTTCTATGTAAATATTAGGCTCTATTTCTTGCTTTTGTGCTGCTAGAGTTTTTAGGATAAATACAATATCGTTTGCATATTCGCTTAAAGTATAGTTTCTTTGTGAAGTTTTTTGAAATTGAGAATATTCAATAGCTAAACCACCACCTATATCAATATTTTCAAGATTATTTGCACCCATTTTGCGTAATTCAAAATAGATATTTCCTGCTTCGCTTAGAGCTTTTTTAAGTGGATGAATATCATTTATTTGTGAGCCTATATGAAAATGTATCATGGTAAAGCAATCTAGCAAATCATTTTCTTTTAATAATCCTACTGCTTCAATTAATTCAGTTGAAGTTAATCCAAACTTAGAATTAATTCCACCACTTTTAGCCCAAGTGCCACTTCCTAAAGAGTGAAGCCTTACTCTAAGCCCTATTTTTGGTTTTATCCCAAAACGCTCTTTTGCTGTTTTAATAATTACTTCAAGCTCATTAATACCTTCAATAGTTAAAGTTATATTATGCCCCATTTCAGCAGCGATAAAACCCATAGTAATTAATTCTTTATCTTTAAAGCCATTAACGGTAATTGGAGCGCCTTCATTATTATAAGCCATAGCAAGAAGTAATTCACCTTTACTTCCAGCTTCAAGACCGTAATTTAGATTTTTTCCAAGCTTTACAAGACTTTTTACAAAGCCTGGGAATTGATTTACTTTTAATGGATAAACAGCATTAAAGCTCCCACGATAATCAAATTCTTTTATAGCGTTATTAAAATTTGTATAAATTTGTTCTATTTGTTTTTTGATTAAATGATTAAATCTTAAAATTATAGGACCTTTATAACCATCATCTAAAAGAGTGTTTACTATATCAATAATAGCAGGCTCACTTCCGTATTTTAAACAAACCTTTCCATTTTTTATAATAAAATTATCATCTCCCCAAATATCTATGCCATAATCGTTCATAAAATTTCCTTTAAAACTTCATATTTTATGCTTTTTTGTTCGCCACTTTCTAAGTCTTTAAAAAACACTTCATTTTTACTAGCTTCATCGCTACCGATTGCTATAAAATATTTATAATTTTGTTTATCAGCTGTATTTAAGTGTTTTATTAGTTTTTTTGCATCATAGCTTAGGTTTATTATTTTACCTGCTTTGCGTAGATCATCAACTAATTTATAAGCAAGTTCTAATAATTCTGTATCAAGCACACAAAAATAAGTATTTTGTGGTTTTTGCTCTGTTTTTTTGCTTTTTAAAATATCCATTACACGCTCAACACCCATAGCAAAACCTACTCCGTAACTCTTGGCTCCACCTAAATACTCAACCAAATAATCATATCTTCCACCGCCTGCTATTGCTGCCTTTGCACCTATTTCGCTACTTTCAAACTCAAAAGCTGTTTTTGAATAATAATCAAGCCCACGAACTAATCTTTCATCAATTACAAAACTAATTCCATTATCTTTTAAAATTTCTTGTAATTTAGCAAAATCAGCCCTACTCTCATCATCTAAAAACTCACTTAATTTAGGTGCATTAACTAAATGTTTTGAACAATTATCGTTTTTACAATCTAGCACTCTAATTACATTCGTAAGCCTTCTTTTTGCACAATCTTCGCAGAATTTAAAATCGGAATTTGATTCAACCTTTGTTAAATAATCTCTAAGTGCTGCTCTATAATTTTGTAAGCATTCAGGCGAGCCTAAAGAATTAATTTTAAGAGTATAAGCAATATCAAGCTTTTCAAAAATCCTAGCAAGTATCATAATAACACTAGCATCTTCATAAACACTTGCTATATTAAAACATTCTAAGCCAAATTGATGAAATTCTCTATATCTTCCACGTTGTGGTTTTTCATAGCGAAACATTGAACCATGATAAAACCATCTTTTAACAACTCCAGCTTTATCCATTTTACGCTCAATAAAAGCTCTTACAACCCCAGCAGTTCCTTCAGGTCTAAGACATACGCTATCTCCACCTTTATCTAAGAACTCATACATTTCTTTGCCTACAATATCGCTACTTTCTCCTACGCTCCTTTTAAATAAAGGAGTAACTTCTAAATGCGGCACTTCAATATAGCTATAACCATAAGTTTTTGCTACTTCTTCGCTAGTTTTTATAATCTTTTCATAAATTAACGCATCTTCATCTAATAAATCATTCATTCCTTTAATTGCATGTATCATTTATATACTCCTTAATAATCTTATTTATTTCTTCTATACTTAATCTTGCATCTATATTTAAAACATTAATATTTAAAGCTTTTATTATTTTTTCATAATTTTCTTGAACTTTTAAAAAGTATTCTATGCCTTTTTGCTCTATCATATCAAGAGATTTATTTGCTAATCTATCTTTTAATAAATCTTTATCGCCTTTAAAAAATATTATATGATTTGGCAAAATATTATTAGTTGCAAATAGATTAAAATCTAGCAATTGTTTATAATCACTATCAACTTCATAAGCTAAATGCGATATTAAACTTCTATCAGCTATTATAAATTCTTTTTTAAAATCAATCGTAGAAAATAACTCAGCTCTATCTGCTAAAAATAAAAACATTCTAGCTCTTTTGCTCATTTTTTCGTTTAATATCAATTCTCTTAATTTTATTCCTAGCTTAGTTTCGCCTGGCTCTTTTACAAAAATTGGCTGGAATTTAAAATAGGAATTTGGCAAAGATTTTAATAGCTCAATTTGAGTGCTTTTACCTAAAGTATCAATTCCTTCAAATGCGTAATAATTCATTTTAAATCCTTTAAAATACTTGCAGGAACTAGCTTTGAAATATCTCCACCATGAGCTTTTATACTTCTTACAATTGAGCTTGATATGAAAGCATTTTTAAGACTTGGCATTAGATAAATAGTATCTATTTCTTCGTTTAATTCAGCGTTTGCATAGTGCATTTGTAATTCGTATTCAAAATCACTAACCGCTCTAAGTCCTCTTACTATCGTAAAAATCTTTTGCTCTTTTGCAAAATCAACTAATAAATTATCAAAGCCTATTACTTCTACATTTAAATTTTTTGTAGCACTTCTTACTAAATTTAATCTAGTTTCTAAATCATAGCTAGGTTGTTTTTTATCATTTTTAGCAACTGCAATTACTAATTTATCAACTATCTTAAGTGCTCTTGTAATTACGTCTAAATGTCCGTTAGTGATAGGATCAAAAGTCCCTGGATAAATTGCTTTTTTCATTCGCTCTTCCATCTTTTAAATTTTTTATATTCAACACCAAGCAAGTCACACCATTTTCCTATTACAAATTCTTTAAAAGAACTCTTTGAATATTTAGCATAAATTGCAGGGGCTATTATACAGCCTAATTTATTTAATTTTAAAATATTTTTAAGCATTATTTCATTAAGTGGCATTTCTCTTGGTGCTATTATTATTTTTCTATTTTCTTTAAGATTTACTGCAAGACTTCTTAATATTAAAGTATCGCTAAAGCCATAACTAGCCTTTGCTAAAAAATCGCTACTTGCATAATAAAAAGCCGCATCAAGCTTAAAGCTTCCACTTGAAACAGAAGCAGCTAAATCATCGTTTTTTAAAAGAGTAATATTTGTATTTTTTATATATTTTTTTAATTTTTTATTGTTTTCTTCTTTTAAAACTTTTAAAGCACCTTTACTAAGGATTAAATATACTTCATTTTCTTTGCTTAAAACTTTTGCTAATTTTAAAGCAAGATTAACCCCACTAGCTCCATTGATTGCTACTAAAAATCTCATTTTATTAAAACCTGTTTTTCATTTATTATTTCGCCTGTTAGATTATGTCCTTGAGTATTTTTAAGGCGTATTTTTTGACCTTTTACACCACTTTGTAAAGCTATTAAGTCAATAAAAACACTCAAATCCCCATCATCTAAAATCCCCACAACATTATCATCTTTATTGATTAAATAATTTGGCATAAGCATTGAATACTTTACAATGCTTCCTGCATTTGCTTTGGTTTTAAATCTAATTTCTTGATTTAAATCCCTTAAAGCATTAAAAGGAACTTTAGAAAAATCAATCTTTTCACTTTTTAAATCAAGAATGCTTATAAGCTCATCTTTTAAAACATTCTTTTTAAGTATATAAACCTTACTTAAAGCTTGTAATTTAAAAGAAATTTGCTTAGTTTCTTCGCCGCAATTTACTTTAAAAAAGCCTTGCTTACTAAGAGCTGGGTAGCTAATTATTTTACAATTATTATTAAGTTCAGGTTTAAAACTAAGGCTAGTAACTTCTAAAAAACTATCTTGTTTTTTCCAATGTTTTATCAAATCTTCGCTTATATTATTTGCAAACAAGCTAAGGCTTAGTATAAATAGGCTAAATGCTTTGTTCATAAACTCTTACTTTTTCACCTTGTTTTATATCACAATCAATATCGCAAATTATATAATGAGTGCATTTACTTAGCGGACTAATTTGACCACTGCTAAGCTTTGCGTTATTAAAAGGCACAAAACAATCATCAATAATATTACCTATTACAATGTTTTCTTTAGCATTTTTAATGCTTAAATCTTGTGAAATAGGACATTCGTAAGATAAATTCCTAAATGAAATTCCAAGCATTTTATAAATAATTTTTCTAGCATAAATTAAAGCTCCTATATAAGCACTCATAGGATTACCTGGTAAAACTAAAATATATTTATTATCCTTATGATATAAGCTAACAGGGCCTGCAGGCTTCATTTTTACCTTTGTAAAAATAGGAGTAAAGCCTAATTCGTTTAAAGCCTTTTTGATAAAATCAGCATCACCTACACTTGCAGCTCCAATGCTTACTACTAAATCAAAATTATCAAAAGCACCTATTAAAGCATTTTTAACATACTCATATTCATCTTTTAAAATACCCAAATAAGTTGGCTTTGAAAAATCTTTAAATGCTGAAAAAATACCATAAGCATTAGAATTATATACTCCAAACCCTTTTGAATATGGCTCAATGATTTCTAAGCCACTTGCATAAATTCCTACTTTAATTTCTTTTAATACTTCAATATTAAAAACTCCGTTGCTAGCTAACATCATTATGATTTCATCAGTAATTACACCTTTTTTAATGATTAAATCACCTACTTTGTATTCTTCGCCTTCATATCTTATAGCTTCGCCTACTCTTAAACTATCGCTTGTAGCATACATTAAATCATCTTTAATGATTGATTTTTCAACCATCAAAACACTATCAGCACCTTTTGGTAACTTTGCTCCTGTCATAATCTTAACGCATTCGCCACTTTTAATTTCGCATTCACTCATATCGCCTGCAAAAATAGTTTTTATAACCTTAAGACCTTTGTTAAACTCACTTGATTTTAAAGCATAACCATCCATTGCTGAGTTTGTAAATAAAGGAGCATTGCATTTAGCATAAAAATCATTTGCTAAAACTCTTCCTTTTGCTTCAAATAAATTTATTATTTCGGTATTGTTTATTTCTTTAATTAATTCTATATTATTTAAGGCATCTTGAATTTTCATTCTTCTTCCTTTAACTCGGTAATATCTGCACCTAATTTGCTAAGCTTTTCGCATAAATTCTCATATCCACGCTCTAAGTGATAGATTCTGTGAATATAAGTTATACCTTCTGCTGCAAGTGCTGCTAGAATTAGTGCTGAACTAGCTCTTAAATCAGTTGCCATTACATGTGTGCCTTGTAAATTAGAGTTTTTCACATTAGCGATATGTCCATTTAGCTTAATGTTTGCTCCCATACGATTTAGCTCGCTTACATGCATAAAGCGATTTTCAAATAATCTTTCATCAATAATGCTTTCTTCTTTTGCTTTAAGACAAAGTGCCATAAATTGTGCTTGCATATCAGTTGGAAAGCCTGGATATTCAGAAGTTTGAATATTTGCTGCTTTATAATCTGATGAAAATATTTTTATAGAATTATTTAAGCTTTCGTATTTAATACCCATTTCATCAAATTTAGCAAGTAATGCACCTAAATGCTCAGGAATTATATTTTTAACTTCTATATTTGATTTTGTGATTGCACCTGCACAAAGATAGGTTCCTGCTTCTATTCTATCAGGAATAATTTCGCAAGTAAAATCGCTCTTTAAACTATCAACTCCATTAATTTCTAAAGTATTTGTTCCTATTCCTTTAATTTCTACGCCAGCTTTTGTTAAAAAATCGCATAAATTAACTATTTCAGGCTCACAAGCTGCATTTATAATAGTGGTTTTACCTTTTGCATAAACTGCAGCTAAAATTGTATTTTCGGTAGCTCCTACTGAGATTTTATCAAAATGTATTTTTGCCCCAACTAATTTTCCACTAGCTTTAACATAGCCATCAACTAATTCAATCTTAGCTCCCATTTTTTCTAAAGCACTTAAATGCAAATCAATCGGACGCTGACCTATCGCACAACCACCTGGAAGTGATACTTCGCAAGTATTAAATCTACTAAGCAATGGTCCAAGCACTAAAATACTTGCACGCATTTTGCGAACAATATCATAAAGAGCTTTAGTATTAAAAACATTGCTTGAATCAATTGTAACGCTATGATTATTTAATTCATAAGTTGCACCTAAATTCTCAAGTAATCTTAACATTGTTTTAATATCTGATACTAAAGGAAGATTTGTTAAAGTGCATTTTCCTTTAATAAGCAAAGCAGCAGCAAGTAGCGGTAAAGCAGCGTTTTTAGCTCCGCTAATCTCTACACTTCCACTAAGTTTTGCATTGCCTTGTATTTTTAAATATTTCATTCTTTATCCTTTTGTATATAAAATCCAGCCCAAGTTTGAGTAACAGGCATTAGTTCTATTCTATTTATATTTACATGATCTTTTAGATTAATTATACTCATAATAGTATCGGCTATATCATCAGCGCTTAAGTATTTTGTATTTTCATAAACCTTATCTGCTGCAATCTTATCGCCTTTAAAACGAACTTCGCTAAATTCAGTTTTGCATAAACCTGGTGCAATATCAGTAATTTTTATATTATTTTTTCTTACATCATTTCTTAATGCGTGAGAAAATTGTCCTACGAAAGCCTTAGTTCCTGCATAAACATTCCCACCAAAATAAGGGTTATTAGCAGCAACTGAACCAAAATTAAATATATGTCCGCCGTTTTCAAGCATTCTAGGTAAAATCTCATGAGTTATATATAAAAGACCTTTAATATTAGTATCTACCATAGTTTCCATATCTTCTATACTTAAATTATGAAATTCTCCAAGACCAAGTGCTAGTCCTGCTGAGTTAATTAAAACATCTATTGTTTTAAAATCATCAGGCAAATTATCAACAGCTTTTTTAATAGCTTTATAATCTCTTACATCACAAGCGATAACGCAAACATTATCTTTATAAGTTTTTTCTAATTCAACTAATTTTTCTTTGCGTCTTGCAAGAACAACTACTTTATAATTATTTTCTAAAAGTTTTATAGCACATGCCTTACCAAAGCCACTACTTGCACCAGTTACAAAAGCTGTTTTCATTCTTCTTTCTCCTTTAATCCTAGTTCTTTTAAATATTTTATATTTTCTTTATTATCGTAAATAATTGCGTAATCAAGAGCATTTAAACCAAAATTATCGCTAACTTTATAATCTGCATTATTTTCAATTAATAATTTTAGGGTTTTTAAATCAGCCAAAGATGCTGCATGAATTACTAAGGTTTTTGATGGATGAATATACGAGCAAAAAGAAATATAATAAGGAAGATTAGTTTTTAACTCTTCTTCGCTTTCAATTTGCTGTAAATTAAGATTTGCTCCATATTTGATTAATAATTTTATGGTTTTAATATCGCTTATTTCTACTGCATAAAAAATCGCACTTTTTCCAAAACCATTCAAATAATTTACATTCGCATTATTTACCAATAAATATTCTAAAGCTTCGTAATAATCAAGCGCATAAAAAATAGCACTCTCATAGCCTGAATTTATATTAGTATTATTTTTTGTTAAAAACTCAATTATTTTCATATCTTTTTTATCAAGCAATGCTAGTTTTAATAAAAAGTCTAATTGATAATAATTAGGGCTAATTTCGTTAAGATAAGCGATACTATCTTCAGCATTATCAATTTTTAAAAATTCTGTATAAATATCATCTAGTTTTATAAATTTATTTATTGAACCAAATGCTCTCATTCCAAATCTTTGAATGAAGTTTTCGCATGATTTTTCATAATTTGTTTTTGATAATTTTATGAAATGCTCTTTATGCAATTTACAAAAATTATTCGCTTCTTCATTAAACTCATCAAAAAGTCTTTTATTCCCTAAACTCTGATAAGCCCAGTATTTAAAATATTCATAATATTTATCATAATCTTTTATAGGTTCAAGATTTTTATCATTGTAAGCTTTGTTTAAATCATTTACATAATTATCTAAAATTACAAAATAATCATGTCCATTGCATTCAACATTTCTTCCGCTTATTGTTTCTGCTAGTTTAAACACCTTTTCATCACTTAATTCCTTTGAAAAAACAAAAGCACTAATTAATAAAAATATAATCTTTTTCAATGCAAATCCTAATAAATTAATGGCTAAAACTTTAGCATTATTAAATAATTATTTGGTAAGAATTTGAATTAGGAATTAGCTTTTAGTTTTTTTGTAAAAATATATTAAAAGTAAGCATGCAAACATAAAAGCCGAGCAGATAAAAAAGACTTTTGCTTCATAAATATTATAAAAATATCCACCGCTTAAGCTCCCTAAAAAAGCTCCTATTCCAAAAAAACTTTGATTAATTCCAAATATTCTTGAATTAATTTGCTTTGGGATATTTTTGCGAATTAGTGAATAGATACTAGGCATAATTGAGCAAAAACTAATGCCTGTAATAAAGCGAGTAATACAAAATAAAATATAATTATTACAAGTAAAATAATGTAAAATTAAGCAAATTAATAAGCAAAAAACACTTATTAAAATAAGATTGATTTCTCCATAGATTTTTGCTAATTTTGAAAGCCTTGGAGCAAATATTGCACTTGCAATTCCTGCAAGGCTAAAGCAAAATCCAGTTGCAAGTTCTTTATTTTCAACCAAATTTGATACAAAAAGTCCGATTATTGGACCTATGAAAGTTTGAGAATATTGAACCAAAAATGAAGCTATACATAAAATAATTACGAAAAAATATAAATTACGATCAAGGCTTATTTTTTCTTCTTTTTTAATAGGGCTAAATTCTTCTTTTACAAAAAATAATATAAGTAAAAATATGCTAATTAATAAAAATCCAGATATTGCAAACTGCACTCTAAAATCAAAAAAGTGCATTAAAACCCCACCAAACAAAGGTCCAAGCAGTGAGCCTGTAATTTGAGATGAGCTTAGTTTTGCTAAAGAATAATTAACTTCATCTTTAGGAGCACTAACTGCTATTAAGGCTATGCAAGCTGAATTAAAGCCTGAGAAAAAGCCCATTATAAATCTTAAGATTATAAATGATTCTGCTGTTTTTAAAAATACACTAACTAATAAACATAATCCCATTCCAAGACTTGCACGAAGTAGCATTTTTTTGCGACCATATTTATCAGCTAATATTCCCCAAATAGGTGCAAATAGTGCCATCATAAGTGTGCTACCTGCGTAGGCTAAGCCACTATAAAGACTAATTTTGTCTTTGCTAACTCCGTATTCTTGCATTATAAAAGGTAACAAAGGTAGGATTTGATTCATTGCTAAAGTGCTTAAAAATGAGCCTAAAGATACGATAATTAACATAAACTTAAAATTACTTTGCATAGCTTAATTATAATAGCTCTTTGTAATTTATATTTCCTATTTTAAATTCTTTTTATTTTGTGTATTTTTTATAAAAAATCAAAAAGAATTTGAATTCGGAATTTAGTTTTCAAACTAATTCCTATTTCAAATTCCTTAATTTTTATTCATCGCCAGGAGCAACTCTTTGTAAGTATTTTACCATTTGATAATATTCATTTTCATCTAAACTTGCATTATCTTGCATTGATTTTATTGTGCTTGGCCATACGTTTTTGCTAAATTCATCATAAGGATGCAGGGCATGGCAGGTGCCACAGCGTTCTTCAAAAAGCTCTTTACCTTCATTTATCACATCTTTTTCACCTAAATTAGCATTATCAATACTTGCAATTAATTCTACTACTTCCCACTCGTTTTCGTATTCGTCAGTTTCTACTCCTAAAACCTTAGCAACTTTTGCATCATTAAGATTTACGCTAGATGATAAAACTCCTAAGGTATCATAAATAATTTTTCCACCTTTAGGACGATAGCCTTTAAGCTTTATTTCACTATTTTTATTATCTTTTTTAACAATATCAACTTTTGTTCCGATGATTATTGTTCCTATTTCTTTATTTTTTTGACTTATTGATGAGTTTTGCATTACATAAGTATTTGCTAAAAGCGAGCTTGCAACTAAACTCATAATTATTAATTTTTTCATTCATTTCCTTTATAAAAATTACTCACTGCTAAAAAGCAGTGAGTTTAAATTATGCTTTAAATTTTGGTTGTCTAAATAAATCTAATGCTGGTATATCTTTAGTATATTTTTCAACTTCTACTAAAGCAGTAGCTTGGTTACCGCATGCAAGCTTAGAGCTAGGAATATCAGCTATAAGCACATTCACATCTCCGTGTAAGCATAAGCCTTTTTTATCAGGGTTATACCATGAGCCTTCTTGCATTCTAATTACACCAGGTTTAACATAAGGAGTTACTAAAACACCACCTAAAATCTCGCCCCTATCATTATAAATTCTAACAATATCGCCATTTTTAATACCACGAGCTTTTGCATCAACTGGATTCATCCATAAAGCTTCTTTACCATCAACTTCTTCAAAATCTCTTACTATTGTATTGTTAAGTTGTGAGTGTAAGCGATATTTTGGATGTGGTGTAACCATATTTAATTTATATTTTTTAGCATTGCCTAAATACTCTGCTGGTTCATAGAATTGAACTAAACCTTGACAATCATCTAAATTATATTTTTCTATTTTTTTAGAGAATATCTCGATCTTACCACTTGGAGTTCCTAAACGATTTGTAATAGGGTCATCTCTAAAATCTTTCATTTTTACGAAATTTTTTGCTTCTTCAGGAGCTTTAAATTCTACATAGCCAACTTTCCAAAATTCTTCAAAACTTGGCATATTTAAGCCACTTGCAGCTGCTTTGGTTCTTGATTGCTCGTAAAAATACTTAATCCATTCATCAGCGCTCCTACCTTCTGTAAATGCTTGATATTTTTCTTCGCCAAAATGCTTAATAATTCCGCAGAAAATATCATAATCATTTTTTGAATTATACATAGGTTTTACACACTCTTTCATTGCGAAAATATATTTATTTGTGTGTGCTTTTGTAATATCGTTTCTTTCAATTTCAGTTGTAGCAGGTAAAACTAAATCAGCATGTCTTGCACTAGCAGTCCAAAAACAATCTTGAACGATAAAGCTATCAACCTTAGCAAATGCTTTAAGCTGTCTGTTTCTATCTTGGTGATGATGCATAGGATTTCCGCCCGCCCAATAAATTGATTTAATTAATGGGAATGTTTTTACTTTTCCATCAAATATATATTCTTTATTAGGATTTTCAAGCATATCTACAATTCTTGAAACAGGAATTACTTCGTTTTCTCTATCACTCCACTCACCTTTTACTGAAGTCTTTGTGCTAATTCCTGCAAGTCCAGGGAAACCACTAAAATTATTCGCCTTGTCTTCAATATTTCCACTATTTGCATTTCCTGTAACTGCACCTGGAGTTGGAACCCCACCATCTGAATAATGATAGCTAAAGCCATATCCACCACCATCAAGTCCAATTTGTCCTAAAACTGATGCTAGAGTAATCATAGCCCAATGAGTTTGCTCTCCGTGATGAGCTCTTTGGAAACCCCAACCAGCCATAATCATTGTTCTATTTTTTGCCATTAATTCAGCTAATTCTTTAATCTTAGCAGCACTTACTCCTGTGATTTTTTCTGCTAATTCAGGAGTTTTAGGGTTTTTTTCATCAAATAATCTTTCTTTTAATTTTGCAAATCCTACTGTGTATTTTTTAAGGAATTTTTCATCATGAAGATTATTTTTAATTAAGTGATAGCACATTGCTTCAACCATTGCAACGTCAGTTGTAGGATTTATAAATACTTGCTCAGCCCCAAGGTATCTAGCTGTATCATTATAAACTGGGTCAATATTTATAACTTTAATTTTATTTGCTTTTACTAAAGCTTGTAATTTTTCTAAATATTCGTATGATTCATGTAATGGAACACCCCAAGCAATTTGATTAGTATTAATCATATCGTTAGACCATAAAACAATAACTTTTGAATGTTCTAAAACATTATCCCATGAAGTTTGTTTAGCACTTGATTCATCAACCCCACTAATATAAGGAGTAATTGCACGAATGCAGTGGGTTGAATAAGTAAGAGTTCTAGTAGTGCAACCTCCTGCGATATTTAGCATTCTTCCAAGTAAGCTTTGTGGGTTATTTACACTACCTACACAAAACCATCCGTAAGAGCCGCCATATATTGCATTACTTCCGTATTCTTTATAAACTCTTTTTAATTCATTAGCTACTAATTCGTAAGCTTTTTCCCAGCTAATCTCTACAAATTCTTCTTTACCTCTTAAGTTTTTAGGAGCTTTTGCGAAGCCTTTTTCTAAAACACTTTTTCTAACACTTGGATTTTTTATTCTATCTTGAGCATATACTCTATGAATTACCCCATTCATTAAGCTTGTAGGTTTAACATCACCTTTAAAAGCCTCAAAACCTTCTGCTTTTTCACTTCTAATAACTGGATGATAAGCTCCGAAGTGTGAAGCACTTATTAAACTTTTATCTGTTTTTGGCATTGCATCAAAACCAACAAAATCAACAGCACCAAGGCTTGAAGCGCTTGCGGCTACTCCTGCTGCACCTTTTAAAAAGCTTCTACGAGATAACTTTTCCATATTTTCTCCTTAAATTTAATTAAAACTTAATTTTTTAAGTTAATAGATATTATAAATAATTTTGCTTAAATTTAATTAATAGAATAATTAAAATTTATCTATTTTACAGGGCTTACTCCCCCCCATAAGAAAATTTTAAGAAATAATATAAAAAAGAATAAAATATCCCTATTTCAAAAAGAATTTGAAATAGGAATTTGAAATTAGAAAATAAATTTATAAATAGCTAGAATAATTAGAATAAAGATAAAACCTATAACTCCGATTAAAGTTTCTAGCATTGTCCATGTTTTAAGAGTTGTTTTTTCGTCAAGTCCAAACAATCCTTTAACAAGCCAAAAACCTGAATCATTAAAGTGAGAGCAAACTACACTACCGCAAGCAATAGCTAAAACAATTGCAACTTTATCAAATTCTTCTAAGCCTGTATAAGAAGCAATTACAGGTGCCATTAAACCTGCTGCAGTTGTTAGTGCAACGGTTGCTGAGCCTTGAGCTATTCTAATTGCAGCAGCTATTATAAATCCTGCTAAAATTACCGGAACACCTAAATTAGCTAAAGTTCCAGCTAAAGCATCGCCTATACCGCTAGCTCTTAAAACCCCACCAAACATTCCACCTGCTCCTGTAACTAAAACAACAGAGCAAATTGCAGGAAGTGATTTTTCGCAGTATTTTTCAATATTTTTTGCACCTAAAGTATTATAAAATGTAATAATACAAATTATTAATGTAATCATTAAAGCAATAGGAGTTTGTCCTAAAAGATTTAAAGAATTAAATAAAACGCTGCTTTTTGAAAGCACTTCAAGTTTTTGCATAGATGAGATTATTGCACTAATGAAAATTAAAACAACAGGAGTTAATAAAATCATTAAAACGGTTAAGAACTTAGGCTTTTTCTTAATTTCAATTTTTTCATCTTCAAATAAGTCAGGTGCTTTAAAATACATTTTCTTACCTGAATAAAGTCCAAATAAATAAGAACTAAAATACCATGTAGGCAAACCTATTACAAGACCTAATATTAATACCCAACCAATATTCGCATCAATAGTTGCAGCCGCAGCAACAGGTCCAGGGTGTGGTGGTAAAAATACGTGCATTACAGAAAACGCACCAACAGAAGGAAGTGCATAGGTTAAAATTGAGCCTTTTAGCTTATGAGCAACACTTAAAATAACAGGTAGCATTACAATAAGACCAGCATCAAAAAATATAGGAAATGCAAATATTAATGACGCTAAACCTAAAGCAAAAGGAGCTTTATTTATGCCAAAATATTCAATCAAAGTATCTGCTAAAACTTGAGCTCCACCTGATACTTCTAATATTTTGCCTATCATTGCACCAACACCAACTAATAAAGCAACACTTGCTAAAGTTGAACCAAAACCACCTAACATTACTCCTAAAATCTTATCTAGTGGAGTATTAGCTGCAAGAGCAGTTAAAAAACTTACGATTATTAATGATATAAAAGCATGAATTTTAAGCTTCATAATCATAAATAATAATAAAACAACTGCAATAGCAGCGACACATAATAAATAAGAGGCACTAAGCTCCATAACTTCTCCTTTTTAGAAATTTATGTAATATTAAGAAAAATAAGTTAAAAATAGCAAGATTTTTAACAAAGGATTAAAATGAAACATTATAACATTGTAGTAATGGGTGTTTGTGGCTGCGGTAAAAGCACGGTAGGAGCTATGCTTGCTAATAATTTAGGAGCTAGTTTTATAGATGGAGATGATTTACACCCAAGAGCAAATATAGAAAAAATGCAAAGCGGAACACCTTTAAATGATGAAGATAGAAAGCCTTGGCTTGAAAGAATTTCTGATGTGTTTTTCTCAATTTCAAGAAGAGAACGCTCATGTGTTATTGCATGCTCAGCTCTTAAGAAAAAGTATAGAGATGAAATAAGAAAATCAGGCAAAATCATTTTTATACATTTATATGGTGATAAAGATTTAATCATGCAAAGAATGAGTAAAAGAAGTGGTCATTATATGAAAGAAAATATGATTGATTCACAATTTGCAACGCTAGAATTTCCTAAAGATGAAGAGCTTGTTATAAATATAAGTATAGATGCTCCGATAGGTGATATTGTAGAAAATGCATTAAATCAATTAGAGTTGATTTAATTGCATTTCATTAAGGATTTTTATTATCTCTTCTTTGCTTAAAACGCCTATGTGATAGTAAAATTCCTTCTCATTCATAATAGTATTTTGAAAATCTAAACCTAAAGCCTCGCTAGGCTTGTAGCTTTTACCATCTTTTGTAAAAAAGAATTGAATAGGTATTAAATTAATAGGAAAATTATTCAATAATTCTGTATTTTCAAAGATATTAATATTAAAAATTTTAATATCATTCCCACTTAATTCATTAAATAAAATTTTTAAAGTAGGTTGAAATTTATTGCATATAGAATTATTACTGCTACAAAAATTAACTAAAGTATAAGCCTTTAAGTCCTTAATCATATCTAAATCTATATAAGATAGTTCAAAAGTATTAACTTCTTTATGATTATTTATAATATCCTTATATACAAATAAAAGAGATGAAAGTATTAAAATAATTAATAAAATTTTTAGTTTCATTCCTTGCCTTAAAATATTTTTAATCTATTTTAAGGCAAAAGGTTTAACTAACTTTATAAATTACTTAGATTTAAAGCTAAGAGTTGCAGTAAGTTGTAATGTATCGCCGTATCTATCAAGGTTATATGGTATTTTAATTCCTGCTGCAATTATTTGAAGTCCATCTTGTGGTTTTGTAAGAGTTAATGTAGCTTGACCATTTTTATCAGTTACTACACCATCAATATCATCATTTTGATCTTCAAATTCTACACCACTAACAGGTTTGCCATCAAGTAAAACTAAAACTTTTAGTTTATCTCCAACCTTTTTTACTAGTGGATTTTCTAAAGGAACAATTTCAAATTTTAAGCCAAGAGCTTTACTAGAAGCTTCATTCCATTCATAAATACTTTTACCTAGTTTATAAATTTTTCTAGTTTGGGTTACTTCGTTTGCTCCAGTAATATCTGTGATTTCATTTCTAGCAAAAGCATAATGCTTGCCATCTTTTGTAAAAGTATAATAACCAAAATCATAATTCATAGTAGCAACTGATGGATTTCCTTCTATAAAAATCTTATTATTTAAATAATCATATCCAGCTTTTAATCTCTTGCCATTTGCATCATAAGCACTAATTCCAAATACTCTATCGCTTTGATATTGACCCCAGTGATCATCAGCCCAAAAGCCTACTTTATAGCCATTATCTGTTTTCATAGGAAAAAATTGATGAGCAAATGCTGTGCTTGCAACAAATAAACTTGCGAATGCGATTTTACTTAATTTCATAGTGTATCCTTTAATTTTAATTTGATAGTGATTATTATAGAAATTCTAAATAAATTTTAGCTTAAAATGATTGTAATTTTAATATTTACTATTAAATATAAAAAAGTAAAAGAATTTGAAATAGGAATTTGAAAATAAAATAGGATAAATATTATCTTTTTATGTTATATTATCTATGCAAATTAATTTAAGGAGATAGAAATGTTTAAACTAAGAACATTAAATTATGCAACAAATGCATTTTCTGGATTTTTGAGTGAAGAAACTTTTAATTTTCACTATGGCAAACACCATCAAACTTATGTAAATAATCTAAATAATCTAATCGCAGGAACTGATTATGAGAAAAAAGATTTAGTTGAAATTATTCTAAGTTCTAAAGATGGTATTTTTAACAATGCTGCTCAAGTATATAATCATGATTTTTATTTTGATTGCATTAGCCCAGTAGAAAGCAAAATGAGCGAAGAATTACAAAAAGCTATTGAAGAAAACTTTAATACCTGTAGTAATTTTAAAGATGAGTTTGTTAAAGGTGCTACTGCTTTATTTGGTAGTGGTTGGTTTTGGCTTGTGCTAAATCTTGATACTAAAAAATTAGAATTAGTTAAAACTAGCAATGCTCAAACTCCTATTACAGAAAATAAAGTTCCATTGTTAGTAGTTGATGTTTGGGAGCACGCTTATTATATTGACCACAGAAACGCAAGAGCAGCTTATTTAGAAGAGTTTTATAAGCATATTAACTGGGATTTCGTAAGCAAAGCTTATGAATGGGCTTTAAAAGAAGGTTTTAATTCAGTTAAATTCTACGCTAACGAACTTCATAAATAATATTAAGCCCATTTATTTGGGCTTATCTTTTATAAACTTGTAAATTAAATTGAGCTTTTATCAAATCTTTTTCAGATTTTAAAATTATAGGAAAATGAACTCTTAAAATATTAGGATAGTTTTCTAATGAATCTATGAAATTATAAAAAATCGCTGGACTTGTAATCTTTGTGCTTACAAATAATTGATAACTTACATATTCTTCATTAAAATCTACATTTTTATCAAGCTTTACATCATCAAAGAAAGTTTTGCAATGATTTTTAAATTTCTCAATATCAAAATCATTATGAATTTTGTCTAAATTAGTTTTATTTTCTGCTAAATATTCATTTAATTGTCTATCTATATTATCTAATTTGCCCTTATTTTGGCTTAGTTTAGAATTAGAAGAGCTTAGAACTTCATTTGCGATTTTTAATTTATTTACACTAGGAATTATTAATAAAGCACTAAGGCTAAAAATAGCTATTAAAAATACACTAAGCCATAATAATAATTTTACTATATCAATTTTATTTGTGCTATTATCTTTATTCATTAAAACCCTCTGAATTTTCAATAGTATTTATGCTTACAAAATTATACCAACCTGATTTTAGTTGAATAAAATTTGTTTTTGTAGTTTCAAAAATACTTTGTAATGGAGTTTGCAAAAGATTATTATAAATTTCTTTAGTAGGTGTAATTCCCTTAATTAATAAACTTTTTTGCTCCATCAAAACTTCATTTAAAACAATGCTATCAGGAACTAAATCAAATAGATTTTTTATACTTTTTTTAAGATTAATATTTGAAGCACTTATATCATCAACTAAAGCTATATATTCTTTATTTAAAGCTAGTTCATTTTTATGCTTTAGCATTAATTCTATTGTTTTTTCACTATTAATTCTAGCTTCTTCAGCTTCATTATATGCTAAGCCTTGCTTTATTTTTATATAAACAGCAAAAAATAAAATAACAACAATTATGAATATTAAAAAATAAAAACATAATTTGTTAAATTTATTTAATATAGGTTTTAATTCGGCTTTTTTAAAACTATAAGTCAATTTTCACTCCTAAATCTAAGCAACTTAATTTAAGCATTTCTTTAAATACATCTATCTTATAAACAATAGGTTTTAACAATAATTCACTTTCTATATATGAATGCATAGCTTTTGAGCTTTTCTCATGCTCAAACATAATAATATTATTTATAAAATCGCTCTCATAAACTTCATTGTCATAAAACTCTTTAATAGCGCTATTTATGTATTCAAATATCTGCATATCAAGACTAAAAGTATTTAAACTTTCATCATTAACTTCCGTATTCAAATTCTCATCTAAATTAAAATCATCATCAAGCTTTATATTATCAAGCTCATCAAAATCAAGCTCTTCTAAAGCATCATCATCATTTTCTATTTCTAATTCTTCTTCTAGCTCAATATTTTCTTCTTCTTCATTTTCTTTATTTATCTTAAGTTCAAAATAACTTCCAAACTTAAACTTATTATTTTCATAAATCATTAAAGTTATAAATTCATTGTATTTTAAAACAAATAAATTTATTCCTTCATAAACAAAACCATCGGCTCTTTTATCTTTTATCAATTTACTCAATATTACAAATGGAGAAAATATTAAATCAACATGTAAATTATCAATAATTACATTTGAATTTTCAAGCTCAACTTTTGAAGCATATAAAAATGAATTATCAAAAGTTTTTAAAGTTATAGCACTATCATCTACTCCGTATCTTTGTAGTTCATTTTTATTTATAGTAGGAATCATTCCTTGTCCAATACTAGTAAATAATAAAGACACATAAGTAAAATAATGATTATCAATTAAATCTTTTATATGTTTTAATGCTTTTTGCTTTTCTTCATCACTGAAAGTTCTTTGCTGAGTTTTTATGATTTTTTCCTTCTTAACCGAATACGATTCAATCACAAAGGCTTTATCTTTTAAAACTACATTTATAAATACACTTGATAGATATTTTCTAATGCTAAACATAATATCCTTCTTGCTGTAATTTTTCTTCTAATATAGCAAAATTTTTACTTAATTCATCTTCAGGATTTTCAACGCTTAAATTAATAGGTTTTGAAATAATATAAGCTATGGTTGAAAATGGCTTTGCTAATATCATTTTATCCCAACTCTTAGCTCTATAAACCCTACTTGCAGCATTATCAAAAATAATGGTAGGAATGTTATATTTGCTAGCTATTTTATAAGAGCCTACCGAAATACTATGATAAGGTCCTCTAGGGCCATCTGGGGTTATAAATACATCATGACCTTCTTTTAATAAGATTTTAATTTGCCTTAAGGCTTCTAAGGCTGAATCATAAGTGCTTCCACGAACGGATTTAATGCCAAAAAACTCCATAACACTAGAAATTAGCTCTCCATCTTTATGTTTGCTAATTAATACATAAGGAGTTTTTGTATAGCCATTTTTTTTAATATAAGCAAAGATAAATGCCATCATAGTAAGTTTTCCATGCCAAAAAAGCACTACACAAGGCTCTTTTGGCAAGGTTTTTTCACCATAAAATTTTTTCTTACAAGTAAAATAAATTAAATTTAAAACTAAATATACAAAAAAAGCCAAAAGCTTAATTTTAAATTTCGCCATAAAGGGTTGTCCTAGAAGTTTTGGTGATTTTTACATCGACCATTTTTCCTAACAATTCTTCACTACCATTTACAACTACTAAGAAATTATTATCGCTTCTTCCTGCTATTGTTTGATTTTCTCTTAATTCTTCAAAATAAACTTTATAAGTTTTATTAAGTTGAGCAGCACTAATCTCATCTAAAATTTCATTATATAAACTTTGTAATCTAGTAAGCCTTGCACTTGCAATATCAACTGGCACTTGATTTGGCATAGTTGCAGCTGGTGTTAATGGTCTTTTTGAATATTTAAAAGAAAATATTTGCTCAAACCTAACCTGTCTCATCATATCAAGTGTAAGTTCAAAATCTTCATCACTCTCACCTGGAAATGCTACGATAATATCTGTTGAAATACTAGCATTTGGAACTAATTCTCTTAATCTTAATGCTCTATTTAAAAACCATTCTCTAGTATATCCACGCTTCATTGCTTTAAGTATTGTTGTGCTTCCACTTTGAAGCGGCATATGCATACTTTTACACACTTTAGGATTATTTGCAAAAGTATCTAAAAATTTATCATCCATATGCAATGGATGTGGGCTAGTAAATCTAATTCTTTCTAAACCACTAACTTCGCTAATCTCATTTAAAAGGTCTGAAAAATCCATTTTAGAATGATTGCTTGAAAATCTTTTACCATAATTATTTACATTTTGACCTAGCAAAAATACTTCTTTAGCACCATTATCTACTGCTTTTTTTACTTCATTTAAAATAATATTTTTAGGAATACTAAGCTCATCTCCTCTAGTATGTGGAACTATACAATAAGCACAATGCTTATCACAACCTATCATAATATTTACATAGCTTTTATAAATACTATTTCTAAAATCAGCAAAAGCATAATCGCTCTCATCATAATTTATATCATTACTTATAAATTTAGGAGTTTTAATAGCTTCTGTTATACGACTAATATTTCTTGCACCTAATACAAAATCAACTTGTGGAGCACGCTTAAATATTTCGCTACCTAAATGCGAAGCCGTGCAACCACAAACGCCTATTTTTGCACCTTCTTTTTTCTCTTTTAAAAAGCCCCCTACTTCGCTAAATAATTTATGAACCGGCTTTTCACGAACACTGCAAGTGTTTATTAAAATTAAATCAGCTTCAGCTTTATTCGTAGTAACTTCATAACCTTCTTTAGTAGTAAGCTCTGCAATCATACGCTCGCTATCACGAACGTTCATTGCACAGCCAAGAGTTTCTATATATAATTTTTTACTCAAAGTATATGTACCTCGTAAATAAATTCATCTTCTACAAGACCATATTTAACAGTATTTACATAAACTTTATAATTATTTAATTTTTCTACTAATTTAGTAATATCTTCGCTTGAATTTGAATGATCTAAAAATATTACCTTTTTTTCTTCAAGTGTTTTAATAACTTCTTCAACACTAATTTCTTTTGGTTTTGAATTTAAAGTTTGTTTTGCTAATTTAAATTTCATTTCATATCCTTTTTTAAATTAAAAAAATAAATCATAACAAAAAGTTCTTTCATTAAACTTATTAAAAGTTATTTTTTGTATTATAATAATCTTCAAACTTCAATTAAAGGTAAAATCTTGGAAAGAATAGTAGATATAATAGAATCAATAGCGAATGAAAAATCATTGCCAATAGAAGAAGTTAGCGACAAAGTTGTAAAGGCTATAACTAACACTGCAAAAAGAATTTTTGGTGATGATAAAGAATTTAGCGTAGATGTTAAAAAAACACTTTGTGTTTATCAAAATCTTTTAGTAGTTGCTGATAAAGATGAATTAGCAAATGATGATAGTAAATATATAAGTTTAAGCAAAGCAAAACTAGAATCAAGCGAAGTAGAAATCGGAGATACTCTAAAATATGAAATATCTTTTGCTAACCTTGATAGAACTGCAATCAATTGGCTTTATAAAGAGCTTGAATATAATGTTCAAAGACTTGTTGAAGAAAAATTATTTGAAAAATATCAAAGTATGATTGATAAACTAATCTTTGGAACGGTTGTATTTATTGATCATGAAGAAAATACTTTCATAGAATTTGATGAAATTAGAGCAGTTTTACCTAGAAAAAATCGTATAAAAGGTGAAAAATTTAAAGTAGGCGATGTTTTAAAAGCTGTTATTAAAAAAGTTAGCGTTGATAAAAAATTAGGTCTTAAAGTAGAAATTTCAAGAACATCTCCAAAATTTTTAAATGCACTTTTAACCCTTGAAGTGCCTGAGATTAAAGATGGAGCTATTGAAATTATAAATAGCGCTAGAATTCCAGGTGAAAGAGCAAAGGTTTTATTAAGAGCAAATTCTATAAATATAGATGCAGTAGGTGCAAGTGTTGGAACAAAAGGCGTTAGAATTAATGCAATTAGCAAAGAATTAAATGGAGAAAATATAGATTGTATAGAATATTCTAACGAACAAGCTATTGTGGTTTCTCGTGCTTTAGCTCCTGCTATTATAAACTCAGTTACAATTGATAATGATGTAGCAAAAGTTGTAATTAATCACGATCAAAAAAGCAAAGCAATAGGAAAACAAGGTATAAATATTAGACTTTGTAATATGCTAACAGGTCTTAGTATTGAATTAATTGAAGTTGGCACTGAAGCAGAAAATCATATAAGCTCAGTTGAAGCTAAAGCAAATCTTGAAAATCTATTTAAAAATATATGATTGATTTAAGCAAAAACGAAAATACTTGCAATATCTTAGATGTAAAAGACATAATTAGTAAAATTGATTTTAATAGGTATTCGTTTGATAAAAATTATAAATTACTTGATGAATTAGCAAGTTTTTATTATTTAAATAATAATAATTTTGTTTTAGGTAATGGCTCTAGTAATGTTATTTATATGAGCCTTTTAGCTCTTTATAAAAAAGCTAATGCAAATATTAAACTAATAGCTCCACTTCCAACTTTTGAGCTTACAATAGAATATGCAAGAAATATAGGTTATAGCATTGATACATTTTATGAAGAATTTGAAATAGGAATTAGCAAAATAAATTTGGATTCAAATAAAACTAATGTTATATATATTGCAAATCCTAATAATCCAACAGGTTTAACCTTAAATAAAGAAAAATTAGAATACTTCAACTCAATTTGCAAAGATAATACTTATATGTTGTTTGATGAAGCTTATTTTGAGTTTGCTAATGATTATGAAGGTTTAGAATTAGCTAAAAATCCAAATATTTTACATATTAGAACTTTTTCTAAAATGTATTCTTTAGCAGGAATTAGAATAGGATATGGAATATCGCATAGTGATTTTATAAATATTATTAAGCCTTATTTTAGTATAGATGCGATTAATTCTATTGCTCTAAATTGTGCTATTTATGCACTAAAACAAAAAGATTTTGCAAATACTACTAGAAATATAATTAATGAAAATAAAAAATATTTAGAAGAAGTTTTTAAAGAGCTTGATATATTTTATTATAAATCACAAGCTAATTTTATATTACATAAAATCAAAGATATTAATTATGCAAATTATATGAAAGAGCAAGGAATAATAGTAGGAAGAAATATAGATAATTTCCCATTATTAAATAGAATTAGCATAGGTAATATTAATGAATTACATGAATTTACAAAAGCTTTAAGATTAGCAAAAGCTAAGAATTTAGTTTAAGCTTTTGTAATCACGCATTTATTTTTACCTGTATTTTTACCTACATATAAGTTTTTATCAGCTATTTCAAACATTTGCTTATATTCTTTTGGATTAAAACTAGATATGCTAGCTCCTATCGTAACGCTTATTGTTTCATGTAAATCACTTATTTTTAATCTAAAAATATCTTCTCTTATTTCATTTAAAAACATATTAGCAATATCAGTATCGTTAATATCAGCAATAATTAAAAATTCTTCCCCACCCCATCTGCAAATATCAACATTATATTTAGCATATTTTTTATTTTTATTAATTAATACAATCGCTAACATTTTTAAAACAATATCACCGGTTTGATGTCCGTAAGTGTCGTTAATATGCTTAAAATTATCAATATCTGCAATTGCTACTAAAATATTTTCTTGATTATATTTAGACAATACTACATCTTCAATATATTTTCTATTATTAAGACCTGTTAAAAAGTCTTTATAAACAATTTTTGTTAAATCATTAATTCTTTTGCTAGGAATAACAGTTACTAAAACCCCATAAACTATTAAAAATACAAGCAAAACCGCTAAATTTATAGGATATAAAATAATATTTGAATTTTTATATATATCAATAGTAAAAAGCTTATTGCTATGCAGTAATAAAGAATCTGCTTGAAAATAACTAACATAAATCAAACAAATAATCATTATTGTAGATAAAAAACAAGTGCTTTTCTTAAAGAATAAAAATTGAACTAATATCAAACAACAAAGTAGCAAATCAAATCCGCTAGCACTTCCGGTATAATATATTGCAATTAACTGATGGATTAAAACTTCAAAATAAACTATCATATAATATGTTCTAGCATATTTCGTTTTAAAATTTATTGTAATTGTAATATATATTAAAACTGAAACTATGTTTAAATAAAACAATTCATTGATATTCATAAAATAAAAAAGAATTAAAAATGAAATATGTAAAAATGCTGCCAATAATATTATTAAATAAACATAATCTTCAAGATTAATAACTTTATTAACCAATTTTTGTAGATGTATTTTCATATTTTTCCTTGTTTAATGAGCCTAATACCTGAATAAAAGTTTTATCATCTATTTTATTAACGCTCGCTTTTACTTCATAAATTTCTTTAATTAAATCAAGATTTATAATTTCATCAATCTTGCCTTTTTTATATACTTTTTGATTATGTAAAAACACTGCTTCATCACAAAACAAACTTGCTAAATTTAAATCATGTAAAACCACTATGCTTATTAGATTATTTTCTAAAGTTATTTTTCTTAAAGCTTCTAATAAAATACATTGATGTTTTAAATCTAGCGCACTTACAGGCTCATCAAGTAATAAAATCTTTGGATTTTTAAGTAAAACTTGTGCAAAAGCAATCATTTGCCTTTGTCCGCCCGAAAGTTCTTTTATGTTTAAATTAGCTAGATGAGAAATCTTAAACTGCTCTAAAATCTTAGTAGCTTTAGCTAAAATCTCATCGCTTATTTTTAAACCTAAATCATTATAAGCGCCTAATAAAACTACTTCTAAAGCACTAAGATTTGTATGAGTATGAAAGCTTTGAAGCATATAGCCGATATTGCTTTGCCAAGCCTTAATATCTTTTGAATTAGTATCCTTATAGGTCATATCAAATTTATTATCTAGTTCAAATATGCTATCAAGCAAAGTGCTTTTTC